>CAIJOK010000080.1 GCA_903822205.1 uncultured beta proteobacterium | reverse complement strand
TACGATACTTTGAAAGTGACATCTTGAACAATTTTTTGGTAAATTAAATTATTGCATTCAATGCTAAATAACTTTATTTTTCTGACTTACGACATCGTCCGAAATTGTAGGGACAACCCTTGCGGTTGCCCCCAATACGACATCGTCCGAAATTGTAGAGACAACCCTTGCGGTTGCCCCCAATACGACATCGTCCGAAATTGTAGGGGCAACCCTTGCGGTTGCCCCCAATACGACATCGTCCGAAATTGTAGGGACAACCCTTGCGGTTGCCCCCATGATGTCGTCCGAAATTGTAGGGACAACCCTTGCGGTTGCCCCCACGA
Source organism: uncultured beta proteobacterium (assembly GCA_903822205.1). Taxonomy (GTDB): domain Bacteria; phylum Pseudomonadota; class Gammaproteobacteria; order Burkholderiales; family Burkholderiaceae_C; genus Rhodoferax. The sequence continues at coordinate 13,443 of CAIJOK010000080.1, read as the reverse complement.
CATCGTCCGAAATTGTAGGGACAACCCTTGCGGTTGCCCCCAATACGTTTTCCCCAGATCGGCGCGTTACCGTAGGGGATATTGTGGGTGCCTATAAATCATTGGTGGCCAACGCCTGTTTGAAAATTTACAAATCCAACCATCAAACGATGGGCAAATTATGGCAGATCAATTATTGGGAACATATTATCCGTAACGAACAAGAATTATCAAGCATTCGGCAGTACATCAAAAACAATCCTATCCAATGGGAATACGATCAACTGAACGGCGGTTCAGGCAATCGGGTTTTGGAACTGCGAACGAAATACGGCGAGGCATCATGGATGGTGTAAAGACACTCACCGAATTGGACATCGAAACCTTTTATCGTTGTCTTCCAAAATGTTCCGGCATCAACGACTGTTTAAAGTGCATTCCCACGCGGGAGCGTCAACATCGACTTATCCATCATTAAAGCCATCCGATTGCTCTGGCAGATGATTTAGGGACTATTTTGACTTTTAACAAGTCGGCGCGTCTAGACCTGTGCATACACCTTGAGTTATTGCCTGAACCTTTTATTGGCAATCCATTAGCGCCAATCGTCGTTTTGGCACTCAATCCTGGATTTTCCCCCGACGATCTGCGTCATCATAGGTGCGCACAATTTATCGATATGTCATGAAAAAACCTTCGATTTGAGCACGGGCTATACCCATTTTTCTGGCTCAATCCCGATCTGGATGCGCATGGACGCAAATGGTGGGAACAGAAGTTCTCAAGACTAATAGATGCCAAAGGGCGCAAGACCGTGGCGCAAAAAGTACTGTGTGTAGAGTACTTCCCATATCACTCACGCAAATTTGATCACGCAAGGCTAAAGGTTCCATCGCAAGCCTTTTCCGTGCAGCTAATACGCAATGCAATAGCTCGCAACGCTGTAATCGTTTTGCTACGCGGGTAACCATTCACGATTCCATGCGTATCAGGAAATTCGAACTTAAAGTCGGCTGCACCACTAACGGCGCAGCGACAGCAGTGGGTTGGCCGGTGACGCGTTGCAAGCCAGAGATAACCGGCTTGCGTTCGGTATTGAGCTGGTCGAGAGATTCTAGTGACCTAAATCTAAGCAATTCGCGATAACCAGTAACCGTGAAACCCCTTGTTTTTTATGAGTTTTGTGCGATTCTGTGGCTCGATGTAAAAGGCCACAAAAACGGTCTTGATGCCCAGGAGAAGACTCGAACTTCCACGCCTGTTAGGGCGTCAGCACCTGAAGCTGATGCGTCTACCAATTTCGCCACCTGGGCAACGGGGCAAGGGGGTAGACTGTAGCACAGACTGCGAGTGACCCAACTGGTGATCCCATCAGGTCAAGAAGCACACATCGGACGGATGGATGGGGAATGATTTCATCCGAATCAAGATGGCACCGTGCGATGATCGGGGGTCAAGGACAGTCCCTGATGTGAACAAAGTGACCCATGAAGCCCAAAATTTTGATCATTTATTCGACCACCGACGGTCACACCCTGCGTATTTGCGACCGCCTGATGCACGTGATGGCGCAACAGGACTGTCAAGTACAGGTGTTGCCCTTAGCGCAGGCCACAAGCGCTGACCTAGCCGGTTGCGACTGCATTGTGGTGGGGGCCAGTATTCGCTATGGCAAACACCAGCCTGCTGTGGCGCAGTTCATTGAAAGCCATCTGAACATCTTGACGCAAAAAAACGGTGCATTCTTTACAGTCAATATCGTGGCTCGCAAGCCCGAGAAGAACCGCCCGGACACCAACCCGTACATGCTTAAGTTCTTGCGACAAATCACCTGGAGGCCCCGTCTATTGGGTGTGTTTGCCGGCAAGTTGGACTATCCGCGCTATGGTTTTATTGACCGCCTGATGATCCGCCTGATCATGCTGATCACCCATGGTCCAACAGACCCCAAGGCTGTCATTGAGTTTACGGACTGGGCACAGGTGGAAGACTTTGGTCGGCAGGTTTGTGCCTTGGCGGGTCAGCCGACCTCTGCGCCTGGTGGGGCAATGGCAGTCCCACGCCGGTGCTGTCAAACATCGTGCTGCTCATCATCTTGTGAGGGGCCGCGTTCCGGTCTGCTGTAGCAAGATCAAACTATGGGCCTTGACCGTAAACAAAGACCCGCCTGAGCACAGCCGGTCTATTTTGCCCTGGGGCAAGCTGGTGTCCAACATCACTTGCCATTGACCGCGTGCCAGCACGAATGGGCGGGTGTCATGGCCCGCGTTGATCAGCCATAGCAAGGGTGATTTGGATCGTCCGGGTTTGCCTATCAGACATGCCATGGCGTGGATGCCGGGGTTTTGCCAGGCGTCAGCCTGTAGGGCGCTGCCATTGGGGTTAAGCCATGACAGGTCATAAACCCCGTCAGCATCGGACAAACCGCTGTACCAAAGGTTGGCAAATGGCAGTGATTGCCGCCTGATCTGCATCACATGTTGCGTAAATGCCAACAGGTCTTTGTCCATGGCCTCCCATTTGATCCAGGTAGTGGCATTGTCCTGGCAGTAGGGGTTGTTGTTGCCGTCTTGTGTGTGGCCGATTTCGTCGCCTGCACAAAGCATGGGGGTGCCCTGTGACAGCAGGGTTGAGGCCAGCATGGCGCGTTGCAGCCGTGTACGCAGGCTGTTGACGGCAGTGTCCGCCGTGGGGCCTTCGACCCCACAATTAAAGTTGTGGTTTTCACCTTGGCCGTCGCGGTTGTTTTCGCCGTTGGCTTGGTTATGGCGCTCGTTGTAGCTGACCAGGTCACGCAGCGTAAAGCCATCGTGTGACACCACGTAATTGATGGACTTGGACGGCACGCGGCGGCGTTGCTGAAACACATCCGATGACCCGCACAGTCGCATGGCAAATTCGCCACAAGTGCCACTGTGACCAGAGGCTGCTGCCTGTACCCAAAATTTGCGCATGCCGTCTCTGAACTTATCGTTCCACTCGTGCCAATGGCGCGGAAACCCACCCACCTGATAGCCTCCAGGCCCAAGATCCCAAGGCTCGGAGATCATTCTGACGTGTGACAGGACGGGGTCTTGGGCCACGGCGGTAAAAAAAGCGCCTTGCGGACTAAATCCGCTGTCTGTGCGGCCCAGAATGGATGCCAGGTCAAACCTGAAACCGTCAACGTGCATGTCGGTTACCCAATAGCGCAGGCTGTCCATGACCAATTGCAGCACCACAGGCTGGCGCACATCCAAGGTATTGCCACAGCCACTCAAGTTTTCATAGTGTGCCAAGTCATTGGCTTGTAGTCGGTAGTAATTGGCATTGTCCAGCCCGCGAAAACTGATGGTGGGGCCGGTCTCGCCAGACTCTGCGGTGTGGTTATAGACCACGTCCAGGATGACCTCAAGCCCGGCGGCATGCAAGGCCCGCACCATGCCACGAAACTCGTCGCGTGCAGACATACCCCGGCTACCGCTGGCCAGGCGAGGATTGACACAAAAAAAACCGATGGTGTTGTAGCCCCAGTAGTTGCAAAGACCCATGCCGATCAGGCGGTCTTCGCTCAGGCTGTAATGCACGGGCAACAGACTGACCGATGTCACGCCCAATTGTTTGAGGTAGTTGATCGAAGCTGGATGTGCCAAACCGGCGTAGCTACCTCGCAAAGAGGGTGGAATCAGCGGGTTAAGCATGGAGTAGCCCTTGACGTGGCACTCGTACAGCACAGTATCCGTGATCATCGGACTGGCATCATCACCCCAGTCAAAGTGGTCGTCAGTGACACGGGCCTTGAGGGCCAAAGCGGCATTATTGTGGGTATTGGTACGCCGAAGGGGGTCGCGTTCGGTGATGATCTGATCGCCACTCCAGATAAATTCGCCCACGATCTCGCGGGCATAGGGGTCAAGCAGCAGTTTGGAAGGGTCAAAGCGGTGGCCTTGATCGGGCCGCCACGGGCCATAGGCACGCAGACCATACAGCAATCCAGGCGCTGCGTCTGGCAAATAGCCATGCCACACGTCGTTGGTTTGAGCCGGTAAGTGGTGTCTGGCCAGTTCGCGGATGCCAGTGGCATCGAACAGGCACAGTTCGATGGCCTGGGCGTGGGCCGAGAAAACGGCAAAGTTCACACCATGACCGTCAAAACTGGCACCCAGGGGCCAAGGCCTGCCGGCCAGCGGGGTGACGTGGATCAGGCGTTCCATTCCATGAACACTGTAGCCAATGGCGGCAGTGTGATCTGAATCGAATCAGGCCGGCCATGCCAAGGGGTGTCCGTGCTGGTGGCCGCCCCTGTGGGAATGACCACATTGCTGCCGCCGTAGCGGCTGGAATCGGTGTTCAAGCGCTCACGGTAGATGCCGGGGTGCGGCACTCCCAGCCGGTAGTCGTGCCACACACTGGGCGTAAAGTTGCATACAACCAACATGATGGAATGGGTTGCTGCGCCGCGCCGAACAAAGCTATAGACCGAGTGGTTGTCATCGTGATAGTCGATCCACTCAAAACCTGCGGGTTCAAAGTCCAGGCTGTACAGCGCAGGTGTTGCACGGTAAAGATCATTCAAGTCGCGCACCAAACGCTGCACTCCGGCATGAGCGGGATCGTCCAGCAGATGCCAGTCCAGACTGTGGTCGTGGCTCCACTCGCGCTCCTGGGCAAATTCGCAGCCCATGAACAGCAGTTTTTTGCCCGGATGCCCAAACATATAGCCCAAAAAGGCACGCACATTGGCCAGTTGCTGCCAGCGGTCGCCAGGCATTTTGGTTAAAAGTGACCCCTTGCCATGCACCACCTCGTCATGCGAAATGGGCAAGACAAAGTTTTCATGAAAGGCATAGACCAGACTAAAGCTGATATCGCCATGATGGTATTTGCGATGGATAGGGTCATGCGCCAAGTAGGCCAGGGTGTCGTGCATCCAGCCCATGTTCCACTTGTAATGAAAACCCAGGCCGCCGGCAAAGGTGGGGCGCGACACAGCGGGGTAGGCGGTCGATTCTTCGGCCAGGGTGATGGCATCTGGGCGCTCGATCCCGATCACCTCATTGACCCGTTTCAAAAAGGCAATAGCCTCTAGGTTTTCGCGGCCACCATGCACATTGGGTATCCATTCACCATCGATGCGGCTGTAATCTCGGTACAGCATCGAGGCCACAGCATCGACGCGCAGGCCATCCACCCCAAAGCGCTCCAGCCAATACAGCGCGTTGCCCACCAAAAAGTTGCGAACCTCGGTGCGCCCCAGGTTGTAAATCAAGGTGTTCCAGTCGTTATGAAAACCTTCACGTGGGTCAGCGTATTCATACAGGTGGGTCCCATCAAAACGCACCAAGCCATGGCCGTCGGTGGGAAAGTGCGCAGGCACCCAGTCGAGGATCAGCCCGATGCCGGCCTCGTGACAGCGCGTGACCAGTCGGCCAAAACCCGCTGCATCACCAAAGCGCGACGTGGGGGCGTACATGCCCACAGGCTGATACCCCCACGAGCCATCAAACGGGTGTTCACTGATGGGCATCAGCTCAATGTGGGTAAAGCCCATGTCCCGCACGTAGGGCACCAGCGTGTTGGCCAGTTCATCCCACGTTAGCCATCGGTAATCGTCCTCTGGCACACGCCGCCAAGAGCCTAAGTGAACCTCATAGATGCTGATGGGGGCATCCAGGGCATTGGCCTGTTTGCGCTTGTCAGACGGCAGCACTTTGGGGGGCAGGGGGGCCACCACGCTGGCTGTGGCTGGACGCAACTCTGACTGTAGGGCGTAGGGGTCGGCCCGCAGCGGCAGAACCTCACCGCGCTGCGTGAGGATTTCATACTTGTACCTGGCTCCCATTGCGATGTCAGGCACAAAAAGCTCCCAGACACCGCATTCGCTGCGCAGCCGCATGGGGTGACGCAGACCATTCCAAAAATTGAAGTCGCCCACAACGCTCACCCTTGCAGCGTTGGGTGCCCACACGGCAAACCGTGTGCCGCTGATGCCGTTTGTCGTACAGGGCACAGCCCCCAGCACTTCGCAGGGACGCAGATGGGTGCCCTCGGCCAATAGCCAAACATCCAATTCGCTGATCATCACCGGAAAGCGGTAGGGGTCGTGGAGGGTGATTTGCAAACCACTTGCCCAGTCCACCTGCAGCCGATAGGGCGCATCGTGGGGCATTTTGATCTTGCCCTCAAAAAAACCTACCGTGCGTGGTTTGAGCACACAAGCAGCCAACTCGGGGTTGTCCGGGATGATGGTCACATTCAAGGCATCTGGCAAAAAACACCGCACCGAGGTACGACCAGAACGGGTGTCATGAGGTCCTAGCACGGCAAAGGGGTCACCGTGGCGGCCTTGGCAAATCATCAAAATATCGTGGCTTCGTAACATGTCAGGGTGTAGGAAGTGAGAGGACGGTCAGTGAGCAGACGATCATGGGCCTATAACGGGGTAACGGGGTAACGGGGTAACGGGGTAGCAGGGTAACAGGATGGCCAGCAACCTATTCGCCAATCAAGCGTCATCAAGCTGCATTGATCAGGGTATATCAGGATATCTTGTGGGGACAGACTTGTGACCGGTCGATCAAGAGAATCACAGACACAGGGGCAGGCAAGGTAGGGATACCCAGCACAAGATCATCCGGTGATGGGGGCCGTGTGCCAGATGTCCTGCGCATATTGGGCGATGGTACGGTCTGACGAAAACACCCCCATGCCCGCTACGTTACTGATGGCGCGTTCGCACCACAGCGATGGCTGACGGTACAAGTCGTCCACTTTGGACTGGGTCTCAACGTACGAGGCATAGTCTGCGAGCAGCATGTAATGGTCACCGCCCCACACCAGGGGGTTGATCAGGGTGCTGTAGCGGCCAGGCTCATCGGGCGAAAACTGTCCGTTGGCGATCGCATCCAGGACGGACTTAAGGATGGGGTTGCTTTCGTAATAGTTGATCGGGTGATAGCCAGCCACCCGCAGATCGCGAACGTCCTGGGTTTTCAGGCCAAAGATAAAAATGTTGTCATCGCCCACGTTTTGCCTGATCTCGATGTTGGCACCGTCGTCGGTGCCGATGGTCAGAGCGCCGTTCAAAGCGAGCTTCATGTTGCCAGTGCCCGAGGCCTCGGTGCCTGCGGTCGAGATTTGCTCAGACAGATCGGCCCCCGGGATGATGGTCTCGGCCACAGACACGCCGTAATTGGGGACAAAAATCAGCTTAAGCTTGTCGCCGATGCGGGGGTCATTGTTGATGGTGATGCCCACATCGTGGATCAAACGAATAATGGACTTGGCGGCCTGGTAGCTTGAGGCTGCCTTTCCGGCAAAAATCACAGTACGAGAAACCCACGGGGCCTGGGGATTGGCCAAAATGGCTTGGTAACGGGTGACCACGTGCAGCACATTGAGCAACTGGCGTTTGTACTCGTGGATGCGCTTGACCTGTACGTCAAACAGGCTGTCCGGGCTGACCTGGATGCCGGTTGTCTTGAGGATCAGAGCGGCCAGGCGCACTTTGTTGGCGCGTTTGATGGCCATGAACCGGCTGGCAAAGGCAGCATCGCTGCGGTGAGCGCTCAGGCCCTTGAGCTGATCCAGATCCAGTCGCCAAGCTGTACCCAGGGTGTCGTCGATCAGCGTCGACAGACCGCGATTGGCCTGTGCCAGCCAGCGCCTGGGGGTCACTCCGTTGGTCATGTTGGTAAAGCGATCGGGCCAAATAGTGGCAAAGTCGGCAAAAATCGTTCGCACCAGCAGTTCAGAATGCAATGCGGACACGCCATTGATGTGGTGACTGCCCACCACCGACAGATGCGCCATGCGAACCCTGCGGTCGCCCACCTCGTCGATCAGCGACAGGCGTTTCAATAACTCACTGTCACCAGGCCTGATGCGTGCGGCATAGTCTAAAAATTCTTTGTTGATGCGAAAGATGATCTCAAGGTGGCGCGGCAATACATGCTGCATCAGCGCGACGGGCCAGGTCTCGAGGGCTTCGGGCATCAGGGTATGGTTGGTGTAAGAAAACGTTTTGCCGCACAGCGTCCAGGCCTGCGCCCAAGGCATGTCGTGAAGGTCGCACAAAATCCGCATCAGCTCAGCCACACCGATGGCCGGGTGGGTGTCATTCAGGTGAATGGCCACATGGTCGGCCAGACTGTCCAGACTGGGGTATTCCTCAAGATGTCGCCTGATCAGGTCCTGCATCGAAGCTGCTACAAAAAAATACTCTTGCTTCAGCCGCAGCTCGCGCCCTGCCGGTGTGCTGTCGTTGGGGTAAAGCACCCAAGAAATGTTTTCGTATTCATTCTTGGCGTTGGCAGCACGGGCATAGTCGCCAATGTTGAAGGCCCCAAGGTCAATGTGATCGGGTGCGGCGGCCCGCCATAGGCGCAGGGTGCTCACAGCCTCTGTGGCGTGGCCTGGGACCACCATGTCGTAGGCCTTGGCGGCAACCTCACCGGCATGCTGCCAGATGGCCCGTCCGCCCTGGTGCGTGACCCAACCGCCAAAGTAAACAGGGTAGGTGATGTCCAGACGTGGAAACTCCCATGGGGTGCCGTCCTTGAGCCAGGAATCAGGGTATTCCACCTGACACCCGCCCTGAACCTCTTGGGCAAACATGCCGTATTCGTAGCGAATGCCATAGCCGATGGACGGCAAACCCAGCGTGGCCATCGAGTCCAAAAAGCAGGCTGCCAGCCGCCCTAGGCCGCCGTTGCCCAATGCTGCGTCAAGCTCAACACTGGCGATGTCCTCAAGTTGCTGTGCGTGTTGCTGCAGGCCGCTGGCGGCAGCGGTGGTCAGGCCCAGCGCATCCAGCGCATTGGACAGGGTACGCCCCATCAGGAATTCCATCGACAAATACACCACGCGGCGGGCCTTGGACTCGCGCTCACGAATTTGGGTTTGCACCCAACGCTCTGAAAGCTGGGCTCTTGCCACCTGTGCGACAGCTTGCATCAGGTTGCCGACAGACGCACGGTCAGGCTCGACCCCGATGGTGTGCAGCAAATGGGCATCAATTTGATCACTGATGCCGGGCGGTACAGAGGCAGAGTCCAAGGCCATGAAAGTTCCCCAAAAAGTGTCCAAGAATTATCACAGATTGATTTTTGGGCCCATCCGACCGAGGGCAGGGGGCAGCACGGTCGGATCAAGGCAAGATCAAGGCAAGATCAAGACTGACGCAAAAATGCCAAAACGGCGTTGTGCCAACAGACACGTGTGACGGACGAAGTACAACGTTTCGTCGTGACATAAAAACAAAAGGGTCTGAACAGTGACGATTGGATTGTTATCATTAGATTATTTATAAAGTATATTACTTATTATTATAATGTGATGACGATGCCGATGCCGATGCCGACAATTCCATCAGTTCCATCAGTTCCATCAGTTTGCCATAACTATTGACCACATCGTATTTAACCTGGTCGGCTGTGATTTTGGCAAAGAATTTGCGGGCGCATTCGATTCTGCATTCTTCGATTTTGCGCAATTCCATGCTGGACATTGATCCCTTGGTTTCTGCAACAAAATAGAGATGTTTGATTTTGCCTGCCTTGAACGCAATAGCCCAATCGGGGTTGTAATGACCCACAGGGGTGGGGATAAAAAAACCACGCGGGAGTTTGGCATAAACCATCACCTCGGTGCTGGCATCCAGTTCTTGCACAAAATCGCGCTCGTTTTTGGAGTCCGTAAAAACATAATCGCAGATATGGTGTTTGGTCTTGACCGCCCTGCCAAAGTCTTCTTTGGGCTTGTCGCGGGTAAAAATATCCAGGGTGTGCGTGTCGCCCGTGGGGTTATATGCAATATGTTCAACGATCACCGTGGCTTTTTGTTCGTTGATCAGGCGCGCCGCTTTTTGCATAAAGTCCTCAGGGTTGCTGCGGTATTGATCAAATACGGTCTTATCAATACCCTGCAAGATATTGGCCACCGTCACCCGTGTCAGTTGAGTCTCGCCAGCCAATCGGCCAATCAAGTCGTATTTGACGGCAGAATGGGCTGACGCACGGTACAAGTCTGTCGTCGAATCCGTCACTTTGAACGATTCTCCCTGGCGAATACCGTCATAAGTCGCAATATCAGATTGCTGGCCCGCCACCACGATGTACTGCATGGGGCTGACTTTCAGCTCTGCCCCCAGTGCTTTGATGCACTTGGTTATCAGCTCGGAGGTTTCAAATTGAACGGTGTAGGCGGCTTTGCTGTTGATGCAATTCCAAAGCGCTTTGAACTCTGCCTTGTCAAAATTACCATTGAGCGGGTTGATTCTGGCGTTGCGGTCATCGCGGACCGAGGGCAGTCGTGACCGATCGGACAAGCCATCGCTGATGTCACGCTGCAAGGCCGTCACAAAATCCTGGTAACTCTCGCTGGCCACCACGGTCAGCACGTTGATCTGATGCACCGTGGCGGGGTTATCCATGCGGTCGCCATGCTGATCGACCGACAGACGCAGTCCGCGCCCCACTTCTTGGCGGCGACTGACCGTATTGGCCATGTTGTCGCTGTGTTTGAGTGTGCAGATCACAAACACATTGGGATTGTCCCAGCCCTCGCGCAGGGCCGAGTGCGAAAAGATAAAACGAACCGGCTCGTCAAACGACAATAATCTTTCTTTGTCCTTCAAAATCAAATCATACGCATCGACATCGTCGGCCTCTGTGGACTTTTTGCCTGTCTGCGGGTCCACCATGCGCCGGGTTTTCTTGTCAATCGCAAAATAACCATTATGCGTTTTGTCGGTTGCAATACCTTTCAGGTATTTGTGATAAGGCGTGTGATCAGGCGTTTCTGTGGGGGGCAAAACCTCTGCCAGATGCTGTGCATATTCTTCCTCAAATATCCTGGCATATTCACCGGGCTGCCATCGGGTATTGCCAGTGACGGCTTGATCTCCAGTACTGCCAGATTCGTTGCCATAGCTGCGGTATTTGCTGACGGTATCAATAAAGAACAGCGACAATACTTTGATGCCCTGGTCAAACAAGGATTGTTCTTTGTCAAAATGGGCTTTGATAGCCTCCCGTATCTGGATTCGGCGCAACACAGGCTCACTGACATCGCCCGTGGCCTGGCCCGCCATCAACGCATGTCCGTTGGTAAAGCTGACCGTGTTGGTCCGTGCATCGATCTCGGACACCACAAAGCCCCGGTATTGTTCCAGGTGACCCGACAGGTCAAATAAATTATCATGGATCACCAGTCGACGCAATACCCGCTTGATGCCGTTGTTTTGTTTTATCTCCAATTCAAGCCGTGCCACGGGTGTGCTGGTGGATATTTCGATCGACTCCAGATACAAATAGGCGTGGGTGCCTGTCAGGCCTTTGACCGAGATACCGCGCACAGCTATTTTTTTGACCAGCTTTTGGTTGTAAGCATCGAGCGCATCCAGCCGGTAAATTTTATTGTGGGATGTTTTGTGGGTGGCCGAATACCGCAATACCGCCAGTGGTTTGAAGTTTGCCAGAGAATCCAGTGTTTTGTCGCCTTCCATCTTTTGCGGCTCGTCCAAAAACAGAATGGGCCGAGTGGCGCTGATCACGTCGATGGGTTTGCGTGACTGAAAATCATCCAGTTCTTCATAAATGCGCCTGGCATCCTTGCCCGTGGCGTTAAAGGCTTGTGCGTTGATCACCATCATATTGATGCCTGCATCGCTGGCAAAGCTTTCCAGTTGGTGCAATTGTTTGGAGTTGTAGATAAAAAAACGGGCACGCTTTTTGTAATCTTCCATAAAATGCTCTGCCGTGATTTCGAGCGTCTTAAAGACCCCCTCGCGGATGGCAATACTGGGCACCACCACGATAAATTTGCTCCATCCATAGCGGGCATTCAGCTCAAACATGGTTTTGATGTAGCAATAGGTTTTGCCCGTGCCGGTTTCCATTTCCACATCCAGATTTACGTCACATACTTTGGTTTTGACCAGCTTGTCTGACAAAGGCAGGTTTTGTTTGTGCTGCACGGTGTGGATGTTGTGCAATATCCGGCTGGGGGTCAAAGCTATATCCGCATTTTTGAAGCCCTCAGTTTGCAGCGCGGCTGCGGCCTGACCGCCGGTATCCTCTGCGTGGCCCGGGTTGACAAGATAGTTCACACCCTCATGCTTGGTTTGCCCAGCAAAGCAATCTGCAACGGCATCAACGGCATCGGTCTGATAGGCTTGTTTTTTGAATTTGAGTTTCATATTTCTCTGCAAATTTTCTTTCACCTTAAATCGTTTTAATCTGGGTGTGGGGCGACAATACTTTGAATATCTGTTCAACGTTTATTTTCTCGCTATCGTTGGCAAAGCCCGCATCCCTGAATACTGCCCGCTGTGGTTGGCGCTTGGCCAGCAGTTGGACCAATTCTTCGTTGATGCCGGTGTCAAAACATGCGGCCAGTGTGTTGCCATCGACAAAATAGACGGTTTTGTCAGCCATGGTTTCTTGCGTGATGGGCGATGCCAGATCAATACCCAGGTCCAGCAATACCTGAAACAGCAAGTCGTCTGATGTGCGGTCTTTTTTGATATTGTCGATCATGCCTGATAATTGGTGTTGCGCCAGATCATCGGGTGTGTAATACACATCCATCATATTGGAACTGTCTATTTTCAGGACACGAAAGCCAATATCCAGATGGGGGGCTGTGATGGCACTGTCTGCCTTTATTTTGGCTCCGGCACGGCGAATGCGTTCTTTGCTGATTTCGGAGATGGTTTTGTAGCCAGATTTGAACGCATCGCTATTTTCATCGCAAGGCTCAGGTAATTGAACCATGATGAAGTTCCGTTTTTGACCATCTTCTGAATTTAGCTTCATAACGGCATTTGCGGTTGTAGATGAGCCAGCAAAAAAATCCAAAACTAAAAATTGATCCTCTACATTATCAACAGGTAGCATATTGATAAGATACTTAATAAGTGAAATGGGTTTTGAATAATCAAAATCCAGGCCCATTGTCCTCATTTCTTCTTTTGCATCTGTGTTTCGTTTTACCCCACACTCTTCGTCTGAGATTGTATCAGATGGTGCAATATACTGATCTTCATTGTTAAGAAAATAATAAATTGTTGACAGACTCTTTTTGACAACAAAGTGATTTCCGTTTTTTATATATTCTGATATTTTTTTCTGACCCCAAGCAAAACACCCTTTTATTTTTACTTCATTATCATTAAAACCATCTTTAGATAGACACATATCATTTTGAAGCATAACTTTATATTTTTCAGAATAGTCTCCCTTTTGAAAGCTAGAAGGGATTTTGATACTCCGTGCGGGAAATGAAATTTCAGCCTGTTTGTTTGGTAAATGTAAAAGTGGCGCTTGGGTGTTATAAGATTTTTTGGCTTCCCACTTAAAGCGGGACAGAGGTGAAGTCGCATGCCGATTCAGATGAATTCAGATGCCGGTGCTTGTTACTATTCCTTCTATGCAAAAAAACTCCAAGACCGAAGCCATACGACACGCAAGTCACGCACTACTG
>CAIJOK010000079.1 GCA_903822205.1 uncultured beta proteobacterium | reverse complement strand
CGGTGTGCTGGTTGCCGTGGAATGTAAAAGCCAATTGACCCTGGCGCATGTGGACAAGCACTTGGAACGCATGGAAAAACTCAAGCGCCTGCTGCCTTTGTACAAAAACCACCGCGCTCTGGGCGCACTGGCAACCATGGTAGCCCGTGACGAAGTGAAAGCGTATGCCCAAGAGCAAGGGTTTTATGTGCTGTGCCAAAACGGTGAAGGCATCGAAGTGAGTAACACAGCGATGTTTACGCCCCGCGCCTGGTAGAGGGCTGGCGGCGTATCAACCCCTGCTCAAATTCTGGTTGCTGGGTGAAGGACTGTTAGACCATCGACCGTGCGATGCACCAGAGTGCGAATGTGGGCTTGCAGCCGCGCAAATTCTGGCGATGTTTTGACACCCAGCGGGCTGCCGCCCTGCCCCAGGGTATGAACAAAATCAAGGTCAAATCGCGCCACAACCCGCCCCGGGCGCGGCGACATCACGACAAGCTGAGTGCCCAGCACCAAGGCCTCTTCGATCGAATGGGTGATAAAAAATATCCGCTTGCCAGTGCGTGACCAGACCGACACCAGCAACTCTTGCATTTGCTCTCTGGTCAGGCTGTCGAGCGACCCAAAAGGCTCGTCCATCAGCAAAATAGCGGGGTCAGGTGCCAGCGCCCGGGCAATGCCCACCCTCTGGCGCATTCCACCCGACAGTTCGTGGGGCATGGCGTGGGCAAAGTCCTGTAGGCCCACCAGACCCAACAACTCCAGGGCGCGTGCCCGCCGAACCGTACGTGGCACCCCGGCAAACTGCAAGCCCAGGGCCACGTTGTCCAGGGCGGACTTCCAGGGCAGCAGCGAGTCTTTTTGAAACACCACACCACGGTCTGCCCCAGGCCCCGTGATGGGGCGGCCACTTAGGGTGATGCTGCCCGATGACAAAGGCAAAAACCCCGCCATGGCGTTGAGCAGCGTCGATTTTCCGCAGCCGGATGTGCCCAGCGCCACCACAAAGCTGCCCTCCGGGATGTCCAGCGACACCCGGTCCAAAGCGTGGACAGCAGCGCCACGGCTGCCTGCAAAAAAGACGCTCGCCTCGTTGATCCGCAGCATGGTGTGGCGTGCGTCAGTTTTGTGATCGGTCTTGTAGATCAGCCCTGTTTATTTGACAAAGTCAGGCGTGACGCAGGCAGCGTAGCTGGGCAAAACCTGCGAGATTTTTTTGTTGTCGCGCAAAAAGGCCGAGGTGCTTTTCAGAATTTGAGCCACACCAGAGGCCTGTCCACCGCCAAGCCACGCCACAGACGACTGCGCACTGAAGGAGGGTAACAGCGACAAGTTTTGCAGTGCTGCGGCCTGATTAACCGCTGTACCGCCCAAAAATTTAGCTAACAATTTGGCGTTGTCACTGGTGGCGGTCCAGGCCGATTTTTGGGTTAAAAATGACTGGGCGTATTTCTCGGTAACTGCGGCAAAGGCCTTCAAAAATGCGGGGTGTTGCTGTGCAAAAGTGCCGGTCGTTACCCAGGCGCTAAAAGTAGGCGCTCCCATGTCGGCCACGTCTTTGGATGTGACCAAAACCTTGCCATTGGCCTTGAGTGCGGTCAGTGCAGGGTCCCAGACAAAGCCGCCGTCAATGTCGCCTCGGTTGTAAGCTGCGACGATCTCGGGCTGAGGCATGGCGAACACTTGCACTTGTTTCTCGGACAACCCTTGGTGTTTGATCAGAGCCAACAACTGGTAATGATCGGTAGAAACAGGAGCAGCCGCCAGCTTTTTACCCAACAGATCGGCCACCGTGTGAATGCCTGAGCCATTTCTGACCACCAGGGCCTCGTCGATGCCCGACACTGATGTCATGTAAAACGCCTTGACATCCAGCCCGTGTGAAGCAGCCGCTGCCAATGGGCTTGAGCCGACATAACCCACCTGCACGTCGCCCGATGCCATGGCGGTCATCACGTCTGCCCCTGAGTTAAACCTGCGAAAGTCAATGTGGTAGCCGCTGGATTTAACGTAATCGCCATTGGCAATGCCCACCTGAAAAGGCAAAGCGTCGGTCTGGTAGCCCACCACCACTTTTCTATCGGTGGCCGGTGGCTGTGCGGCAGTGGCTGCATGAACACATAGCCAGAGGCCAAGCAGGGGGGTAAGCAGTGTGCGGACAAGTTTCATGGTAAGTTCCTGAAAAGTGAAAATAGAGATTGAAAATATAGCCTGTTTTTTTAACGAGAAACCAATTTTTTATGTTAATCATCAAAACGATAGCCGCTTTGCACCAACACCTTGCGGCTTATAAGCGACCGGCCCTGGTGCCCACCATGGGCCATTTACATGCGGGACACTTGGCGCTGGTGCAAGCTGCCAGGCCTTTGTGCGACGTGCTGGTGGTCAGTATTTTTGTCAATCGCCTGCAATTTTTGCCGCATGAGGACTTTGACACCTACCCCCGCACACTGGACGCTGATTGTGCAGCCTTAGCGGGTACCGGTTGCGATGTGGTGTTTGCTCCGCTTGAGTCTGAAATTTACCCCGAGCGCCAAGTGTTTACGGTACAGCCTCCGCCTGAGCTGGCTGACATTTTGGAGGGTCACTTTAGGCCAGGTTTTTTTGTGGGTGTGGCCACGGTGGTTCAAAAACTGTTTGGATGTGTACAGCCCCACGTGGTGGTTTTGGGTCAAAAAGATTACCAGCAGTTGATGGTGGTCAGGCGCATGGTGCAACAGTTTGCCCAGCCAATCGACGTGGTGGGCGTGGCCACACTGCGTGCGCCTGACGGGTTGGCACTGTCGTCGCGCAACGCCTATCTGACGGCGGACCAGCGCACCCAGGCCGTTCACCTGGCCATGACGCTTCAAAGCATGGTTCAGGCTTTGCGCAATGGGGTCACCGATATCGCCACGATCGAGGCCAACGCCGCATCGGCCCTGAATGCACGCAGTTGGCAAACCGACTATCTAACGGTCCGCAGGCGATCTGACCTGATGCAGCCTGCCGCCAGCGAGGTAACGGCCTTGCGTGACAACGGCGGCCTGGTGGTGCTGGGGGCCGCACGTTTAGGCAGCACTCGGCTGATCGATAACCTGGAGGTTTGACCTATCAGTACAGAGGCGCAGCAGCGCTTACGATGAAAGATGATTCAGTAGGTCGGGTTAGCAAGGCGTAAACCGACAAGCGTGGCGTTGTCATAGGTTTATGAATTTTGCTATTATTTATTATTTCTTTCTTTCACGTTAAACTGATCTCTTCATTTTTTTGGAGATTTTCATGAAGTTCAACAAGATTCATGGTTTGATTTTGTCGGGTTTGTGTCTGCCCACCCTGGCGGGGGCCTCGACACTCAATCTGTCTGCAGGCTGGAACCTGTTGGGCAACAGCGATGCGGCATCGATCGACGTAGCCAGCCGCTTTGGCGACAAAACCAAAATCACCACCGTCTGGAAGTGGAACAAAACCAGTGGCACGTGGGCGTTTTATGCGCCATCCATGTTGCCCGCTGACTTGTCCACCTATGCCAATCGCATGGGTTATGACGTTTTATCCAGCATTACCCCCAAAGAGGGTTACTGGGTCAATGCCGCTATCGCCACCGTGGTGTCTGACCCATCGGCCACACCCGTTGCAGCAGCGGCCCCGTTACAAGAGGCTGATCTGGCACAGGGCTGGAATCTGGCGGCCACGGCAAGCAACCAAAACCCATCGCAGATCAACACCGGACTTAAAACCAGCCTGGCTGCTACGGACAAGGCCATCAGCACGATGTGGGCCTGGGATGCACCCAGCTCTCGGTGGCGGTTTTATAGCCCCGGGTTGGAGGCACTCAGTGCCACGGCTTTACCGGACTACCTGGCCAAAAAATCGTATCTGCCATTTGCCACAGCGCCCTCCCCCACCGAGGGTTTTTGGGTCAACATTGTGCTCACAAAGCCCAATCCAGACCCTGTTGTGCTCACCCCCTTGGCTTTGGCCAAGACCTTTGTGACGGCGCTTAACAGCAATGCCACCGCCCTGAGCGCCAAAGACCTGTCTTTGCAAACTGATCTGCAAGCGGTCGCCGACGATATGAAAAATCGCACAGCACCCCTCGCCAATGGCGGTGTCAATGCGCTGAAGTTCGCCATGAGGGCCGAGCAATTCTGGCGTGATGTGATCAAAACCCCTGCGGCCCCTTTTGTGCAACAGAGAACATTCAATGATTTTGTAGGCTACTACAGCAATAACCCCGTCACCAACGGTGCCTGCGGCTTTTACAGTGATACCAATTACCAAGTGGCCGCGACCAGCAAGGCCGATGCCAAATACGTGGCATGTGGTTCAGCCGTGCAATACAGCGATGTGATCCAGCCCACCGATGACAATGGTGTATCCAAACAATGCACCACAGTCGGTGAACTTTGCGGTACACGCTGGTCTTACCGGGTGCGCTTGAATCCTGACCCCGTCGTTGCTGATCAGTTTACGGTCTATACCATGACGCGAGAGGCCAAACTGATGGTCAATACGATGGGTTATTCGTATTGGGACAGCATCACAAACCAATATGTCAATACTGCAGCCACCTGCCCTGCCAATGTGAGTTATTGCCAGACCGTGCCCACAAGTTATAACGAAATTCGCACCGACTACGGTGCAGCTTTTCCAGGCAATGCCGCTACCTTGGTTACACAGCGCGACACCAGCGGGAAACTTGCGACGGTTAAATTAGTGGGCGAGTTATCTCCTGATTTTTCGATCACCAGCAACCCATCTTCATATTACGACACATCCTTGCAATACTGGGTGTACAAACCCAACCAGGTCGCCACACTGCTGGGTGACAAGCACCATGTTGCGCTGTCCGGTGTATTGACGCAAAACGGCGGCATCGACAAACTGGCGCTGTCGGGTTCGATAGAACTGATCAAATCCGGGGTTTTGGAAACACGCTTGGCGCTGGGCGATGGCTCTTACGTGCTGGGCAAGCCTGACGGAACGGGCGGCTACCAGGCGCACGACGGTAGTCAGGAGATGCTGCTCAAACTGAGCGGCGGAACCGCCGCCAGCACGATCAAGGGCGACCTGAAAACAGGGGCCTTTCAGCTTGATGCCTCTGGGACAGACTACACGCCCACCTTGGTGTCGTTTACTGGCAGTGTGCAACGCAATGGGGTCGGCTTTTTTGACGGCAGCATCACCGCAGAGCAACTGAACCGTGCCACCTATAACGCCAATACCCCGATCAGCAGCACCAATGTGCTGCAAATGCGCGGGAGCCTGTCCGGCACAATCACCATCCCCAACCGCCCCACCCTGTACGTCACCTTGACGGGCAACAACAGTGATGCAGGTTCTTCATCATCATCTGTGAGTGGGCAATATGTGCAAGGCAATTTGACGATCAATTTGAGCGGCAGCAAGTCCGGCGAGTCAAATGTGCTGACGCTTGAGAGCACCGAGGGCATCAGGCTGATCGTAGACAAAGCACAGACGATTTATCCACTGACCAAGGGTGGCGTGCTACTGGGTGAGTTTTCGACGCTCACCCGTGTACTCTCGTATGTTGACGGCAGTTACGAACAGTTATGAACAGTTTTGAACAGTTTTGACCGGCTTTGTCTTTTGTTTTGCGTGGCCTGATCCTGATCTGTTGCGCCGCGATGCACGGCCCATCCTGCTTGGCTGACAGTTCGGCAGACTGGACGCTGGCTGCTGTGGTGGCGCAAGAGTCCGCAGGTGTCGATCTGCCGGTTTTGGCGCTGGGCCAAGCCGACTGGCCCCACTATCTGGCCGCGCCAAACAAAGCAGGTCGCGCCCTGCAAACCGCCAGGGCAGAGCTTACCGCCCGCCACCCCAGCGGCTGGCGAGTGGCCCGGTTTGTACGCGCCCAGGCCTGGCTGGATGCCAATGCTGATGCCATCACCCTCGCCGCCACAGAGGCCGATCCCACACGTCAGGCAGCACAGCGGGCTTATTCATTGTCTGCATCCAGCACCAGTTGGGCGGGCAATGGCATCACGCTGGGCACCCCCTGGTGGCCACTTTGCACACTTTGTACGTCCGGGCACTGGCAATGGCAGGCAGATGTGTCGCTGCTGCACCTGCAAAAACTGCGACGGGCCGATCTGGGCGGCACGCTGAACAACAATGAGGCGGGGACGTATGACTTTGACCTGTGGAGCCAGCGGTCCAACACCGACATTACCGGTCGTTTTTTGCCTGCGTCGGGCGATGCGGGCAGCGGCAGGTCATGGTCATTGGCCGTGCAAGGGCAACCTGTACCGGGCTGGCAGTTAGCTGTGCGTGCCGATGACATCGCATCCCGTCTGCAATGGGATGACCTGGCCACCGATGCCAACACGCTCAAATCAGCCGTAGCCACCCTGCGACCCGATGGCTATCTGGACTATGCGCCCTACCTGCGGGGCAAAAAGTCGCTTTGGCCCATCACCAGCCCAATGGCCCCCCGCTGGCAACTGACGGTACAACGCGCACTAAGTACGGACGACCCATCAGGCGCAGCGCTGACCTGGCAGATGTCACGACAGGCGAGCATCGATCAAATTTGGATAGGCTGGCGCAATGGGTCAGCAACAACCGCCCTGCCCCACTTCAGCCTGGCGTTTGAGCCGCATTGGCCCGCCCTTCAATTTGAAGCCACCTGGCGTGACTGGCGGCTGCTGATAGCCACCGACGGCAAAGGGCTTAATACGCAGTACCGGCGACTGGAGCTGGCGTGGCAAACCGCGCTTTAAAAAGCGTGGGTCCACCCCTTCAAACAGTTGCAACAATTTTGTAAACGTTTGATTTTATTGAATTTTATTTAAATTTATGTTTCAACCCCCTGTCAAGCGCCCGCGACAATATGCCGCACTCTCCATGCCGATGCGGTTTGTGCGCATGAGCGTTTTGATTATCGGCTGCGGTGACATCGGTTTGCGCATCACCAGTCTCATGCCCCACGGGGTACGCCTGCTGGCGCTAAGCTCTGACGCAGGCCGTGTGGCAGGTCTGCGCAGCCGTGGCATCGTGCCTTTGACTGGCAATCTGGACCTGCCCTCTACGCTTCGCCGCTTAGCCGCTTTGGCCACGCGTGTGCTGTACCTGGCTCCACCACCGGCACAGGGCAGCACAGACCCCCGCCTGTTGGCGCTGGTCAGGTGTCTGCGCCGCCATGTGTCTGTGATGTCTGTTCTGCCTCGTGCTGTGACCTTGGTCTATGCCTCGACCAGCGGTGTCTATGGCGACTGCTGTGGTGATGCAGTGACTGAAACCAGACCCCCCCAACCCACATCCGACAGGGCCAGACGGCGCATGGATGCCGAGCACACCCTGCGCACTTATGGCCGCCAACGCGGCGTGCGCTGCACTATTTTGCGCATCCCGGGCATTTACGCGCCAGACCGACCGGGTGGCACACCGCGAGATCGTCTGCTACAGGGCACACCCACACTGCAAACTGCGGACGATGTGTTTAGCAACCACATTCACGCAGACGATCTGGCCCGCGCCTGCATAGCGGCCCTGTGGCGGGGCCAGCCACAGCGCGTTTACCACGTCAATGACGACAGCCATCTGTTGATGGGCGATTATTTTGATCTGGCCGCAGATCTCTATGGCTTGGCGCGTCCGCCACGCTTGTCGCGCCACGATGCACAGCGGCAGTTGTCGCCGATGCAGATGAGCTTTATGAGCGAATCTCGCCGCATGGATAACACACGGCTTAAAACAGAGCTGCGCTTGCGCCTGCGATACCCCACCGTGGCACAGGGGCTAAACGCAAGACCCAAGACCCCCAAAACCCAAAACCCAAAACCCAAAACCCAAAACCCAAGTGACCTATCCTGCGGTGTTCACGGCAGGGTGCGCCACACGTAGCCTGGCCACCAGCGCCGTCACGTCGGGCTGATCGATCCCGGGCGCTGTTGGGTTTTGCGTCAGGCTGCGCACCATGCGCTTGAGTGCATCGGCCCGGGGCGGCACCGGGCCAAAAAATCTGGGATCAGACCCCACGGCCACCAACAGCG
Source organism: uncultured beta proteobacterium (assembly GCA_903822205.1). Taxonomy (GTDB): domain Bacteria; phylum Pseudomonadota; class Gammaproteobacteria; order Burkholderiales; family Burkholderiaceae_C; genus Rhodoferax. Next base: position 22,756 of record CAIJOK010000079.1, on the reverse strand, counting down.
TTGGAAAGTCTTCCACCTCGATCGGGTGCAGCAAGTCGGCCTCGTCTTCGACATCCACCCACAAAAACTGCAACGGCTGCGCACCCGTCTGTTGCCCATTCACGAACACAAGCGGAGACGGAAGTTCGGACTGCACTTGCCAAAAAAGGTTGTGATAGTCGCCACACACCAGGCACCAACGGGCACACAGGCAGGCTACCAAAATGCAATCGTGAGATGGAGGATGAGGTGTCATGGGGCGATGATGCCATTCAAACAGATGCCCCATGCGCAAAGCATGAGATAAAAATAAGTTATCGACATTAAATTTTGTATTATTATAAGCATGATGCACAGTTCATAAGCGTGACGTGCTATTATATTATGATTTATGTGCTTACTTACTTATTTATTGTATTGATCATGAAACTTTATATCGGCAACAAAAATTACTCTTCATGGTCCATGCGGCCATGGCTGTTACTGACGCACACCGGCATTGCCTTTGACGAGGTGATGGTGCGCTTTGATTCGTTTGGCGCAGACTCGGCGTTTAAGGCCAGCCTGCGCGGCATTTCACCCACGGGCAAGGTGCCGGTTTTGGTGGATGGCAACACGGTGATCTGGGACTCTCTGGCGATTGCCGAGTATGTCGCTGAGTATGTCGCTAAGTATGTCGCCGAACATGACGCAGCATCAAAACCATTGATTGGCCGCCCGATATGGCCTGTTGACCGGGTTGCACGGGCCACAGCACGCAGTGTCTGTGCCGAAATGCACAGCGCTTTTGCCAACCTGCGCAGCGCCTGCCCCATGAACATAGAGGCCCGTTTGCCCGATGTGGGCGCACTGGTTTGGCGCGACAAACCCGCTGTTCGCACCGACGTGGCACGTCTGGTAACACTGTGGCGAGGGCTGCTGCAAACCTATGGCGGCCCGATGTTGTTTGGCCCATTCTCTGTGGCCGATGCCTTTTTTGCACCGGTTTGCAGCCGTTTTGTGACCTACGCACTGCCCCTGCCTGACGACATCGCGGCCTACGTTCACAGGGTGGGCTTGCTGCCCTGCGTACAAGCCTGGAATGCTGCGGCCTGCGCCGAACATGACTTTGTGGACTTTCAGGAGCCTTACCGTCTGCGCCCACCTCTGGCGTGATTGTTGCTTATTTTTTGCTTTGATCTGGTGCATTCTTTGTCTGCGTGACATCGATGCACCTTTTTCATTCAATTTTGGCGCATTTTTTTTGTAGAGGATTTATGGACGCACAGATGCGGGGCGCAGACACCCTGTTTATTCTTTTGGGCGCAGTGATGGTGTTGGCCATGCACGCCGGTTTTGCATTTTTGGAGCTGGGCACCGTGCGGCGCAAAAACCAGGTCAATGCGCTGGTCAAAATTTTGGTGGATTTTTCAGTATCGACCGTCGTTTACTTTATGGTGGGCTACGGTGTGGCCTATGGCACTCATTTTTTTGTGGGGGCAGGTCAACTGGCCCTCCATCACGGCTATGACTTGGTCAAGTTTTTCTTTTTATTGACGTTTGCCGCAGCCATTCCGGCCATCATCTCGGGCGGCATTGCAGAGCGCGCCAGGTTTTGGCCACAGTTGATAGCCACAGCCGTGATCGTGGGGTTGGTTTATCCTTTGTTTGAGGGGGTGGTCTGGAACCGGCACTTTGGCATTCAGGGTTGGATAGAGCGTGTGACGGGCGCTGAGTTTCATGACTTTGCCGGCAGCGTGGTGGTTCACGCTGTGGGTGGCTGGATTGCGCTGCCGGCGGTGCTGTTGCTGGGCGCACGGGCCAATCGCTATCGCGTGGATGGCGGCATGTCAGCTCATCCACCGTCCAGCATTCCGTTTTTAGCATTGGGGGCCTGGGTGCTGACGGTGGGCTGGTTTGGCTTTAATGTGATGAGCGCCCAAACACTGGACAAAATCTCGGGTCTGGTGGCGGTCAATTCCTTGATGGCCATGGCGGGCGGCACGCTGGCGGCCCTGGCCATTGGCAAAAATGACCCCGGTTTTGTCCACAACGGACCTTTGGCGGGCCTGATAGCGGTCTGTGCCGGCTCTGACCTGATGCATCCGTTGGGTGCCTTGGTGGTGGGCAGCGTAGCAGGCAGCATTTTTGTGTTGATGTTCACACTGACGCAAAACAAATGGAAGATCGACGATGTGCTGGGGGTGTGGCCACTGCACGGACTGTGCGGCACGTGGGGCGGTGTGGCTGCCGGTATTTTTGGCAGTCGGGCGCTAGGCGGCCTGGGCGGTATCAGTCTGAGTGCCCAGGTGATCGGGACCGGCATGGGCGTGGCTTGGGCCTTGCTGGGGGGCGTTGTGGTCTATGGCGTTCTCAAAAAGACGCTGGGCCTGCGCCTAAGCCAGGAACAAGAGCATGACGGCACGGATCTGTCGATCCACAAAATCAGTGCCACACCAGACCATGAAGCCAACTGGTAAGGATGTTTCCAATAAATTACATACACTTTATTTATTACAAAATCATCGCTAATGCACGTCTCTATTGCATAGCTTGCTATTATTTGATAACTTTTATAGTATTTAATTTTTATAGTTACCTTCATCAAGTGCTGATGATCTCACTGCACATGGGCTATGGTCAAATTGGTTTGGCTCATCGCTTGTTGTCACCTCTTGCCCTACGTCTGCTTCACCATGAATTTTCAATCCCCTCCCCATTGGCTTAGGCCCGTCTGTGCCATGTTGGCATTGTTGTTGGTCGTTGGTTTGTTTGCGGGTGCCAGCCTGCCGGTTGCCAGCAACTTGTTCCATCCACCTTGGGACAAGGTGGCTCACGCCGCCACGTTTGCCGTATTGGCCATGTTACTGGCGGTGGCCCTGCGGGATGCGCATCTGTTGCACGGCCAAAGTGCGATCAGCCCCGTGATGGCCCTGGGGTTGGGCTGGGCGCTGGCGGCCATGGTGGGTGGCGCGGATGAGATTCACCAGATATGGATACCAGGGCGCGTTGCCGACTGGTACGACTGGTTTGCCGATGTGCTGGGCAGCGGCGTTGCCACAGGGGCCTTGTGGTGGCTGCAAGGGGCAAGTCGTCGTGCGCCTTGACGCACCCTGACGCGCCCCTTAGTTTTCTTTCTTTTCAGGCACACGCTCAACCAGTGTCTTGCTGATCTGCACGGGCTGACCTTTGAGGTGGTTCAAGGCCTGAATCAACGCAAAGTCTTTGTCCGAGCCAAACTCAGGCAGCTTGCGTTCGGCGGGCGATTTTTTAAGCTCGGCCTCCAGCTTTTGGCGGGCTTCTTCACGGGCTTTTTCTTGGGATGTGTCTTTGGTGTCAGCACCTTGACCGCTGGCCAGATGTTTTTCGAGATCGGCCTCACGGGTGCGCAAGGCTGCAAACAGGTTGCCCTCAGCGGTCTCGTCCACCATCACGTCCGGAACGATACCCTTGGCCTGAATGGACTTGCCGCTGGGGGTGTAGTAGCGGCTGGTGGTCAGCTTGAGCGCCGCGCTAGGGCAGTTGTCCATGCGAAAGCCCGATTCCAGACACACCGCCGTCTGAACGGACCCCTTGCCAAAGGTTTGGTTGCCCAATAATTTGGCACGTTTGTGGTCCTGCAAGGCACCGGCGACGATCTCGCTGGCCGAAGCCGACCCTTCGTTCACCAGCACCACCATGGGGACGGTCTTGAATGCACCGTGGGTGGTCTCTGTCAGCCGCCTGATGGGGTCTGCCCCACCAAATCGCTGGTAGTACCGCGCTGAGGCTTTGTACGTGAACTTGCTCTCAGGCAATTGACCATTGGCCGACACGACGGTGACGTTGTCAGGAAGAAAGACGGCCGCAATGGCCACCGCAGCGTCCAGATAACCGCCCGGGTCGTTACGCAGGTCCAGCACCAGACCTTTAAGCTTAGGGTCTTGTTTGTACAGGTCTTCTAGCTTGCGGGCAAAGTCTGCGACGGTGCGTTCCTGAAATTGACTGACGCGAACCCAAGCGTAGCCAGGTTCTGACATACGGGACTTGACGCTTTGGGTTTTGATCTCTTCGCGAACGATGGTGACAGGGAATGTGCGATTTTCATCCCTGCGAAAAATGCTCAGTGTCACCTTGGTGTTGGGTTCACCGCGCATGCGCTTTACCCCTTCGTTGAGCGTCATGCCTTTGACCGGCGTATCGTCAATTTTGACGATCAGGTCATTGGGCTTTAAGCCCACCCGAAAGGCGGGAGAGTCTTCGATGGGCGACACGATCTTGATCAGGCCGTCTTCTTGCGAAATCTCGATGCCAATCCCCACAAACCTGCCGGTAGTGCCCTCGTTGAAATCTTTGAGCGCTTTTTTGTCCAGATAGACCGAATGAGGGTCAAGACCTGCAACCATGCCGGCGATGGCATCGGTAATGAGCTTTTTCTCATCGACAGGCTCTACGTAATTGGTTTTGACCATACCAAACACGGCGGCTAATTGCTGCAACTCTTCGAGAGGCAGCGGGGCCAAAGCACCCCGCGCCACCGTTTGCAGCGACACCGTGGACAAGACGCCAGTGACCACACCCACCGACACCCAAGCTATCGCTTTTAATTTATGACTCATCATCCTGGATTCCTGAACATGGATGCACATGAACGCCAACCGGCCCCAACAAACGGTCAGGCAGATGCGGCCTTGCCCTGTCCGGCAACGGCGGCAGCGGCACGGGCAGCAGCCTCAGCGTCGCCAAGGTAGTAATGACGAATGGGTTGAAGCGAAGCGTCAAGCTCATAGACCAGCGGAATACCGTTAGGGATGTTCAAACCCACGATGTCGTCGTCTGAAATGCCGTCCAAATATTTGACCAGAGCGCGAATTGAATTGCCGTGAGCGGATACCAGCACACGCTTGCCGCTCAAGATGGTGGGGGCCATGGTGTCGTTCCAAAAGGGCAAAACCCGCGCCACGGTGTCTTTCAGGCATTCGGTCAAAGGTACCTGACCGGGTTCAAGGCCTGCATACCGGCGGTCGGTGCATTCGCAACGGGGGTCGTTGGCCTCAAGTGCCGGCGGGGGGGTGTCGTAGCTGCGACGCCAAGCCAGCACTTGCGCATCTCCGTACTGCTTGGCCATGTCCGACTTATTGAGACCTTGCAATGCACCATAGTGCCGTTCATTCAAGCGCCAGCTTGTGATGACAGGCAACCAGGTGCGGTCCATTTCGTCTTGCATCAGCCACAAAGTGTGCATGGCGCGCTTTAATACGCTGGTATAGACCAAGTCAAATTCATAACCCTCAGCCTTGAGCAGACGACCTGCGTGCTGGGCTTGATCGCGACCGGTGGGTGTCAGGTCGACATCGGTCCAGCCCGTGAAGCGGTTTTCAAGATTCCAGGTGGATTCGCCGTGGCGAACGAGTACAAGTTTATACATGGTGTGAATTGGGATAGAAGTGAGATAAAAATTGGATAAAAATTGGACAGAAGTCGGATAGAAGTCGGATCAATGATGGACAAACCGTGATGCTGTATCGGTATAAATCATCGGTAGGACTGACGTACCTACGCAGACTGACACAAAACCACCCCAGCGGGGTGACACCAACGGGATGCACCGCTGGTGCTGTCTGCGTCGGTGTGCCTTGCTGAGACACTTTGGCATCAGTCCAAGTCAGGATGGGGCAAAAAGAATCCATAGACCGCTCACCCCCCTGACTGCCCCGCATTCTACGGGCTTGCTGCCAGGCCGCCGCAACGGGCGCTCTGACCTTGCTCAGGCTGAAAGTAGCCACCCTCGCGCCGCTGTGACCCCGTTCGAGCGATGTTTTTTCCCTTAAACTGCCAAGATCGTGATGCTTGTCGCCTTTAGAGGGTCAGGGCCCCTGCCCCTGATGCCACAAGCCGCATCACACGCAACATCACAGGCCACGTTCCCCCTGGAGACCCGCCATGAGCATTCTGTACACCAACGTTATCAACCATCTGCCCGAGACCAAAATGCGCTTGTACCCCACCAAGGTGATCAACATCATCGGCGGTCCCGGATGCAACAAAACGCTGTTTTCATCTGCCATCGTCCTTTACTTAAGTTTGCACGGCAAAACCGTTGAAACCATCCCGGACTACGCCAAGTCGCTCGTTTGGCAACAAAATTTTGAGGTTCTCAAAAACCAGTATTTCATCGCCCAACGCCAGTATGAAATGCTCAGTCTGATCGATGGTCAGGTGCATTTTTTGATCACCGAATGCTCGCTGCCGCAGGTTCTTTTTTACAACGAAAACTACGCCGACAACATCTGCGATGTGACCAAAACCCGAGATCAAATCCTGGACTGGTATCGCCAGAACGACAACGTCAACATTTTGGTCGATCGCGCAAACACCAAATATGTGAGGATTGGGCGGTTTCAGGACGAAGAGCAGGCACGCGAAGTGGACATAGGCCTGCGCGAAATCCTGGAACGTGAGCACCTGCCCTACACCATTTTGCCGCCTGATGTCCACACGATTGAGACCTTTGCTCAGGCGCTGCTTGAATGACTCTATAGCGTCCGTCTCGCTAGTCAAAGCATTGAAAAAAATTAAGTTTTCTACTCTATCATTCACCCATTGATGTGATGAAATGCAATAACGACGGGCTAACATTACTTTTTGTTATCCATTTTTGCGTATATAACTTTTAATGATGATTGATCGCATCAGAGGATCGGGCTGGCTGCCATCTGGACTGCGGTCGCGCGCCGTGGCTTTGATCACCGCGCAGGCGGTGGTTCTGGATGCGGGTCACAAGGCATCTCCTCTGGCGCGTGTGCTTCAGCCACAGAGCGTGCGACAAACAGGTTCATGGACCGAGAACTTAACCGAGCACCTGACTGCTGCCATGCATGAGCTGCTACAGATGATGGACGATGCCCACGTCACCCGTCAGCGTCTGCACTTGGTGGTGTCGGACTTTTTTTCACGCCCCGCTTTCATCCCTGTTCCAAAGCGGCCCCGTCACGACGGTGCTCTCCTGGCTTTAATAACCGGCCATTACCGGCATGTTTATGGTGATCCAATGGCAGATTGGCGTTTTTGCTGGCAGCATCACGGTGGCCAACTGCGTGCGGTAGCGTGGCCCACAACGGCCTTGTCGGTACTGACCAACGGCTTGGCCAAACGCCAGTGCGTTCTGGCGCTGGCCCGCCCACTGGGGCTGGAGGTAGCCACCCGTCTGCCGTCGCTGCCTGATGCCCTTTGGCTGGCCCTCATCAGCCAACAATGCGCTTCGCTCTTTAGGCTACAACGCGGGCTATTGCAGGACTGGATTGTCTGCACCGATACCTGTCCATCACACAGTGTGCCCCTGCAACTGGCGCGTTCTGCCGCTCTGCGAGATGATGACTGCCAAAACCTGTGGGTGCTTGATTTGAATTGTGCTGACGACACGGCCTTGCTGCGTCAAACGCTGACGGCACGGGGCTGGACGTGGCATCAGGTTTCTCCCACTGATCTGACCCCCCACTGGGTATGGCCTCTGCACCCCAAAACCGCTCAATAAGCGCCATGAAACACACTTTTGAGATCGACTTTGCTTTTGACCGTGTCCAACGACAGCGCACCCAGCAGTGGTTGCTGGCAGGGTGTGGCCTGTTGCTGGGCTTGCAGGTGGGGGTGAACGTCTGGCGCTGGCAGTCAGCCCAGGACCAGTGGACGGCGCTACAGACGCAACAGCGCAGACTTGCAAACCAGGGCGGTCGCCACGTGGCTTTATCGCCAGGGCAGATCAAGACCGCAGACAGCGTTCAGGCCATGCTCAGCAGCCTGTCCCTGCCATGGGACGATTTGCTGAGCGCACTAGAGTCTGCCAGACCCCCCCAGGTGGTGGTGGACAGCATCAAGCCCCTGGCCGCCTCTGCCCCTGTGGGGGGTGGCAATGGTGACGGTGGCCTGGGTGTCACCCTCAGCGTCAGCAGTCCGGACTTTGCTGGCGTGGCAAGTTTTGTCGAGACACTGCGGCAGCAGCCCGGGCTGCACAGTGTCATGCTGGTATCCGAAACACGGCAAGACCGCAGCGCAGGCAACATGGGCAGTCCAGTCAGCCGGCCTGGTGCGGCAGGCTTGCGTGCCGAGATTTCGGCCTACTTTGACCGTTCATCCAACTAAATCATTCTCTGCGTTCAGATGACCCCTCAGGCCTTATTTGTCCCATTTTCCCAATTTGTTCCATTGGCCCCATTGGCCCCATTGGCCCCATTGGCCCTGTTTGCCCCCTGTGTCGCAGTGTTCAGAAGGTTGGCATGGAACCGGCTATCAGGGTTTGCCGCCCTGATGACCTGCCTTGTCTTGGCCATGACGTGTGCGCAAACGTGGCTTGAACTGAGGTGGTTTATGCCACAGGCGCGGCAACAAGCCCGTCTGGCTTACAGCCTGAAAACCACCCAACGCTCCCCCGCGCCGGTGGCCCCTGACCCCTTGCAAACGCAGTTGGACGATGTCTTGCAGCGCCTTCAACGGTTGCAGGGAACCCACGAACGCATCGTGCAGATCCACGACATCGCCACCCGCCGTGGCGTGTTGCTGCGCCACGCAAACTATAAAACCCCAGCCACAGAATCTGGTATCGCACGACTGGAGATGCAAGTTGACCTTGGCGGCAGCTATCCCGCTGTGCGCCTGTTTTTGCGTGACCTGGTGCAAGCTGACCCTGCTGCCGCCATCGAGTCACTTGATTTTGCAAGGCCGCCAGGCACGGACGGTGTCGTTACCCGCGCCCGGCTGGTCTTGTTCACTGCGCCATGAGTACACAACCTCTAGCCCACACCCGCCGCCGGATAGGGCTGGCCGTTGCACTGGGCCTGACACTGATGGCCGTCTGGTGGGTGAATCAGCCCGCCGCAACAACGGGTCCAGTAGAGCCTCGCGTTGTACCGACCCAACGTGCCACAACCGCCAAAGCCCTGCCGGCCCTGCGTGATCGATCCACATGGACTCTGGTTTGGCCTGACAGGTCTGCGTCCGCCCCGTCGATCATCGACATCTTCAGCATCATGCCGCCGCCCCTCCCGCCTAGCCGGCCTGTACCCACAGCCCCTGGGGTCGCTGCGCCGGTGTTTGCTTTGCGGTACATCGGCAGATTGGACGAGGGCGACAATCACCAGGTCTTTTTGGCCGATGCCGCAGACACGGTGGTGACCGTGCTCAAGCCAGGCCAGGCACTGGGTGGTGACTGGACATTAACCGCCATGAACGCTGCCCAACTGGTTTTTATCCACACCAGCGGTCAGCAACACACCCTGCAAATCGACCCCCCCCTATGACACCAGAACCCCTGCCGGGACTCTCTCCATGATCCTCCTTTGCCAGACACTTTTTGTTCGTATTGTTTGCCGTTTTATCTGTTGTTTTTCAACTGCCGTGACGGGCGTGGTTGCGATGGGCATGATTTTTCTGCTGGCAGCCTGTGCCGAACAAGAGGCCTTCAGGCGCGGGCAAGGCCAACTGGCCGCACGCCAGCCAGAGGCCGCCCTGGCCAGCTTTATGGAGGCCAGCCGCTTAGCCCCCAACAATGCCGAATACCGCAGCGCCGTTAAAAACACCAACACGGCGGCTACAGACCAACTGATGGCCGAGGCCACCCGGCTGCGCACAGTCAAGCCCACCCAGCCCGAACGGGCCGCAGACCTTTACCGGCGCGTCTTGATGCTTGACCCCACCCACGAACGTGCGATCGAGGGTCTGCAAGCCATTGAGACCGCGCGGCGCTTGCAACGTTTGATGGACGAGGCCAGCCACGCCGCCACGGCGGGCAGAGACCAGGAGGCCCGCGCCAAATTCAACAAACTGCTGCGTGAAGACCCCACATACACCGCTGCGCGTCAGGCCTTGCAGACACTGGATGACAAAGCGGGGCATACCGGCAGCCTGCCTGTGCTTCATCCCACCTTGCAAAAACCCGTGTCCCTTGTTTTCAGGGATGTGACCCTCAAAATGGTTTTTGATGCCCTGTCCGACAAATCGGGTATCAACTTTGTTTTTGACCGGGATGTCAAATCAGACACACGCATCACCGTTTTTTTGCACGAAGTGCCGTTTGACGAAGCGCTGTCACAGATCACCAGTGCCAACGGCCTGGCGCGTCGCATCGTCAATGCCAATACCCTGCTGATCTATCCGGCCCGCCCAGACAAGCTGCGCGAATACCAGGATTTGACAGTGCGCAACTTTTTTGTGGCCAATGCCGATGTCAAACAGTTGTCGCTTTTGCTGCGCACCGTTCTCAAGGTCAAAGACCTGTACACCGACGAAAAACGCAATTTGATCGTATTGCGGGACAGCCCAGAGCAGATCGCACTGGCCGAAAAAATCATCGCAGCACACGATCAGCCTGAGCCTGAGGTGATGCTTGAAGTGGAGATTTTGGAATACAACCACACCAGTGACAACAACATCGGCATCAAGTTTCCGGACCAGGTGGCCTTTGGCATTGCCAGCCCCATCACGCTCAATGCCCTGCGCGCCATCAACGACACTGCCATCAATGTGACAGGGCTTGACCCCACGATCGCCCTCAACCTGAAGCGTCAATTGGGCGACATCAACATTCTGGCCAACCCTCGTATCAGGGTGCGCAACCGCGAAAAAGCCAAATTTCACATCGGCGACAAGGTTCCGGTGATCACCTCAACCACCTACCCTGGCACCACCACAGGGGCCACCAGTTCATCGGTCAGTTATCTGGATGTCGGGATCAAACTTGAGTTCGAGCCGGCCATCCAGTTGGACGACGATGTGGTGATCAAGACCACACTGGAGGTCAGCTCGATTACCAACACAATCGTCAATGCAGGCACTACCGCCTACCAGGTGGGCACCCGCAACGCCAGCACCACACTGACTTTGCGTGATGGTGAAACCCAGGTCTTGGCTGGATTGTTAAGCTCGGACGAGTCCAACACCAGCAACCGCCTGCCGGGTTTGGGCGATGTTCCGATTTTGGGCAGTTTGTTTGGCAGTCACGCCAGCAAGGGAGGCCGCAAAGAGATTTTGCTGTCGATCACCCCCCGCATCGTCCGCAACCTGCACCGCCCCACGGACGACCTGCTTGAATTCAACTTTGGCCCGGAGGCGGCCAACCAGGGTGCATCTGGGCCGATCGGCACACTGCCATCTGCGCCCATGCCCAGAACATTTCCGGTGCATACGCCTGCTGGCGTATCCGTCGCCCCTAGCGGTCTGACAGGCGGGGCTGCCGCCCTACAGACCCCCCCTGCGACATCCTCAGCCTCCTCATCGTCCACACCGCTGGTTCCCGTGTCGCCTGTAGCACCCGCATCGTCCATGCCTGACTTTGAGCTGCCTCCCGGGGTTGGAAGTCGCTGAATGTTCAAGAATGAGGGTGCATGGTTAGCACTGCAAACGCACCTGGTAGCCTCATGGCCGACTATGACGGCAAACGACACACCCTGGGCATCGTGGCATCCAGGGGACGACACAGCCGCAGCACCGGCGGGTGCGTGGCACTGTCGCGCCAATCGCCCAACACCCTGCGGTAGCGTGGCGTTTGTGTATTTGCTTGTGTTCCCGCTTGTGTTCCCGCTTGTGTCTCCATCTGATGGTCTGCCGGCAGGTGGGTATGACCGTGAATCAAGGTGTTGGCCCGGGCCGCATCCAGCCACTGCTGCACTACAGCGTGATCCACATCAGCGTCAAAGACATCACCAGCGTTGTGAGCACACATTGCCCTGTGTGCTTTACTTTGCGCCCGCATGTCTGCGGCCATTTGCCGTCGAACAGCCAAGGGCCGTGCCAAAAAATCATCGCGCCAGGCCTGTGTACGCACTTGCTCCCTGAATTGCTGGTAACGGGTGTCGGCCAAACACAAAGCATCACCGTGCGTCAGCAAAAAGCGCTGATCCTCCATGGTCAGTACACAGGGGTCGTCGATCAACGTGATGCCACACGCTTGTGCAAAGGCCTGGCCCACCAAAAAATCGCGGTTGCCATGCATCAAGCATATTTGCGCCCTTTGCGATGCGGCTTGCAGCACGTGCAAGCATTGGGCTTCAAAACCAACACCCCCCGCCGTTTGCCCATCGGACACGGCATCGTCGCCTACCCAGGCATCAAACAAGTCACCCAAGATAAACACCGCATCAGCAGGGGTGTGCAACAGGTAATGTTGCCAGGCCATAAACAGGGCGGGCTGCCCTGCCTGTAGGTGAACATCTGCAATGAAATCAACAGTTTGCCAGGCATTAAAAGCGCAAACGCCAGCGCTGATGGCGGCCGTCTGTACACCAGACACAGGGGGCAGTTGGGCGCTCATCGTGAGCACAGGGATATGTCAAGCCTGCGTGAGCACCACGGCTTTTTCGATCACGATGTCTTCGACGGGCACATCATCGTGATACCCCTGACGTTTGGTGGTGACTGCCTTGATCTTGTCCACCACCTCGGTGCCAGCGATGACTTTGCCAAAGACGCAATAACCCCAGCCCTTGTCTGACATGGCGGTGTGATCTAAAAAACTGTTGTCGGCCACATTGATAAAAAATTGCGATGTGGCCGAATGGGGTTCACCGGTGCGGGCCATGGCCACGGTGTAGCTCAAGTTTTTGAGACCATTGTTGGCCTCGTTGGCGACAGGAGTGCCCGTTGGCTTGGTCTTGAGGCCTGGCTCCATGCCACCGCCTTGCACCATAAACCCCGGGATCACCCGGTGAAAGATCGTGTTGTCGTAGTGACCCCGGGTCACGTAATCCAAAAAGTTGCTGACCGTAGCGGGCGCTTTGTCTGTGTTCAGCTCAAGGGTGATGGTGCCAAGTTTGGCAATGTGCAGTTCTACGTGGGACATGTTCATAGATTATTTAACCAGGGTGGCAGAGTGAATGACGATGAGCGGTTTGGGAACATCCCCCGGGAAAGGCCCACCCGCGCCGGTAGGTGTCGCTTTGATTTTGTTGACCACATCCATGCCCTGAACCACCTTGCCAAAGACGGTGTAGCCAGGCGACTGGGGGGTGGGGTCAAGAAATGCGTTGTTTTTGACATTGATAAAAAACTGTGCAGTGGCCGAGTTGGGATCCTGGGTGCGTGCCATGGCAACAGTGCCTTCATCGTTTTTAGGGCCGCCCTTGGCCAGGGCCTCATGGCCTTCGTGGACCACCGGAGGACGGGTTTTCTTCTCGGCAAATTGGGCATCAAAACCGCCGCCCTGCACCATGAAGTTGTTGATCACCCGATGAAAAATGGTGCCGTTGTAGTGCGAGTTCTTGACATACTGCAAAAAATTATCAACGGTTTTGGGGGCTTTGTCAGGGTAAAGCTCAAGCACAAAGTCGCCTGAACTGGTGCTGAACTTGACCCGGGGGGTCTCCGCAGCACAAGCCACGGTCGCTACAGAAAAAATAGCTGTTACTGCAATAACGACGGGCATCATGACCCATAATTTTTTCACTTTCATCAGAGAACTCCTTCAAAAAAAATCTTCCAGTGCTGGCCTGTTCGCGCCCAGTATTGACGTCTTGTCGATCCGGTTCGCTGGCCGGCCAAGACATCGGTAAAAGACACCAGCATGACATCCGTGGTGTCTGTCCAACGCAGCAGGCTCAAGTCCTTGACCGCCACGATGCGACCTTTGGCATTATCCATTTCACGGCGCAATGCAGGCAGCCATTCGGCCCGCGTCTTGCCATTGCTGTTGAAGTCCGAGGCATAGAACCGTGCGGTCTCAGTCACTTGCCCTTGGCTTTTGGCTTTGACCCAGGCGTTGAGCGTGGTTTGAAACCTATGCGATTCAAGCCTGCTGCTGTGGGGCAAAACCCATTTAAGGGTGTTGGAGATGACGACGGGGGTGGTTTTGATTGCGACGGTTGCAAGCAGATGTTCAAGATCGGAGTTGGCCATGACCACGCAACCGTCGCTGGCCAGTGGTGGGCGTGAAAACTGGCCTTTGGGAGTGCCATGCAGCCAAATGCCTTTGCCGGTTTTACCACGCTTTAAGTCCAGTACATTGGGGTAATTGATGGGCAGTGCGCCCGACCCATAGAAGTCTTTCAGGGCGGGGGGGGTCAGCATGTTGGTGATGAAATAAACCCCGAGAGGGGTGCGCTGGTCGCCCTCGGTGGCCTTGCCAAAACCCAGTTTGCCGATCGAAATGTAGTACTCAGCCGTCAGGGTCAGGTTGTTGTCGTGATTTTCAAACAGGTACAAGCGCGAACGTGTCACGTCCACGGCAATGGCGTGCTTGTTGTGCGACGACAGCAACATGAACTCTGCCGGAATACTGCCCTGTGGCGGATGCTCCTGCAACGCCCTGATGCGCACCCGGGCCTCGTCGCGCAAGCCTTGCAAGGCACCTTCGGGGCTGTTGGCCAGCAGGGCATCGGGCACATCGCCCATCGATTTGAGTCGGCGAAAGCGTGCCGACAGCAAATCTCCATAGACCAAATGCGCCAACTGAAAAGTAGGAAAGTCCTTGGTCAGACGCTCGGCCTTGGTCAGTGCAGCAGCAAGGTCTGCCCTGCCGATCAAACGATAAATCTCGATCAGACGGGCTTCGGCCACGCTGGTATGCCGAACAGGTGCTGCGACCGGCGGCTTGTTGATGGAAGGCTTGGGTTTGGGTTTTGCATGGACGGCCGAACAGGCCAGACCCATGACCACGCCAACCAGCACGGTGTGAATAGAGAACTTCATGACGGACAAAAAATTGGCGGCTTCAAGCCGCCAAGGTCATGCGTCCCAAAAATGAAAGAGACAACCCGCCTCAATTGCCAGTCGATTCCTGGGTGATCAGCCACTGACCATTCACCCGCTGCAGAACCAAGTTTTTTTGGCTGGACACTGACAGTGCGTCGGCGCGGTAGGCCTGACGAAACTTGGCCGAGGCTGTGTCGGCCTTGACATTGATGTGCAAGCTGCTGACTTTGACACTGATATGGGTCTTGCCAACGATGCGCGCCCTGCGGTCTTGTGCCCAGGCGCTGTGGCTGTTGTGGTGTCGGCCCAAAGGAACAAAATCAGGGCTGTAGGCCGCCAAGTAGCGGTCCACGTCCTTGGCGGACCAAGCCTGCGCCCAAGCCTGCACTGCGGCCTCAATGGCTTTGGTGGGGTCCGCATTGACCACTGCTGGAGACGGCACAACGACGCGAGGGGCAACCGTCACGCCCGGCTTGGCCGCTGAAAGCGCTACGGTGGGTGGAGGCACTGTAGCCACCGTGGCAGCAGGTGGTGTGCCCACAGGCCGGGTCACTGGCGCTACGGCGGGCGCATCAGGCTCAGTGGCCGCTACAGACATGGGGCGAGCGTTGGCCAGATTGGGGTTAAAAAGCTCACGAATCAAGGCCAATTTGGGGGGGACGGCCATGTTGGCACTGTCAAGCTGTAGGGCTTTGTTGTAAGCTTGACTGGCCAGACGGGCATAGACATCGCCGATGTTCTCATGAGCGGTAGCGTAGCTGGGGTTGGTGCGGATAGCCATTTCGAGAGCCACCCGGGCCTTGTCATATTGCCCCTGACCTGCGTACAAAACGGCCAGGTTATTGTGGGGTTCTGGCAACTCTGGAAAATCCTCAGTCAGCTTGACAAAGGTGGTGATGGCCTCGTTGGATTTGCCAAGGTTGCGCAAAATGACACCTTTTAAAAAGCGCATTTGCGGGTCAGAGGGCTTGGTCACCAAATAACTTTCAACCTTGGTCAGGGCCTCAGCAAACTTATTGGCACGAACCAATTGACTGGCATCGCCATATTCGTCAGCGTAGGCCGACAGCACGGTACAAGCGGTCGCTAGGCCTATAAAACCGATCAGACGCAGTTTTTTTAAAAAAGGTGTGCCGATGTTCTTCATGGATAAGATGGATGAAGGGGGTGGATGAAGCTTGATGGCGGGCAGGCCGAGGGGCAGACAGTGACCATGAAAGTCGGGGTTGCTCCGCCTGGATGTCTCAGGACGCTGGCTGGAACAGACTGGCAGAGGGGCATTTATACTGACCAACCATGACCGCGATAACCAGTTTTCATTGTATCTGACAGGTCAATTTGTCCTACCCTGACCGGTATGCGTACGCCCTTTAGGGTGTCCCAGTGCATCGGTAACCGCCCCACACACCCCTGAAGCCCTGTGTTTGCCTTCAAGGTTTTTCTTTGCTAAAACCCCAATGAGTCTGAGTATTTACAACACGCTGTCGCGTGAAATAGAGCCTTTTGTGCCCCTGCAGCAGGGGCACGTTCGCATGTACGTGTGCGGTATGACGGTCTATGACCTGTGTCATCTGGGACACGCCCGCGCCATGGTGGCGTTCGATGTCGTTCAACGCTGGCTTAAATGCAGTGGGCTGCGCGTCACTTACGTCCGCAATATCACCGACATTGACGACAAAATCATCCAACGGTCGCTGCAAAACAATGAGTCCATGCGCACGCTGACCGACCGCATGGTGGCGGCCCTTCACCAGGATGCCGACGCTCTGGGCATCGAGCGCCCCAGTTACGAGCCTCGTGCCACCGACCACGTGCCCGCCATGCTCGCTCTGATCCAAACCCTGGAGCACAAAGGCTTGGCCTACCGTGACCCTCATGGCGATGTGAATTTTGCCGTTCGCAAGTTTGCAGGCTACGGCCGGCTTAGCGGCAAGTCGCCCGATGAACTTCGCGCCGGTGAGCGCGTGGCTGTGTCTGACCGCAAGGACGACCCCCTCGACTTTGCGCTATGGAAAGCCGCCCGGCCTGACGAACCGCCTGATGCCAAGTGGGACAGCCCCTACGGCCTGGGGCGGCCCGGCTGGCACATTGAGTGCTCAGCCATGTGTGCTGCGCTGCTGGGGCAAACGGTGGATATTCACGGTGGAGGCGCTGACTTGCAGTTTCCTCACCACGACAACGAGATCGCGCAAAGTCAGGGGGCCAGCGGTCGGCCTTTGGCACAGTTTTGGATGCACAACGGTTTTGTCACCCTGGACCACGAAAAAATGTCCAAAAGCCTGGGCAACTTTTTGACCATCCGCGACATCCTGGCACGCTACGACGCACAAACCGTGCGATTTTTTATCTTGAGGGCGCATTACCGCAGCGCACTCAACTACAGCGATGTCCATTTGGACGATGCGCACCAGTCTCTCAAACGGCTCTATACCGCACTGAACCAAGTCTCGCCAACAGCCATGGACATCGACTGGTGTCACCCTGTGGCGGCGCGTTTCAAGGCCGCGATGGATGATGACTTTGGCACCCCTTTGGCTGTAGCCGTTCTGTTTGAGCTGGCCTCAGAGGTGTACAAAACGCAGTCACAGGAGCAGGCCAGTCTGCTCAAGGCATTGGGTGGCTGCCTGGGCCTGCTGCAAGGCTGCCCTCGGGACTTTTTGCAGACGGGCACCGGATTGACGCATGCCCACATTGAGCACCAAATCGCAGAGCGTGCCATGGCCCGTTCCCATAAGGACTTTGCCCGGGCCGACCACATTCGCCAGGCCTTAAAGGTGCAGGGCATCGTTCTCAATGATTCTGCCGCCGGCACCACATGGGAGGTCGTCAGATGACGCACCTTGGTGTCAATCGTCTGTCATGCCCTGTTGTGATCCGGCAAGTCGTGGACAGAGCGACGTGAATTCCACGGCTTTGACGGCTTGTGGCCCCGATTTGCCCTGTTATTGGTCTGAGGCCTGTAGCCACCTGATGCAGGCAGACCGGGTGATGAAGCGATTGATCCCGCAATTTGGTGAAAACTGCCTGCAAACCCGGGGGGACGCTTTTGGCACCTTGGCACGCAGCGTGGTGGGGCAGCAAATTTCTGTCAAGGCCGCGCAGGCCGTGTGGGACCGGTTTGCACACCTGGCAGGCCAAGTCACCCCATCGCGTGTGTTGCAACTTACCACCCTGGACATGCGATCAGTGGGCCTGAGCGCCCGCAAGGTTGAGTACCTGTTGGACCTGGCTCGGCACTTTAACGATGGTGTCGTCCATACCGACCACTGGCGCAGCATGGATGACGATGCCATCATCAGCGAGCTTGTCGCCATTCGGGGCATAGGCCGGTGGACCGCCGAGATGTTTTTGATCTTTTACCTGATGCGCCCCAACGTGCTGCCGCTCGACGACATCGGCCTGTTGAGAGGCATCAGCCAGTCCTACTTTTCGGGCGAAACCGTCAGCCGCAGCGAAGCCCGTGAGGTCGCGCAGGCCTGGACCCCCTACAGCACTGTCGCCACCTGGTATCTGTGGCGTTCGCTTGACCCCGTGCCTGTGGCGTATTGAGAAGGTTACAACAAATCACAATAAGTTATCGACGTTATTTTTCGTGCTGGATAGTCATCTAAGCCCGTCGATACTGCCTATACCGTTTTTATTAGCCTTTTTTTCTGTATAAATTTTATTTTTATCATTCAACCCCATGTCACAAATTTCCCTTGACCCCAGCCCCAGCCCCAGCCCTAGCCCCAATAGCAACGCCAACGCCAATCCCACTTTGGACACCCAGCCCATCAGCACAGAAGTGCTGCAAGAAAAATATGCCAAGGGCACAGAAACCACAGTCGCCGATGTCAATCGGCGGGTGGCACGCGCTCTTGCCAAAGCAGAGGCCCCTGAGCACCAAAAGCGATGGGAATCTGAATTTTTGCAAGCACTGAGCGCTGGTTTTTTGCCCGCAGGCCGCATTCAATCAGCCGCCGGCACTGACCTTGCTGCCACTCTGATCAACTGCTTTGTACAGCCGGTGGGGGACTCGATCGCCCACGTTGAGGACGGTCACCCGGGCATCTATATCGCGCTGACTGAGGCTGCCGAGACCATGCGCCGTGGCGGAGGCGTAGGCTATGATTTTTCACGCATTCGCCCCAGCGGAGCGTGGGTTGGCAGCACCCAAAGCAGTGCCTCGGGGCCAGTCAGCTACATGCGGGTGTTTGACCGATCGTGTGAGACGGTCGAGTCAGCCGGTGCCAGGCGCGGTGCCCAGATGGGTGTCTTGCGCTGCGACCACCCTGACATTGAGGAATTTATCCACGCCAAGGACAAGGGCGACCTTAAAAATTTCAACATTTCGGTGGGCGTGACCGATGCCTTTATGCAGGCCATACAGGCTGATACAGACTTTGCCCTGGTTCACCGCGCAGAGCCTGGGGCTGCCCGCATAGAGGCCGGGGCGTATCAAAACAAAGACGATGGAACCTGGGTTTATCGCAAACTAAAAGCCCGCGCCTTGTGGGATCAGATCATGCGTTCAACCTACGACCACGCTGAGCCTGGTGTCTTGTTTCTGGATCAAATCAACCGTGACAACAACTTGGCCTATTGCGAGACCATTGCATCGACCAATCCCTGCGCAGAACAGCCCCTGCCCCCCTATGGTTGCTGCTGTCTGGGGTCGATCGACCTGACGCGCTTTGTGGTGTCGCCTTTTGGTGACGATGCCCGCTTTGACGAATCAGCGTTTGCCAGTGTGGCCCGAACTGCCGTGCGAATGCTGGACAACGTACTTGAACTGACCGTATGGCCATTGCCCCAGCAGCAGCAAGAGGCCAGTCAAAAACGCCGGATAGGCCTGGGTTTTACGGGGCTTGGCGATGCGCTGGTCATGCTGGGTCTTCGCTACGACACCGCAGAGGCCCGTCAAATGGCGCGTCAAATCTCCACCGTGCTGCGCGACACCGCTTACAACGCGTCGATCGATCTGGCCCAAGAGCGCGGGGCTTTTCCAAAATTTAATGCCGATCTGTACTTGGGCGGCCAAACCTTTGCCCAACGGCTGCCCGCTGACATCCAAAATCGCATTCGCCAGCTCGGTCTGCGCAACTCCCATCTTTTGTCGATAGCCCCCACAGGCACCATCAGCCTGGCCTTTGCCGACAATGCCAGCAACGGCATAGAGCCTGCGTTCAGTTGGACTTACACCCGCAAAAAGCGCATGCCTGACAGCAGCTTTAAGGAATACGCCGTCGAAGACCACGCCTGGCGCTTGTACCGGCATCTCAAGGGCAGCGACGCGCCCCTAACACCGGCCTTTGTGACTGCGCTGGAGATGAGCGCCCAAGCCCACGCCGACATGGTGGCAGCCGTGGCCCCTTTGATCGACACCGCGATCTCAAAAACTGTCAATGTGCCTGCAGACTACCCCTATGAGGACTTTCAGGACTTGTACACCAGGGCCTGGCAATCGGGTCTGAAAGGCCTTGCCACCTACCGCCCCAACAGTGTGGTGGGGTCGGTGCTAAGCGTGTCGCCCCCTCCCCAATCTACCCGCCCTTTGCAGATCGACAGTGCCAACCACCGTCTGGCGCTCGATCGTTTGCCGGCTCCTGTGCTGTCATCGCTGCGCTGGCCTGGCAGACCTGAGCTGCCTGCTGGCAACCCCGCCTGGGCCTTCATGGTTCATCACCCCTTTGGCGACTTTGCCTTGTTCATTGGCGAGCTGGCATCTGAGGACGGCGACAGTGCACCCCAGCCGTTTGAGGTCTGGGTCAATGGGGCAGAGCAGCCGCGTGGCCTGGGTGCTTTGGCTAAAACGCTGTCAATGGACCTGCGTGCCAACGACCCGGCCTGGCTACAGCTCAAGCTGGATGCGTTGGCCACCGTGCGAGAAGAGCACGACTTTGAGATGGCGTTTCCGCCCAACGGTGAAAAGCGCAAGTTTCCTGGCGTGGTGGCGGCCACGGCGGCTGTCATTCGCTGGCGCTGCGAGCAAATGGCCGCCAATGCAACCAATGCAACGCAGGGTGCGCCCGATGCCCGGCCTGCCACCCCTGTGCTTGATGCCATGTTTAGCCAGGGAGAGCCTCAAACTGGCCCGTCAGGCACACTGGCATGGGCGGTGGACGTAGAAAACCCCGCCACCAATGAGTCTTTTACCGTCACCCTGAAAGAAGTCAATCTGCTGGGGTCAGACGGTGCTGTGGTGACCCGCCCCTGCTCGGTGGGCTTTAGCGGCAACTACCCCCGTGCTCTGGATGGCTTGGCACGCCTGCTGTCATTGGATATGCGGGTGATCGACCCCGCCTGGATAGGCATGAAATTGCGCAAACTGCTCAATTACGCCGAGCCTTTGGGCCACTTTATGGCTTTTGTGCCAGGCCTGCCCCACCAGGAGCGACGCCAGCAAACCTGGCCCTCCACGGTGGCCTACATCGCCCGACTGATCATTCACCGCTACACCATGCTGGGTGTCCTGAACGCGGACGGCTATCCCCTGCGCGACATGGGGGTTTTAGATGCCCCCATGGCCCGCGACACCACCCGAACCATGGCCGGCAAAATCTGCCCTGAGTGCGGCAACCCGACCGCTATTCACAAAGACGGCTGTGATTTTTGTACGGCCTGCGGTTATGTGGGTCAGTGTGGGTGATGTGACGGTTCGGTTGTCAATGATGTGTTCCAACACTGTCAATGAGATCAGTCAAGGTCATCATCAGCAGATAGGGGTCAAGCGGTGAAGGATCAAAACCGACATTTTCATAAAAGGTTTTGGCCTCATCAGACAGTGCGTGAACTGTCATCCCTCTAATCCCAATAGCATCTGCTGCCTGAATGACGCGCATTCCTGCATCTCGAACAAGTGAACGTCCAAAACCCCTGCCTTGCAGGGTCACGTCAACTGCCAAGCGCCCCAAGACCACAACAGGAATCGGGTTTGGCATGTTTCGTCTGAATCGTCCAGTGGCATCAGTACATGTGACGACACCGGAAGCCAGTGCGTAGTAAGCAACCACTCGCGACCTATCACAAACCACATACGTCCGGGATGCCCCCTGTATCTGATTTTTGAGGCTTCGGCGTATGAGCCACTGATCCAGACTGTCGATACCACAGGAGAAACCTTCTGTGACGTGATGCTCAGTCAACGACATCGGAGCCGTCAACCTCATGCAGGATCCCAAGGTGCGGAAGTGAGCATGGTTTTTCGCAAGCGGTCATTAGGGTTGGGCGGCATGTCCAGCCTAGCCTGAAATTGCTCAAAAGCCTGCGGACTGACCGTCATGATCACCTGATCGAGCAATGCGTCCTCTGCGGCCAAACGAGCAGAGTCCAGGATGAAGTCCGTGCGATTTTTGCCACGATACCTCGCTGCACGATCTATCAGATCACGCACATCAGGCTTGATGCGAATATTAAGCGTTTCGCGTTTGGCTTCGGTGACAGCGTTCATAAAATTCCTCATGGGAGTGGAGATGCTACCACGCTGTAACGACATTGTCATTTTGCCTATGATGTGCATAGGAAGGAGCCGCATCGATTGAGTCACGCGAACGATTCGCTTCGTTCCTCAGCGCATCTTAAGTTACTGACCATAAGTTTAATACGTATATTTTTCTGTAAGTCATTGATTTATATGATACGACTGTTTGCTATACGTATCTAATTTGTGATTCGTAACTTATCGTGTGCATCTTATGGCCTTGATGATCGATAGTCAATCAATGCTATGGCTTGATGGGATTTGTCACTGTATCATCTACGCACTCAATTTGTGGTCATAGTCAAACCAGTAGCATGAGGCTATGTGAGGTTGTTTCTTAGTGTTTAAGGAACTGTGGTTCAATCTGTTTCACGATTCTTGAGAAGAACTTAAACAATCCACAATGGAAGTTAATAGGATGTCTTACATTTCCTTTATTTTTGCCTACCTTCCAACAACAATGCGAAGCCTCGATTTTGCCAGGAACGCGCAAAGCCGTGTTGGCTGCCGATGAGACATTTTTTGGTCAGATGATGATTCTGGTGATGATGGATTTACCCTCTGGTTACTTGGTGTTGGAGTCCATTGAGAATGATCGTAGCTTTGATACTTGGTTTTCTGCGGCAGAACCACGTTTGAAGGCTCTGGGAATTGAGGTCAAACACGCAATCAGCGACAGGG
>CAIJOK010000078.1 GCA_903822205.1 uncultured beta proteobacterium | reverse complement strand
TCTGTTTGGTTCTCCGTTTCCTGATGTCTTTGAATGGCTAATCGGCCAAATGGGTGAGCTTCCACGGCCAAGAAAACCACGTGAGCGAATAAAACGTAACCCATTGATATTGCAAGGTGTCCCGCTTTAAGTGGGAAGCCCGACTGCGCGATACCCTGGGCCATGGTGGTCATCAGTGGACGATCCAGCTCCCACATGGCATCGGCCACACCGCCATTGAAAGACTGCCCCAGTGACACCAGATCACTTCGTATCCAGCTCTGCACTGACGAGTATTCGAGTACCAATTGCACTGTTGTCACCAAAATGGCAAGCAGCACATAGCCGCCAAAAACCAGGTTGAAGAGACGGCCCGCCAGGGATTGCCCGTAGTGCATGGCAAAAAAATCCCTCTTAAAAATCAAGCATTTTTGCGGCTTCAGCCTCAGGCACATACCGCATAAAAATGCGTTTTAAAGTGCCATCACTGTGCATTTGCCGCACCAGCGATTGCCATCGGCCTGCCTCCACTTCGTTAAATCGGCTTTTGGTCAGCATGATGCAACCCGTGATACCTTTGTCGTTGCTTGCCCAGTCCTGCACCAGCACTTCGCCCTCCAGTTTTTGGTCAGGCAACAATTTGCGATAGACAAATGGGAAAGAAAACATGCCATCGATGCGCCCAAGTTTGAGTTTTTCGGCCAGCACCTCCACGCTGGCGCTTTCTTCAACGCGGTTGGCCTTGCGCACGGTGTCTAGCCAGATATCCTGAGCTACCCCGTGCGTATAACCGCGCACCACCCCAAATATCAGCTTGTCGTTGGCCAGAAAATCTTGCGCGCTCTGCACATTTTTTGCCGTCGCGATGCGGATGACGGCGTAGTTTTTGGAAGCGATGGTGGGCGCGCACCACAGGGTGCGATCACGCTCCGGGTTGCGGATGCCGGAGATGCTGATGTCCAGATCACCACTGGCAAGGTCGGACCAGATGCGTGCAAAGGGCATAACCTGGGTAACAAACTGACAGCCTGTCCGACTGCGCAACTCATCAACGATATCTTTGTTGATGCCTTTTTCTTGACCGTTTTCGATGTAGTAACGATAACCCAGCTTAAAGTGACCAACCCTGAAGGGTGTGCTGCCGCAATCAACCCCCGCCGCCATGGCGTGCGCCTGTCCCAGCAGCAGGCCACCTGCAAAAATCCATGAAAGGTGCAAAATTTTCATAACAATCCTTAAAAAAAACAAGGTACATCAAGGTACATTGGAACAAAGGGACAGAAGGGGCCGAATCATTGAATTGTGTCAGATGAACTGGAACGTGAAGCGACAACCTGCAAGCGCTGAGATCAGACCCTTCAACCTGGATAATCGCTTGCCCTTGAGTGCAGGACTGGCCCACCGGTCTGTTTTACCGATTGATTTACCGCTCGATTTACCGATTGATTCTGATTCCCCTCATCATGACCCATCCAATGCAAACCCTTATCGAGAACGCCTGGGACCACCGTGCCGATCTCTGTGCCGCCAATGCGCCAGCATCGCTCACAGAGACCATCGATCACGTGATCAACGCCCTGGACAACGGCGCGCTTCGCGTGGCCACCCGGGACGATTCTGGCCAATGGACCACCCACCAGTGGATCAAAAAAGCGGTATTGCTCAGTTTCAGACTGCGCGACAACGCCGTGATGCGGGCCGGTGATCTGGGTTTTTATGACAAAGTTCCCACCAAATTTGCCACCCTCACTGAAGCTGACATGCGTCAAACCGGTGTGCGCGTGGTACCCCCCGCCGTGGCCCGCCGTGGATGCTACTTGGCCCGTGGCGTGATTTTGATGCCGTCTTTTGTCAATATCGGTGCGTATGTGGATGAAGGCAGCATGGTTGACACCTGGGCCACCGTAGGGTCATGCGCCCAGATCGGCAAAAACGTGCATTTGAGCGGCGGTGTGGGCATCGGCGGGGTGTTAGAGCCTGTTCAGGCCGGCCCCACCATCATCGAGGACAACTGCTTTATCGGTGCACGCTCTGAGGTGGTCGAGGGCGTGGTCGTGGAGGCCAACTCGGTCATTTCAATGGGGGTCTATATCGGGCAAAGCACCCCTATCTACGACCGCGCCAGCGGTACTGTCAGCTACGGGCGGATACCGGCGGGGTCGGTGGTGATCAGCGGCAGTCTGCCCAAAGACGGTGGGCGCTACAGCCTGTATGCAGCCATCATCGTCAAACGGGTGGATGCCCAAACCCGCGCCAAAACCAGTTTGAACGAGCTGCTGCGCGATCCCCACCCGCTGAGTTGATCGCAACGTCATGGCCACTTCTTCTATCCCCGCCATACCGCCTGTTTCCGTCCCAATGGGCACCATGGAGCGCATCTTGCGCCTGATGGTGGACAAACGTGCGTCAGACATTTACCTGTCGGCTTACTCGCCGGTTTTGATCCGCATCAACGGTCAGTGTGTGCCCATCAACAACCAAATTTTGCCGCCTGATGCACCGCTTAATCTGCTCAGTGAAATTTTGCCGCCCGACCGCATTGAAGAATTGCAAGAGTTAAATGAACTGAACATGGCCTGGTCGCTGCCCAACACGGCCAGGTTTCGTATCAGTGCGATGCGCCAGCGTGGCACATTTGCTGCGGTGATCCGACTGATCGTCAACGACATTCCACCCCTTGAATCCTTGGGCCTGCCGGCCTCTCTGGCCACGTTGATGCTTGAAAAGCGCGGCTTGCTGCTGATGGTGGGGGCCACGGGTGCCGGCAAAAGTACCACCCTGGCGGCGATGATCGACCATCGCAACGCCAGCATGTCGGGCCACATTCTGACCATCGAAGACCCCGTAGAGTTTTTGTTTACCAACAAACGCTCGGTCATCAACCAGCGCGAGGTTGGCGTGGACACCCAGTCGGCTCAGGTGGCCCTTAAAAACGCGCTTCGCCAGGCCCCGGATGTGATCTACATCGGCGAGATACGCGACCGTGAGACCATGTCTGCGGCCATTGCCTATGCGCAAACCGGTCACCTGTGCATAGCCACCATGCATGCCAACAACAGCTACCAGGCGCTTAACCGTGTGCTCAGTTTTTATCCAGTGGAGGTTCGCCAAACCATGCTGGGCGACCTGGCTGCCGCCATGAAGGCCATCATTTCGCAGCGCCTGCTGCGCAACATGGCTGGCACACGGTCACCCACCATCGAAATCATGCTCAACACCAAGCTGGTCAGTGATTTGATCGCCAAATGTGATTTTGCGGCCATTCAAGATGCGATGGAAAAATCGATGGCCGAGGGCAGTCAAACCTTTGAGCAGGACATCGCCCGTCTGATCACCACCGGGGTGATCGATCGCAAAGAGGGCTTGGCCAATGCAGACTCACCCACCAACCTGATGTGGCGGCTGCAAAATGACTTTACGGCACGCGCCAAGGCCCAGGAAGCCCCGCAAGAAGACCCTGACGATCAGCCCACCTTCACTGAAATCACGCTGGATGTCAATCATTGAGATGTGTCCATCTGCCTCATCCACTTTGTCTAACCCCACGCTTGATCTGGCCTGTCAGTTGATCGCCTGCCGGTCTGTAACCCCTGACGATGCCCAGTGTCAGCACATCATCGGCCAAAGACTGGCCGCCGCAGGGTTTGCTCTGGAGACGATGGTGTGCGGTTCGGCCAATGAAGGCAAGGTCACCAACCTTTGGGCCAAACGCCCTGCTTCGCCCGACAGTTCTGCCTTGTCTGTGGGCAAGATGATCGTGTTTGTCGGACACACCGATGTGGTGCCCTCAGGCAGGGTGTCAGACTGGCATAGCGACCCCTTTACGCCCACGGTTCGTGACGGGTGTTTGTTTGGCAGGGGGGCTGCCGACATGAAAACCTCTTTGGCGGCGTGCGTGGTGGCGGTTGAAGAGTTTGTGGCCGATACACCCAATACGCTGAATTCACCCTTGGCCATCGGTTTTGTGATCACCAGCGACGAAGAAGGACCTGCCATCGATGGCACAGTGCGGGTTGTCGAAGCCCTGGCCGAACGCGGCGAACGCATAGACTATTGCCTGGTCGCCGAGCCGACCTCAGAGCACCGCTTGGGCGACATGATCAAAAACGGTCGCAGGGGTTCCTTGAACGGTCGCTTGACGGTCAAAGGGGTGCAGGGCCACATCGCCTACCCCCATCTGGCCCGCAACCCCATTCACCTGCTGGCCCCCGCACTGGCAGAGCTTGTCACCACCGAATGGGACGCAGGCAATGCGTTCTTTCCGGCCACCACCTGGCAGGTCAGCAACATCCATGCCGGCACCGGTGCAGCCAATGTGATTGCAGGTGATGTGACGGTTGATTTCAACTTTCGCTTTTCAACCGCATCCACACCCGCATCGCTACAGGGGCATCTTCAGTCGGTGCTGGACAGGCATGGTTTGGTTTATGACCTCGTGTGGACTTTGGGCGGTCTGCCTTTTTTGACCGCTGAAGGCACGTTGGTCGATGCCGTGGCCAGCGCCATCGCAGCCCATACCGGGCAACGGCCACGGCTGTCCACCACCGGTGGCACCAGCGATGGCCGTTTTATGACCCGCCTCTGCCCGCAAGTGCTTGAGTTTGGCCCGGTGGGTGCCAGCATCCATCAAGTCAATGAACACATGGCCTTGGCTGACATCGTGCCCCTTAAAAACATCTACCGTCGCATCCTGGACACTCTCGCTGCGATTCACTGACCATGACCGTTCACCATGACCGCTCACCATGACCGCTCACACCTTGCCACCCCTGACCTTGACGATCGCCACCCGTGAAAGCCGCTTGGCTTTGTGGCAGGCCAAACATGTTCAAACGCTCTTGCAGCAACACGGTCATCAGGTCAGCCTGCTTGGAATGACCACCCAGGGCGACCAGATTCAAGACCGCGCCTTGAGCCAGGTGGGCGGCAAGGGCCTGTTTGTCAAAGAGCTGGAAGTGGCCCTGACACAAAACCGTGCCGACCTGGCGGTGCATTCGCTGAAAGACGTACCCATGACACTGCCGGATGGTTTTTGTCTGGCCTGTGTGATGGAACGCGCTGACCCCCGTGATGCTTTTGTCAGCAATCGCTACCTTCGACTTGAAGACCTTCCCCCCGGGGCCGTGGTGGGCACTTCCAGCCTGCGGCGGGTGGTGATGTTGCGCAGTTTGCGCCCTGATGTGACGATCACCCCCTTGCGCGGCAATCTGGACACCCGTCTGCGCAAATTGGACCAAGGGCAGTTTGATGCCATTGTGCTTGCCGCAGCAGGGTTAAACCGCCTGGGCTTGGGCAGCCGGGTGCGTTCGATGTTTGACCCCGACTTGATGCTGCCGGCTGCAGGACAGGGCGCTTTGGGGATTGAAGTTTGCATGGATCGGCCCGATGTGATGCAGGCACTGGCCCCGTTGGTGCATTGGGACACCTGGTTGGCCGTAGAGGCCGAGCGTGCGGTCAGTGCGGCGATGGGCGGCAGTTGCTCCATGCCCTTGGCGGCCTTTGCCACGCTGTCTGAGGGTAGGACGGGTGGCCTGATGACGCTGAATGCTGCCTGGGGTGACCCCGACGGCCCGCTGCCACTGGTACGTGTTCACCAACAGGGCCAGGTGGCTGATCGGGCCAGTGCCAAAACTTTGGGTCAAGGCGTGGCCGACGCTCTGCGTGCAGGGGTGTTGGCGCAGGGGGGGACATTGCCGCTGGTGTGACCCTGATCAACGATTGTAAATAAGTTACCTACGTCATCACCTGACAATCAATCGCCTAATGTGCAATAACGACGGGCGTATTTGAAATTTTTTCATTATTTATTGCGTATTTAATTTATTTTTTTGTTGATCTTTTCACTGAAGTACCCCCATGAATCACAGCCTGCCCATTGGCAAGTTAGGCCATCTTGGCAATTTTGACAAATTTGGCAAACCAGGTCACTTTGCTGCTACCTGCCGCCGTTTGGGGGTACATCTCCTGACGGTGATCGCCTTGTGGCTGCCCTGTTTGCCCTTATTCCTCTTTTTGCCATGTTCTGCGCAGGCCGGTGTCAGGCAATTTCCGCCCACAGCCAAGCGCGGTGTGCTGCGTGTCACTCAGCCGCCGGATGTGCAGCTTAACGACCAACCGGCCCGTTTGTCGCCAGGTGTTCGCATCAAAAGTACCGCCAATCTGATCGTCATGTCAGCCAGCCTGGTGGGGCTGAGGCTGACGGTGAACTATGTGACTGACGGCCAAGGTTTGCTGCACGAGGTATGGCTGTTGAGCGAGCAAGAGGCCCAAATGGACATGTCAGAACCCGGATCATCTGCCGCTCGCTAGAAGCATGGGCCCTTGACCGTCCAAGCACAATGGCAACCTTACCCCTTCATCACATCACATCACATCACAATCACATCACAATCGCTTAACAATCGCTTAACAATCGCTTAACAATCACTTAACAATCACTTAACAATCACATGACACGGAAAGTCTTTATCAAAACCTATGGCTGCCAGATGAACCAGTACGACTCTGACAAAATTGGCGAGGTTTTGAAATCAGCGGGTGCGTATCAAACGACCACGGATGTGGAAGATGCTGACCTGATCGTGTTCAACACCTGCTCCGTCCGCGAAAAAGCCCAAGAAAAACTGTTCTCTGACCTGGGTCGCGTCAAACACCTCAAAAAAAAGGGTGCGTTGATCTGTGTGGGCGGCTGCGTGGCCAGCCAGGAGGGGGCCGCCATCATTGAGCGTGTTCCTTTCGTCGATGTGGTCTTTGGCCCACAAACCTTGCACCGTCTGCCGCAATTGCTGGACGAATGCAGGCAACATGACCGGTCGCAAGTGGACATCAGCTTTCCTGAAATTGAAAAGTTTGACCACCTGCCGCCCGCCAGCACCACGGGGGCCTGTGCCATGGTCAGCATCATGGAGGGTTGCTCTAAATACTGTAGCTATTGCGTGGTGCCCTACACACGGGGTGAAGAGGTCAGTCGCCCGATGGAAGATGTGCTCGCTGAGGTTGCCGGACTGGCTGACAGGGGTGTCAAAGAGATCACCTTGCTGGGTCAAAACGTCAACGCCTGGCGTGCGCCGATGGGTACAAACGGCGAGATGGCCAGTTTTGCGGGCCTGCTGCACCGCGTGTCAGACATGGGCGGCATTGAACGCATCCGCTACCTGACCAGCCACCCCAATGAGGTATCGCCTGCGCTGATAGCGGCGTATGAGCACCTGCCAAAGCTTGTCAGCCACCTGCATTTACCGGTTCAACATGGATCAGACCGCATTTTGACGGCGATGAAACGCGGGTATTCCGCCATGCAATACAAAAGCACGGTACGACGATTGCGCGCTGTCAGGCCGGACATGGCCATGAGCAGTGACTTTATTGTGGGGTTTCCCGGTGAGACCGATGAGGATTTTGACCAGACCCTACGGCTGATCTGTGACATTGGCTTTGACAACAGCTTTAGCTTTGTCTATAGCCCGCGCCCGGGCACACCGGCGGCCAATTTGCCTGACACCACACCGCATGAAGTTAAGCAGCGACGTTTGCAACACCTGCAACGCGTGATCAACGACAACATCACCCACATCAGCCAAAGCCGTCTAGGCACCGTGCAGACTATTTTGGTGGAGGGCAAGTCCAAACGCGACCCCAACGAACTGATGGGCCGCACCGAATGCAACCGTGTGGTTAATTTTGCGGGGCCAGAGCGTTTGATGGGGCAGATGACGGATGTCACCATCACCGAAGTCTGCACTTACACCCTGCGCGGCATGTGGCCGGCAACTGGTGCGCCGTAAGGGACACCAAAGGCACGCAAAAGGGACACCAAAGAGGCGGTTGAGATGCAACGCCCCCCCTACATCAGCCCCCGCTCGGCCATGGACAACGCCTGTCCGGGGGCAACGATGATGTGGTCAAGAACGCGCACATCGATCAGGTTCAGGGCAGTTTTAAGGGTTTGTGTCAGCATCTCGTCGGCCCTGGAAGGCTGGACTGTTCCACTGGGATGGTTGTGCGACAACACGACCGCTGATGCCTGGTGGTGCAAGGCGCGAAGCACAACCTCACGCGGATAGACACTGGTTTGCGTCAAAGTTCCCCTGAACATTTCCTCCATGGCCAACAAGCGGTTTTGGGTGTCCAAAAACATGACCGCAAAAACCTCATGGGGTCGCGCAGACAGCTCAAGCTGCAGGTAATGTTTGACCGTATCAGGCGTATCAAACACAGGTCGCTCCTGCATACGCTGCGTACAGGCTCTGCGAGCAAGCTCAAGAACGGCGATCAATTCTGCACATTTGGCAGGTCCCAGACCTTTGACCGATTGCAGATCGTCCAGCGTGGCGTTGAGCAGACCGGCAATGCCGCAAAAACCATGCTGACCACTGGCATTGGGCTTGATGTCCAAAAGCTCTTGGGCCATTTGCAAAACACCTTTGCCCTGAATGCCGGTGCGCAACAAAATAGCCAAAAGTTCAACGTCGCTCAGAGCACCCGGTCCGCGTGAAAGCAGTTTCTCTCGGGGGCGCGACTCAAATGGCAGGTCTTTAAGGGGCATACGCACAATACCCTTTGCCTGCCAAAATAGTCAGTCCACTACCTGATCATTCAATCAAGGGACACTACACAGATGGATCATTTGGCAAGCATCTGGGCCACTGAACGGGCACACAAGGACATCAAGCCGCCCGGTAATAATCCCAGTACCAGAAGCAGGCTACAGTTCAAGGTCAATACGGCACGGACATCCAGTGATGCAAAGATAACCGGCATATTAGAAGAAATAGTCGGTGCATCAAAGTACATCAATTTAACAACGCGAAGATAATAAAAGGCACCCACCAAAGACATCATCACCGCAAAGACAGCCAGTGCCATATGGGTCACCGACCCTGTTGCAAGCAACGCCTGTAATACAGATAATTTCGCATAAAACCCCACCATAGGGGGAATACCCGCCAAGGAAAAAAGGCAAATCGCCATCATGCCCGCATAATAAGGATTGCGCTGATTCAGCCCCGCAAAATCAACAATATCATCGCTTTCAAAGCCTTGTCTGGCCAATAGCAAAATGACACCGAAGGCAGCCAATGTGGTCAGGACATACGTCACCACATAAAACATGGATGCGCTGTAAGCTCCTCCATTGATGTCCAGGTGTCCTGGTACAACCCCTGACATCATGCCGATCAAGACAAAGCCCATGTGCGAAATCGTAGAGTAAGCCAACATGCGCTTGAAATTGGTCTGCGCAATAGCGGCGAAATTGCCCAAGGCCAACGATGCGATGGACAAAACCATCAGCATCTGCTGCCAATCGACCACCAAGGGCATCATGCCCTCAACCAACAAACGCACCACGATAGCAAAAGCCGCCAGCTTGGGCGCGCCAGCAATCAGCAAGGTGATCACCGTTGGCGCACCTTGATAGACATCTGGAATCCACATGTGAAAAGGGACGACACCCAGCTTAAATGCCAAACCAGACACAACAAAAACCAGGCCAAAAACCAAAACATCGTGCTTGATCTGACCCGTGCTAATAATTCGGAAAACCTCATGCACATCAAGCGAACCCGTTGCACCATACATCATGGACAGGCCATACAACAAAAAGCCAGAGGCCAAAGCACTCAAAACAAAATACTTCATGGCGGCCTCAGTGGATGCGGCACAGTCACGACGCAAAGCCACCAAAGCATAACAAGACAAGGTTAACAGTTCAATGCCCAAATAAATGACCAGAAAATGATTGCCAGAAATCATGACAAACATGCCGAGCAACGAAAACAATGACAGCGTAAATATTTCTCCACCAGCCAGCATTTTTCTGTCAGCCGCGTAGGGCCTGCCATAAACCAAGGTGGCCATCAAGGCCAAAGCAGCAAAGCACTTGAGCCAATTGCCCATGGGGTCATTGACCACCATATTGCCAAACCCGTAAACGGTCAAATCGCAAACTGCATAAAAACCCTCCAGCACCGAAAGCGTCAGCAGAGTCAAAAGGGTCAAAACGTAAGTGTATTGCCGTTGTGCATCCTTAACCCAAAGGTCAAAAAGTGCAATAAAGCAAGTCATCACCAGCAAAAAAATCTCTGGATAAACGGTAAACCAACTGTATTTATCTACCATAAAAGTCTCGCTTATCTATTTATATAATGCAATATTTAAATCAATATATTCAATATATCTTTGAAGTATTGGCGTGTTTAACCAGCTCGGCTACAGACACATTCATCACGTCGGTCACAGGTTTGGGGTACACCCCCATCCACAACACTGCGACAGCCAATAAAAATAGAAAGAAAAACTCTCGCACATTAAGGTCGTTCAAATTCTTGACCCGGTCATTGCCAATCGCTCCAAAATAAACCCGTTTAAACATCCACAGCGTATAAGCAGCACCAAATACCAAAGCCGATGCAGCGGCTGCACCGACCCAAAACTTAAACTTAACGGCCCCCAGTATCACCATCCATTCACCTACAAAACCGGCTGTCCCAGGTAATCCACAATTGGCCATTGCAAAGAGCAAAGCAAAAACGGTAAATTGCGGCATGGTATTGACGACACCACCATAACTGGCGATTTCGCGCGAGTGCATCCTGTCGTACAAAACCCCAATGCACAAAAACATGGCAGCAGATACAAAGCCATGCGCAATCATCTGAACAATACCACCGGCAATGCCAAGATCATTAAAAATAAAAAAACCAAGCGTCACAAAACCCATGTGCGCAACCGATGAGTAAGCCACCAGTTTCTTCATGTCTCTTTGGACGAGGCTGACCAAGCCAACATAGATCACAGCGGCCAGTGACAAAGCGATCATCAACCCCGCCCACTCATGTGACGCGTCGGGAGTGATCGGCAAAGAGAACCGTAAAAAACCATAAGCCCCTAACTTCAGCATGATGGCAGCCAAGACTGCCGATCCTCCGGTAGGTGCTTCCACATGCACGTCTGGTAGCCAAGTGTGGACTGGCCACATTGGCACCTTGACGGCAAATGCAGCTAAAAATGCAAAGAAAATAACCGTCTGCTCCGTCATGCTTAAAGGTAGCCTGTGCCATGCAGTGATGTCGAAACTATGACCTGAAACAATGAACAAGTAAATAAGCGCAAGCAACAAGAGCAGGGATCCCAAAAGGGTATAAAGAAAAAACTTAAAGGCCGCATAAATTTTGTTAGGGCCACCCCAGATGCCAATGATCAAATACATGGGTATCAGCGTAGCTTCAAAAAATACGTAAAACAGCAAACCATCCAAAGCACAAAAGACACCGATCATCAGACCGCTTAAGATCAGAAAAGCCCCCATGTACTGGTTGACGCGGGTGGTGATAACCTCCCAACCGGCAATGACCACAATCACATTGATAAAAGCTGTCAATAAAACAAACCAAAAAGAAATGCCATCAATACCAAGGTGGTAATTGATATTAAAAATGTCTATCCATGCTGATTTCTCAACAAACTGCATACCCGCAGTGGTCAAATTAAACTGAGAATAAAGTGGCAGGGTCAAAAGCAAGCTGATGCATGACCCCACTAAAGCGATCCACCGAACTGCACGCGCCTGATCATCTCTGCCAAGTGCCAGTAAAACGACACCAAAAAAAATAGGTGTCCAAATAACCAGGCTCAATAAACCCATTTTTATATTTCTCCTATTTGAGCCAGACGAAATACGTCATTAAAACAAATACACCTAAAATCATCGCCAGTGCATAGTCATAAAGGTAACCCGTCTGAAGGGTGCGAACCTTGGCCGAAACCCAGCCCACCAGCCGCCATGAACCATTGACCACCAAGCCGTCGATAATCATTTGGTCACCTGCTCGCCATAGTCCAGCACCAACCCCACGAGCGGCACGAGCGATGACATTCTCATTCAACCAATCCAAATAATACTTATTCTCAAGCAGGGTATAAATGGGCAATAGGCTGCGCTTAAAGGCAGCAGGCCAAGCGGGGTGACGTAGATACATCATCCAAGCAACCAATACGCCGGCCAAAGCCAACCAAAAAGGAAGCGTCATAAGACTATGGAGGGCCAGTTGAAAAGAGCCGTGAAAATCGTCACGCAAAACCTCGATGGATTTGTGAATGGATGAATTGACAAACAGCGAGCCTTCGAAAAAACCACCAGTCAAGAGTGGGCTGATCGTCATGTAACCGATCAGAACCGACGGAATAGCCAAAAGAATCAAAGGGATGGTGACTACCCAGGGTGACTCATGGGGCAGGTGATGATCTGCATCGTGATGCCCGTGCGGGTGCGTTTCCGGGTTTTGTGTAAAACGCTCATTGCCGTGAAAAACCAAGAAATAAAGTCGAAATGAATAAAATGCTGTCACAAAAACGCCAGCCAAGACTGCAAAATAAGCAAACCCTGATGCCGGAAGTTCACTGGCGTGAACAGCCATGATGATGCTGTCCTTGGAATAAAACCCAGAAAACAAAGGCGTACCGATCAAAGCCAAGGATCCCATCAAACACGTGATCCAAGTGATCGGCATGTATTTGCGCAGCCCTCCCATCCAACGAATATCCTGATTGTGATGCACACCCATGATCACAGACCCAGCCGCTAAAAACAACAAAGCCTTGAAAAAGGCGTGTGTCATCAAATGAAACACCGCCACAGAGTAAGCCGAGGCCCCCAGTGCCACCGTCATATACCCCAATTGCGATAAAGTTGAATAGGCCACAATTCGTTTGATGTCGTTTTGTACCATGCCCAAAAAGCCCATGAACAGGGCAGTTATTGCGCCAATCAACAATACAAAATTAAGTGCTGTATCGCTCAGCTCAAACAGAGGCGACATTCGCGCCACCATAAAAATCCCCGCTGTCACCATGGTGGCCGCGTGAATCAAGGCAGAAATAGGGGTGGGGCCTTCCATGGAGTCAGGCAGCCATACGTGCAGCGGAAACTGCGCCGACTTGCCCATGGCACCGATAAAAAGGCAAATACAGATCACCGTGATCAGCATCCAGTCTGTGCCTGGTAGCACCCAAGTGGCCAGTTGTGCCGATTGGGAAAAAGTCTCTGCATAATCAAGCGTACCGGTGTAAGCTGCGAGCAGACCAATCCCAAGAATAAACCCAAAGTCACCCACTCGATTGACCAAAAAGGCTTTCATATTGGCAAAAATAGCCGAAGGTTTCTTATACCAAAAACCGATCAACAAATAAGAAACCAAACCGACGGCCTCCCATCCAAAAAACAATTGCAGCATGTTGTTGCTCATCACAAGCATCAACATGGAAAATGTAAAAAGGGAAATGTAGGCAAAAAAGCGGTTGTACCCATCGTCGTCTTCCATGTATCCAATGGTATAAATATGAACCATCAAGGATACAAAACTGACAACGCACATCATGAGGGCGGACAGTCCGTCCACCATAAAGCCAATCTCCATTTTGAGACCGCCTGCTTCCATCCAGGTGTAAATGGCCTCGTTAAAACGCGCTCCATCTGTTACCACGGCGTTAAGCGTGATGGCAGACAAAATAAATGCCAAAAAAACACCCGAGATGGCCAGTGAATGGCACACGACGCGCCCCAGTTTGTTTCCGCCAAATCGGGTTCCAAAAACACCGGCCGCAAGCGCACCCACCAGGGGGGCCAGCGGAATAGCCAGCAGGCTTGCAGCAGAAAGGCTTTGACTCATTTTGATTAACCCTTCAACGAATCGAGTTCATCCACGTGAATACTGGATTTATTTCGGAAGAGCAACACCAGGATAGCCAGACCAATGGCTGACTCTGCGGCTGCAACAGTCAATATAAAAAAGACAAAAATCTGACCATGCATATTGCCAAGATAATAAGAGAAAGCAACAAAATTGGTATTGACAGCCAAAAGCATCAGCTCAATAGCCATCATGAGCACAATCAAATTCTTGCGATTGAGAAAGATACCCACCACAGAGAGCGCAAACAACATGGCCCCCAAAGACAAGTAATGACCTAAAGTGAGCGTCATGCTGAACCCTCCCCTGTGCCTGACGTAGCCGGCAGCGCCGGCTGTGTTGCATCCATTTTGACGACCACAAGACGGTCACGAGACTTGGCCTGCACTTGAATGGAAGGACTGATGGCCTTGCTATCCTTGCGCTGCCGCAGGGTAAGGGCGATGGCTGAAATCATCGCCACCAGCAGCAATGCACCGGCAATTTGCAGTGGATACACATATTGGGTAAACAGCAACTGGCCCAATTCGCGGGTATTGGATGCCTCTGCACCGGTGTGGGCGATGGCCGAAAAGACACGAGGCTCTTCAGTGATGCGAAAACCACCCATCAACACAGCGCACATTTCAAGAATAATAAATACCCCCACTATGGCTGCCAGTGGGAAATGCTTCCAAAAACCCTGGCGCAGACCGTCAGTTTTAACATCCAGCATCATCACCACAAACAAAAACAACACCATGACCGCACCAACATAAACGAGTACCAGTGAGATGGCTAAAAACTCAGCCTTTAACAGCATCCAGATCATGGAAGACTGAAAAAACGCCAATACTAAAAATAATACGGCGTGAACGGGATTGCGCGCCGTGATCACGCGAAATGCCGACAGGATCACCGTGGCTGAAAACACATAAAAGAGAGTAGTTTTGACATCCATAATTGAAAAAATTGAATAAAATCTTTCTCAGGGGTCACCGATACTTGGCATCTGCGGCCTTGCAGACAGCAATTTGGGGTTCAAATTTGTCGCCGATGGCCAATAACATTTCTTTGGTGAAATACAAATCCCCGCGTTTTTCACCGTGGTACTCAAGGATGTTGGTCTCAACAATCGAATCGACCGGACAACTTTCCTCACAAAAACCGCAAAAAATACATTTGGTTAGGTCAATATCGTAGCGACTGGTGCGGCGCGACCCGTCTGCGCGCTGCTCTGACTCTATGCTGATGGCCATGGCGGGGCAGATGGCCTCGCACAGCTTGCATGCGATACACCGCTCTTCGCCATCAGGGTAGCGGCGAAGGGCGTGCAAACCCCTGAACCTGGGCGATAGGGGTGTTTTTTCTTCAGGGTATTGCAGGGTTATTTTTCGGCGAAAAGCATATTTGCCCGTCAAAACCATTCCCTTGAGAAACTCAAGCAGTAAAAAACTAGAAAAGAAATCCTTGATCGCAGTCATCAAGCAAGACAAGGTTGGCAAGGTACATGACGAACTGTCAGAGCGTGTGGCGGGTATCAACATAAATCACTCGAATTAGTTCCAAATGCTCAAAGGAGTTTGCATCCAGAGGCCGATCACGATCAACCAAACCAAAGTGACCGGAATAAAAATTTTCCAGCCCAAACGCATGATCTGGTCATACCGAAATCGTGGAAAGGTAACCCTTACCCAGATGAACAGGGTGACCATGAAAAATGATTTAAGCCCCAGCCAGATCCAGCCTGGAATCCAGTTGAATAAAACGCCATCGATGGGGGATAGCCATCCTCCCAAAAACATGATACTCATCAGTACCGACACAAGCCAAATGTTGGCGTATTCGGCCATTTGAAACATGGCCCATGACATACCGGAGTATTCAACCATGTGACCGGCGACAATTTCGGACTCACCCTCGATCACGTCAAAAGGCAATCGGTTGGTTTCAGCCAAGGCGGAGACAAAATAGACCACAAAAATGGGCAATAAGGGCAGCCAGTTCCAGGACAAAAAGGACAAACCCATTCCGGCAAAAAGGCCGTGGCTTTGTCCCACCACAATATCGGTCAGATTTAAGCTGGCCGAGACCATGAGCACCACCACCAGACAAAAACCCATCGCGATCTCATAGCTAACCATTTGGGACGATGCCCGAAGAGCACCTAAAAACGGGTATTTTGAATTGGATGACCAGCCCGAGATGATCACACCATAGACCTCCATCGACGTGATGGCCATCAAAAACAACAAACCCGCGTTCAGGTTGGCCACGGCAATCTCTGGCCCAAAAGGCACCACCGCCCATGCAGCCATGGCGGGCATGACCGTCAGGACAGGCCCCAGGTAAAACAAGGACTTGTCTGCGGCGGATGGCATGACAATTTCTTTGGTCATCAGCTTGAGCGCATCGGCAATAGGTTGCAATAGACCCCACGGCCCGACACGGTTAGGTCCCAGTCTGATCTGCACCCAAGCCAAAAGTTTGCGTTCCCACAGGGTGGTGTAGGTCACGACCCCCATGACCAGCATCAAAACCAAAATAATTTTGATCATGGCCCACACCACGGGCCATGCCAGTGTTGCCCACCACGGAGCGGGCAGCAGGCTCTGTCCCAGATTAAAAAGGGTGTCGATCATGATGAAGCCTCTTCAGCAAAGTGGCTAGACCGGTCACGTTGAGCCGTTGCGGTCTGTTGCAAACTGTAGGCCCTGCGCACCAAACTGTCCATGTCATACAGGCTTGCCACCGACGGTGATACGGTAGCGGGTGTCATGTCTGCCTCGGCCTGTGTGGCGTTACTTAAAAGTTCAGTGGGAACATGCACCTGACCGGCTGCCCTGGCCTGTCCGATGATTTGAGACAACACATCGTGCGAAGACTCAAAGTCAAAACCAGCCAAACCCAGCATGTTGGCCAAGACACGCAAAACCTTCCAGCCTGGGCGTGCATCGCCTAAAGGCCTGACGGCAGCGTGAAAGCTCTGCGCAAGCCCCTCGGCATTGACAAAGGTGCCCGAGGTTTCGGTGAAGGGGGCCATCGGCAGCAATACGTCGCTGATGCTTTGGTTGCACTTGAAGGGACTGATCGTGACCACCATGTCGGTATCGGACAGACCCGCAAGAGATCGCTTGCCACCTGCGGTGTCAAACTCTGGCTCGGTGTTGAACAAAATGGCCGCATGAAGCCCGCCATTCAACATCTGCTGGGCATTTTGCCCGTCTGCGCCAGGCACAGCGGACACCCATTGCGCCCCCACTGTATTGGCAGCAAAGGTCAGATAGCCCACCGAAGCGCCGGTTTGCGCCGCTATCCAGTTGGCAATGGCCAAAAGACTGGAGGCTTTTGGATGGTGTGCAGCGGCATTGCCCAGCAGGATGGCCTTGCGGTCGCCGGACAAAAGTGACCGTGCGATACCAAAAGCCACATCGTCTGGCATTCCTGGCCACTGGCTATCGACAGCCTGAATGTTGGCGACGGCTGTCGCAATGTCGGCCAGAGCCTGAACCCACACAGCGGAATCTCGCACCAGCGTGTGGGCAACCGGCATGGCCCAGTCGGGCACGTCAGCCTGAAGCGCATTGACCGTACAGCCTTTGCGAGTGGCCTGCCTGATCCGCTGTGCAAACAGGGGATGGTCGTGACGAAGATGCGACCCAACCACCAGCACGGACTGCAACTCAGACAAGGATGCGATGGATGTGCCGAGGTGGCGAATGCCCTCGGATGCCACAAACTCGGCATGGCGCAAACGGTAGTCCACATGGGGGCTGCCCAGACCTCGGACCAGAGCGCTGCAAAGGTAAAGCTCTTCAAGGGTGCTGTGCGGACTGACCAACGCGCCGATGCCCGCAGGGCCAAATTGCGCACGGATACGATGGATGCCCTTGACCACATACTCCAGGGCCGTCGGCCAATCGACTGTGTGCCACTCGCCACCTTGTTTGATCATGGGGGCCGTCAGGCGGTCTGGACTGTTGAGGCCCTCATAAGAGAAGCGGTCGCGGTCTGCAATCCAGCATTCATTGATCGCCTCGTTTTCAAACGGCACCACGCGCATGACGCGGTTGCTCGTGACCTGTATGACAAGGTTGGTGCCCGTTGAATCATGCGGGCTGATTGACCGGCGGCGAGAAAGCTCCCAAGTGCGGGCGCTGTAGCGAAAAGGCTTGCTGGTCAGAGCGCCCACCGGACACAAATCGATCATGTTGCCGGAAAGCTCAGACGCGACCGAGCGATGCAAAAAGCTATCGATCTGGGCGTGTTCACTGCGGTGCAACATGCCAAGCTCCATGACACCTGCGATCTCTTGACCAAAGCGAATGCAACGGGTGCAATGGATGCAGCGGCTCATCTCCTGCATGGCGATCAAAGGGCCGATGTCCTTGGCAGGTACCTCGCGTTTGGTCTCGTGGTAGCGCGATGTCGTACGGCCATAACCTACAGCGATATCCTGCAACTGGCACTCACCGCCTTGGTCGCAGATGGGACAGTCCAGTGGATGGTTGATCAGCAAAAACTCCATCACGGACTGCTGGGCTGCAACGGCCTTAGCCCCCCGTGTGTGAACCACCATGCCAGAAGACACAAGGGTGGCGCAGGCCGGCACGGGCTTTGGCATTTTTTCAATATCGACCAGACACATGCGGCAGCTTGCCGCAATGCTGAGCTTTTTGTGGTAACAAAAATGAGGAATCAATGTGCCGGCCTGTTCAGCCGCCTGCATCACAGTGCTGCCCGCAATAACCTCTACCTTGATGCCGTCAAGTTCAATTTCCATTTGCAAGAGACTCGTTCAAACGTAGGCGGGGACCACACAGGTCTTGTGCGCCACGTGGTGGTCAAATTCGTGTCTGAAATGCTTCAGCATGGCCCGTACGGGCATGACGGCTGCATCGCCCAAGGCACAGATGGTGCGGCCCTGAATGTTCTCGGCCACAGAGTCAAGCAGTGCCAGGTCCTCTGGCAAACCTTGACCATTCTCAATTCTGTCCACAATTTTGGACATCCAGCCGGTACCTTCGCGACAAGGGGTGCATTGACCGCACGATTCGTGACTGTAAAAGTGGCACAAACGCTGCAAACTCTTGACCATGCAGCGCGAATCATCCAGCACGATCACGGCCCCAGACCCCAGCATAGAACCCGCCTTGGCGATGGAGTCATAGTCCAGTGTGCAGTCCATGATGACCGATGCAGGCAGCACGGGCGATGAAGACCCCCCAGGTATCACGGCTTTGAGACTCTGGCCCGGTCGCACACCGCCCGCCAATTCAAGCAGTTTGGCAAAGGGCGTTCCCATCGGGACCTCATAGTTGCCTGGAAGCGTGACATCGCCGCTGACCGAGAAAATCTTGGTGCCGCCGTTGTTGGGCTTGCCGCATTCAAGGTAGGCCTTGCCGCCGTGGCGAATGATCCAGGGCACGGCTGCAAAAGTCTCGGTGTTGTTGATGGTAGTAGGCTTGCCGTAAAGACCAAAACTGGCCGGAAACGGAGGCTTGTAGCGGGGTTGTCCTTTTTTGCCTTCCAGGGACTCTAGCAGGGCAGTTTCTTCTCCGCACACATAGGCACCAAAGCCATGCGCTGCGTGCAGTTGAAAGCAAAAATTGCTGCCCAGAATGCGGTCGCCCAACAACCCCGCAGAGCGGGCCTGTTGCAGGGCCTCTTCAAAGCGATCGTAAGCGGCAAAAATTTCACCGTGAATGTAGTTGTAGCCCACCGACGCACCCATGGCGTAGGCGGCAATGATCATGCCCTCGATCACGATGTGGGGGTTGAACATCAAAATGTCGCGGTCTTTGCAGGTGCCTGGCTCGCCCTCGTCAGAGTTGCATACCAAGTACTTGGGGCCGTCATACTGGCGGGGCATAAAGCTCCACTTGAGACCTGCCGGAAAGCCTGCGCCGCCGCGACCGCGCAAGGATGATTCTTTGACAATAGCGATCACTTGTTCAGGGGGCATGGCCGCGCCGCCATCAGACCCCGAAAGCTGGCCCAACACACGGCGAAGAGCCTGATAACCGCCGCGTGCGACGTAATCCATCAGCCGCCAGTTGGTGCCGTCCAGTCCCGCATAAATCTGCGGTGCGATGTGCCTGCCATGAAAACAGGTGTGCTGACCGTTGGATTGAAACCGGGCCAGGATGGATGAGGGTGAAATAGGTGACAGGGGTGATTGAGCCATCATGCTTGCTCCTCACATGAACGCAGACCCTCAACCAACGCGTCAAGCCTGTCGTTGGTCATCAGGCTGCACATATTGCGGTCATTGACCAACAACACGGGCGCATCAGCACAAGCCCCCAGGCATTCACACTCCTGCAAGGTAAACAGTCCGTCAGGTGTCGTTTGGTCGGCGTGAATGCCTAGTGTGGTCTCAAGGTGAGCCAAGGCCTTGCTGCCGTCTCGCAATTGGCATGGCAAATTGGTGCAGACATTGATCTTGTACTTGCCCACCGGCCGCTGGTTGTACATGTTGTAAAACGTGGTGACTTCGTGGACGGCAATGGGGGGCATGCCAAGATAGTCGGCCACTACCTGTTCACTGTCGGCGCTGACGTAGCCCAGTTGCTGTTGCACGATCGACAAACAGGCCATCACGGCGGACTGCTTTTGGTCTGGAGGGTATTTGGCAACCTCCCGGGCAAAGCGCATTTTGGATTCTTCGGAGATCATCGGTCAACTTCCCCAAACACAATGTCCATCGTGCCAATAATGGCCACAGCATCAGCGATCATGTGGCCTTGTCCCATTTCGCCCAACGCCGCCAGATGGACAAAAGCCGGCGGGCGAATTTTCATGCGGTAGGGTTTATTGGCACCATCACTGACCAAATAAATGCCAAACTCGCCTTTGGGGTGTTCGATGGCGGCGTAGGCTTCGCCCTCGGGAACACAAAAACCTTCAGTGAACAGCTTGAAGTGGTGGATCAAGTCCTCCATGTTGGACTGCATGGACTGGCGGTCAGGCGGGGACACCTTGTGGTTGTCGGTGATGACGGGGCCGGGGTTAGCCCGCAACCAATCGACACACTGCCGGATGATGCGGTTGGACTGGTTCATCTCTTCCATGCGAACCAAGTAACGGTCATAGCAATCACCGGTTTTGCCGATCGGAATATCAAAATCCACATGCGCATAAGCGTCGTAGGGCTGCTTTTTGCGCAGGTCCCAGGCAACGCCCGATCCGCGCAGCATGGGGCCGGTAAAGCCCAGATTGAGTGCGCGTTCAGGTGTCACCACACCGATACCTACCGTGCGCTGTTTCCAGATACGGTTGTCTGTCAGCAGGGTGTGGTATTCGCTCAAATACGTTGGAAAGCGCTGGGTAAAGTCCTCAATAAAGTCCAGCAAACTGCCCCGGCGGTTGCGGTTGAGTTCTGCTGTGGACTGGGCGCTGCGAATGTTGTTGGATGAGTGCTGCGCCATGCTGTCAGGCAGGTCGCGGTACACACCGCCCGGCCTGAAGTAAGCGGCATGCATGCGCGCACCACTGACAGCTTCGTACATATCCAGCAAATCTTCGCGTTCACGAAAGGCATACAGCATGACCGTCATGGCACCGCAGTCAATGGCGTGTGCGCCCACCCACAGCAAATGGTTAAGCAGCCGTGTGATCTCGGAGAACATCACGCGGATGTACTGGGCGCGCACAGGCACTGCAATGCCCAGCATTTTTTCGACCGCCAGACAGTAAGCGTTTTCGTTGCACATCATGGACATATAGTCCAGTCGATCCATGTAGGGAAGGGCTTGGAGGTAGGTTTTGGTCTCAGCCAGCTTCTCTGTGGCACGGTGCAAGAGGCCAATGTGAGGGTCAGCCCGCTGAATGACCTCGCCGTCAAGTTCAAGCACCAAGCGTAAAACGCCGTGCGCCGCCGGGTGTTGCGGGCCAAAGTTAAGGGTGTAATTTTTGATTTCAGCCATGACGCGAACTGCTAAATCTGCTCAACGGCAAAGCCACCGTAGTTGTTTTCACGAATGATGCGAGGGGTGATCTCGCGAGGCTCGATCGTGACCGGCTGATACACAACGCGCTTTTGCT
Source organism: uncultured beta proteobacterium (assembly GCA_903822205.1). Lineage (GTDB taxonomy): Bacteria > Pseudomonadota > Gammaproteobacteria > Burkholderiales > Burkholderiaceae_C > Rhodoferax. The sequence continues at coordinate 5,479 of CAIJOK010000078.1, read as the reverse complement.
CTGCGTCATAACGCATTTCAACGTGGCCTGATACCGGAAAGTCTTTGCGAAACGGGTGACCCACAAAACCATAATCGGTCAGGATGCGGCGCAGGTCATCGTGCCCTTCAAACACAATGCCAAACAGGTCGAAGGCTTCGCGCTCAAACCAGTTGGCGGCGCTCCAAATGTCGCACACCGAGGGGACGACGGGAGATAGATCATCAGGTGCAAAAACCTTGAGCCTGACGCGCTGATTCAAGCTGACAGACAGCAAATGCAAGACGACGCAGTAACGCAGCCCGGATTGCGGCTGGTCTTTGTAGGTGGCGTAATCGACACCACACAGGTCGATCAGTTGCTCAAAACGGCAGCCTGGGGCATCGCGCAAGAGCTTGGCGGCCTTGGCATAGTGGGCAACATTCACCACCACCGAAAGCTCGCCCAGACGCAACACGCTGCTGGCTGCCAGGTCACCGAGCGCGGCCAGAACGGTGGCTTGCAATTGGACAGGGTCGATAGCGTAGTCGGTCATCATTGATCCCTTATGCACGGGCGATGGTTTGCGTGCGGCGAACCTTGTGCTGCAACTGCAAAATACCGTAGATCAAGGCCTCAGCCGTGGGCGGGCAGCCCGGCACATAGACATCAACCGGTACCACACGGTCACAACCGCGAACAACCGAATAACTGTGGTGGTAATAACCGCCGCCGTTGGCGCACGACCCCATCGAGATGACCCAGCGAGGCTCACTCATCTGGTCATAGACCTTGCGAAAAGCGGGGGCCATTTTGTTGCACAGAGTACCGGCCACGATGATCAGATCAGACTGGCGAGGGCTGGCGCGAAAGACCTCGGCACCAAAGCGGCTGATGTCGTAGCGTGCATTGGCGGCATGCATCATCTCGACGGCGCAGCAGGCCAGCCCAAAGGACATGGGCCACACAGACCCAACCTTGGCCCAATTCATCACGGCATCGTAACTGGTGGTGACAAAACCTTCTCTGAAAATACCTTCAATCATGCTGATCGCTCCTGGTTGTTCCTGGTCTATTCCAAGCTATTCCCAGTCAAGGGCACCTTTTTTCCACTCATAGACAAAGCCCACGACCAAAATAGCCAGAAAGACCATGACAGACCAAAAACCCAACGCACCTATCTCCTTGAGTGACACAGCCCAAGGAAACAAAAAAGCGATCTCCAGGTCAAACAAGATGAAAAGAATGGCAACGAGGTAGTAGCGCACGTCAAACTTCATCCGGGCATCACCAAAGGCCTCAAAGCCGCATTCGTAAGGGGAATTTTTGGCAGGATCGGCACGGTTGGGTCCCAAAACAAAGCCGATCACCTGTGGGCCTACGCCTACGCCCAGTCCAACCAGAATAAACAGGAGGACTGGCAAATATTGCTCAAGATTCATCTTTATCGTTTAAATTGTTAGCGACTGACGCACAAGGCTTGTGCATTTTGACACTGCACACAATGGCGTTGGCTTGCACAAAAATTACGTTTAATCAACAGGATAATTCTATTTTTGAGTGCAGTAAGGGTGCATGTCCCTGCCCTTTATGCATTCAGTGTAACACCGGGATATGACGCTTTAGCGGTCACTTGACCGCTTGCAACAGACCCATCGCCAAATGGTCGCAATGAACTATCGGAACCACCAAAGGTAGGATTGCTATCGAATGCAAAGTGTTTGTGCTTTGACATTTTTAACAAGTTATATACATCATGTTTTTTTCAATACAAGCGCTAACGCCCGTCTTTGTTGCGTGAGGCGCTATTATTTTGTACTTTATTATGCATGTAACTTTTTATAAACGGCATAGATTGGCCAACCACAAGGCATCGACTGGTCATAATGCCGATCCTTTTCTGCTTGCATGCTTGTCCAATCACCATGTGGATCAAAACCCTCAAACGCCCCTTGTTTGTCAGACCCTTGCAACACGCTCTGGCGGCGATGCTGACGGCAGCCGTAGGGCTGTCTTTTGCGCCGATGTGTTACGCCCAAAGCACTGCGGCCCTACCCATGTTGGGCGACGGTGGCGACATGACCAGCAGCGCAGAGCGCAGCGTGGGTGACCACATCGCATACAGCTTTTACCGTGACCCCGACTACCTAGATGACCCCGTGCTGGATGATTACATCTGGAGCATCTGGCGGCCCCTGCTGCAATCGTCGCGCACCCGAGGCGATTTGACGGCTGATCTGGACGATCACTTTGCCTGGCAGGTTTTGCTGGTGCGCAACCGCACGGTCAATGCGTTCGCACTGCCGGGCGGCTACATGGGCGTGCATCTGGGGCTCTTGGCGGTGGTATCGGATCGCGATGAACTGGCCTCTGTCCTGGCCCATGAACTCAGTCACATCACACAACGCCACATTGCGCGCATGTTTGCCAAGTCCGGCCAACAAACCCCGTGGCTGGTGGGTGCCATGATTTTGGGAGCCATCGCGGCCAGCCAGAACGCCGATGCCGGCAATGCCCTCATCATGGGCAGCCAGGCACTGTCAGTCCAAAACCAGCTTAATTTTTCTCGCGATATGGAGCGAGAGGCCGACCGGCTGGGGCTGGGTGTGATGAGAGATGCCGGTTTTGTGGCTCAGGGTTTTGTCACCATGTTTGACAAGCTACAGCAGGCTTCACGCTTGAATGACAGTGGCGCTTACCCGTATCTTCGCAGTCACCCGCTGACCGCTGAGCGCATCGCCGACATGCAGGCACGCATTCCTTTGCCAAGCACTTCGGGTGCAACGGGGACTGGCCTGCCCCCCCTCGCGTCGGCCCCCGCTGCTCCTGCTACCAGTGCGGACATGGTTCACGCCATGATGTCTGCTCGCTCGCGTACGCTGGTTAATACAGCCAGTGATGCCCTGCAAACCTGGCTGACCCAAGCCAATGACAGCAGCCTGTCCGCCCAGCCTGTGGCGGTACAGGCGGGTGTTTTGTATGGCGCAGCCATGGCTGCCGGCAGGCTGCGCAACATGGCCCACGCACGGCTTTATGTCCAGCGTTTGCGTACCCAGGTGGCTGCTCATCCTGCGGCTTTGCAGCAGGCCCGTTGGCTTGACCTTGAGCTGACACTTGATGCAAGAGATCGCCCACCTGCAGCGTTGCGCACCATGATGACAGAGGCAGGGCTTGATCCGACCCAAGCGTCTGGCACCCCACCCGTACGCACCGAACTCATGCTACAGGCCCAATTGGCGCTTCAGATCAACGCCGATACGCTGACCGCCTGGGCGGCCGGTCGGCTGCAATCTTGGGTGGTCGATCACCCCAAAGATGCCACCGCATGGCAGTGGCTGTCCAGCCTCTACACCGCCCAAGGCCAAGACCTGCGGGCACTGCGTGCCAGTGCCGAGACCTGTGTGGCCCGGCTGGATTACACAGCAGCACTGGACAGGCTGAAAGCCGCACAACAACGTGCCCGCCTGCCAAGGCCAGGCGGTGTCACGGCCAAAACGGACTACATTGAGGCCTCGATCATCGATGCGCGTTATCGCCAGATCACGCAGCTCGTCAAGGAACAGGCTCCCGCCCCGTGACACAGCATTTAACCGTCTGCCTTGCTGTCGTGCGATGAACCTGCTGCCTGCTGCGAGGGTTTGGATCGGTATGGGCGCTGCGCTGGGCAACTGGGGCCACACCGTGTTGCGTCAGGCACGCAGTGTGTGGTTTATGTTGCACTTTGGGGCGGTGGTGCTGGTCATGGCACTGTCCCCGGCTACTTACAGCCGTGTGTGCTTTCAATCTGTGGCGCGGCATTTGTATGTTGGCACCTGGCAGGTGCTACCGTGGTTTACCGCTCTGTCAGCTCTGTTTAGCCTGGTGCTGATCCGCATCGTCGTGGTGACAGCCATCAGCTACGGCGTGTCGCAATACGCCCTGCAAATGGTCGTGCGGGTGCTGGTGCTTGAGCTTATCCCCCTGGCGGCCGCCCTGTTTGTCGCGTTGCGGGCTGGTTTGGCGTTCAACGCAGGCACTGCTGGCGTGTCAGAACAGCCCTGGATGTGCCCCTATGTGCCACCTTGCACTGGCCTTGACCTGGAACATTTGCGCACCGATCTAACCCCACGGGTGCTGGCCGATGCGTTTTCGGTCTTGTGTCTGGCTGCCATCAGCAGTGGCGTGACCATGATGCTCACCTATTTGGCGGTCTATGGCTTGTCGCCGTGGGGCTTGCCGGGCTTTACCCGCATGGTGGGACAAGTGTTTGACCTGACCGTTAGCCTGGGCCTGGTGCTAAAAACCTTGCTGTTTAGCCTGGCAGTCGCAGTCATTCCGCTGGCAGCCAGCGTGGAGGCCACACAGCGTGCTGTCTGTCACACCGTACAGCCCGGCGCTGTTCGACTGTTTTTGGTGTTGCTGATGCTTGAGGCTGCCTCGCTGGTGGCCAAATATTTCTAGCCCCAGGGGGTGATCCTAGGGTAAGTGTGCCTCAGAAAAGTCAGCAAGGGTGAGGGTTTATCCACGTTTTGATGACGCACCCATGACCCTTGTCTTTCAAATTTGGGGATCACCATGGTTTAGAATCAAAGGCCAGATTCTTCTCTGGAATCGATGTTTTTGTAGCACCAACGATACCTCGACACTTGCTACGGGATCTTAGCTCAGTTGGTAGAGTAGCGGACTCTTAATCCGTTTGTCGTGGGTTCGAACCCCACAGATCCCACCAATAAAATCAACGACTTGCACATAGAAACGATTGCTACTGACTGTGTAGCAAAATGCCTCCGTTGCCAGACTATTGCTAGTCTATTGCCACATTTTTACTTATTGTTGATGCCGATTGAAAACTGATCCACTTTGAGGGGATGTGCCGACTGAAAATTGACCCAGGTGTTTTACAAGCGCTGCCTTATTTTTAGGCAGGAGCAAAAAAGGTGATCACCATGGAAATGTTAGGCAAAGTGAAGAGAATGTACACACGCGACAAAAAGTCGCTACATCAAATTTCGAAACAAACAGGGCTATCGCGCAACACGATATGCAAATGGGTAAAAGATGCCCAGAAGAAAGAGGAACCAAAGTACCTGCGCCAAGAGATGCCAGGCAAACTCACTGCGTTTCACGAGGCGCTGGAGCTAGTCCTCAAAGCCGATGCGTTGAGAACGAAGCAATACCAGCGAACAGCCCGTGCGTTGTGTGTAGAACTGAAAACGCAGGGCTACACGGGGGGCTGTAGCCGCAGGCGCAATTGGCTGGATGCCCAATAGCTGACGTGGAACTCGTTTGAAGAACTCAACGCCTGGCTGGGTCAACGCTGCCGAGATTGCTGGAGCGGACTACGCCACCCCGAGTCCACAGAGTTCAGCATGTTGGAGATGTTGGATGGGTATTCCGGTCGATCGTGACCGCTGATTCCGGTCGATCGTGACCGCTGATTCCGGTCGATCGTGACCGCTGATTCCGGTCGATCGTGACCGCTGGTTTTGGTTGCTCCGCGCTGATTTGCACGGGCACTGAAATCGGTGATCACATCAGAGTC
>CAIJOK010000077.1 GCA_903822205.1 uncultured beta proteobacterium | reverse complement strand
TTTGGTTCTCCGTTTCCTGATGTCTTTGAATGGCTAATCGGCCAAATGGGTGAGCTTCCACGGCCAAGAAAACCACGTGAGCGAATAAAACGTAACCCATTGATATTGCAAGGTGTCCCGCTTTAAGTGGGAAGCCGAAAAATTCACGCATCACCCCATGTAAGCGCTGTTGCTATTGCCATGATTTAACTTTTATAAATAAATTCATTATAAAATGATAATTGTTTATTATACATACAAAAGTAAATTGATTGAAAATTCTTTAACATTCGAAAATATCCACAACGGAGAGAATGCTTACTGCCCCAAGCTGTCGTACACCTTTGTGGGTGGCCAGCTGTGAATCAAAACGCTTGTTTCGCTTCATGTACCGTCTTCTGGAGTGGATTTCCTCAAATCCCATTCAACTGAACCAATGCCTGCTTGAATCACGCTTGCGGCGCTTTCGCCAGGCCCGTATTGACGAGTTCAAAACCGTGGTGGCTTCGGATTTCAGGATCGAAGCCCCTGCACATATGGATTGGCTTGACTACGCGCTTTTCGATAGCCGTTCGCAATTGATGCAGTGACAGCCAAAGTGACCCCCAAAATGATGTAATCAGGGCATGAAGCTCCAATTCAAGCATGTCGCCCTGATCGGCAAATACCAAAACGTGGCATCCTTAGGCAAAGGGATGAGTCCTCACGCTGCGCTGGAGTCTTTTGCCCGTGTTTTGGCAGAACAAGGCTGCGATGTTTCCCTTGAAAACGACACGGCTACCAATGCGGGTCTTGACGACTATCCCTGTTTGAGCATGGACCAGATAGGTGGGCAGTGTGATCTGGGACTGGTGGTGGGTGGGGACGGCACCATGTTGGGGGTTGGCCGCCAGATGGCCGCACATGGTGTGCCCCTGATCGGCATCAACCAGGGGCGGCTGGGGTTTATCACCGACATTCCGTATGTGGGTTTTGCGGACAGCCTGATCCCCATGCTGCATGGCGCTTATGTCGAAGACCACCGCAGCCTGATAAGCGCATGTGTCATGCGCGCCGGTCGCAGCGTTTATGCAACCCTGGCTTTGAACGACGTGGTGGTCAATCGCGGTGCCACAGCCGGCATGGTGGAACTGCGCGTTGAAGTGGACGGGCATTTTGTGGCCAACCAGCGTGCCGACGGCCTGATCATCGCCACCCCCACAGGGTCAACCGCCTATTCGCTGTCGGCTGGTGGGCCGCTGTTGCATCCGTCCATTCCGGGCTGGGTGATGGTGCCGATAGCGCCGCACACCCTGTCCAACCGTCCGGTCGTTCTGGCCAATACAGCGCACATCGCGATAGAAATCGTGGCGGGTCGCGATGCCAGTGCCAGTTTTGACACGCAGTCGCTGGCCCAACTGATGCATGGAGACCGTATAGAGGTCACCCTGTCCCAGCACCATGTGCGCTTTTTGCACCCCACCGGCTGGTCTTACTTTGATACCCTGCGCGAAAAACTTCACTGGAATGAGGGAGTCGTCCCCCTATGAGTCTCAAACGAATTGTGCTGCGTGACTTTGTCATCGTCAGCGAGCTGGACCTGGAACTGTCCAGCGGCTTTAGCGTTCTGACCGGCGAGACCGGTGCTGGCAAATCCATTTTGATCGATGCCCTGCAGTTGGTGACGGGTGGACGATCAGACAACACCTTGATCCGCGAAGGGGCCACGCGTACCGATGTCAGCGCGGAGTTTGAAGTCACTCCTGGTGTGAGCCAGTGGCTTGAAACGGCGGGGTTTGAAAGTACCGGTGCAGAGGCAGATAACGGGCTATTGCTGCGTCGAACGGTCGATACCCAGGGCAAAAGCCGCGCCTGGATCAACGGCAGTCCAGCTACGGCGGCCCAGTTGCGCCAATTGGGCGAACAACTGCTGGACATTCATGGCCAGCACGCCTGGCAAAGCCTAACCCGCCCGGATGCCGTGCGCTGTTTGCTGGACGCTTATGCCCAGGTGTCTTGCAACAGTCTGTCGGCTCAGTGGCAGCGGTGGCGCACAGCCCAAAGCCGACTGGAACAGGCCAAGCGCGATCAAGCCACTTTGCTGCAAGACCGCGACCGCCTGACCTGGCAGATCGCTGAGCTGCAAAAACTAGCCCCCCAAGCTGACGAATGGCCTGATCTGGAGGCCGAACACGCCCGTCTGGCCAATGCCCAGGCTCTGCTGGACGCTGCCCATGCCGCCCTGCAAAGTTTGGATGAAGACGATGGCAATGCGCTGGGCCGACTGGACAGTGCCTGCCGATTGCTGCAACAGCATGAGCACCTAGAACCGGCTTTCAGGGCCTTGACCGAGGTTTTAGCCTCTAGCCTAGCGCAGGTTCAGGACACGGCACACGCGCTGCGCGCCTACCTGCGCCGCACGGAGCCTGACCCTGGGCGTTTGGCCGAACTGGACGATCGCATGGGGCTTTGGATGTCTTTGGCACGTCGCTACAAGCGACAAGCGTCCGAATTGCCTGATCTGATGGCCCAGTGGCAAGCCGATCTGGCCAGTCTGGATGCCGCCACAGACTTGCAAGCCCTTGAATCAGCGCATACCACCGCCATGAATGCCTATTTGCAAGAGGCCCAAGTGCTGACGGTGGCCCGAACTCGGGCGGCCCCAGAACTGGCACAGGCCATCACGCAGGCCATGCAGGGTTTGGGCATGACAGGTGGACGGTTTGAGGTGGTGGTGCAGGCATCGGCCCAGCCTTTGCAAACGGGGCTTGAGGATGTCGTGTTTTTGGTAGCAGGCCATGCCGGCAGCAGCCCTCGCCCCATCCATAAGGTTGCCTCAGGCGGCGAGTTGTCGCGCATTGCCTTGGCCATCGCTGTCACCACCAGCCAACTGGGAACGGCCCAGACTTTGATCTTTGACGAAGTCGATGCCGGTGTGGGCGGTGCCGTGGCCCAAACCGTGGGGCGATTGATGCAGCAACTGGGTCAAGATCGCCAGGTGTTGGCCGTGACACACCTGCCGCAGGTGGCGGCCTGCGCCGATCACCATCTGGTGGTGTCCAAACGGCTACAGGGCACTGTCACCTTAAGCGCTGTCGCCGCCCTGTCCGGTGAGGCCCGGGTCTCTGAGGTGGCCCGAATGCTGGGCGGCGAACGCCTGTTGGCCAGTACTGTTGCGCATGCCCGCGATATGCTGCAAGACCAGAGGGGGTAAAGTGCGAAATAAACTCAAAAATCTACACATCGTCTTGATCACCGGCATGTCGGGATCGGGCAAGTCGGTGGCGCTGCGTGCGCTGGAAGACCTGGGTTTTTATTGTGTGGATAACTTGCCGCCAGAGCTTTTGGTGTCGCTGATCTTGCTGGACCGCACCGACAACATCACCCGTCTGGCCATCGCCATGGATGTGCGCAGTGCCGGCGCACTGCCGCTGCTGCCCAGGCAGATTGACAAGCTCAAAGACCAGGGTGCCCACATGGACATGCTGTTTTTGGATGCCACCACCGACACCCTGATCCGCCGGTTTTCAGAAACGCGCCGCCGCCACCCGTTGTCCAGTGCCGGAAACGACCATGTGGCATCCGACCAGCACCACGCACTGGCCGACGCTATTGAGTTGGAGCGCGAACTGCTGGGTGATCTGCGTTGCCAGGCCCATGTGATCGACACCAGCATCATCCGATCCACCCAGTTGCACAGTTACATCAAGGCCTTTATTCAGGCTCCCAGCGACCAGTTGACGCTGGTGTTTGAGTCGTTTGCTTTCAAGCGCGGTATTCCCCGGGATGCAGACTATGTCTTTGACGTGCGAATGCTGCCAAACCCCTATTACGACCCCAGTCTGCGTACATTGACCGGACGCGATGACCCTGTCATTCAGTTTTTGCAGGTGCAGCCTGACGTGACCCTGATGATTGAACACATCTATGTTTTTTTGGACCATTGGCTCAATGCCTTGTCGCAAAACCACCGCAGCTACGTCACCGTGGCCCTGGGCTGCACGGGTGGACAACACCGATCGGTCTATCTGACCGAACGACTGGCTGCACGGTTTACGCATCGCTGGATCACCCTGACCCGTCACCGTGAGCTGGATACAAAGTAAGCAAGCACCGAATGAACCAAGACATCTGACATGCGCATCGCCTGTAGGGCGAAGTCACGGCATGATGGCTCACCCGACAAGCCACACTTGCGCTCAAGCGTACCGATTTTTTCTGGCGAAAAGCCATGACTTTGCGTACAATCGGCTTCAACAACACCCCCCACGCATCTCGTTCGATCTGCGCACCATGGGGGGTTACTTTTTTCTGGGGACGGAAAATGAAATACCACAAGCCCCCTTTCACCCACGAGCAGCAGCTTGACCAGTTGATTCAGCGTGGCTTGGCGTGTGCAAACCGTAGCGCAGCCTTGCATTGCCTAGGTCACATCAACTATTACCGGCTGGGTGCCTACTGGCTGTCCTTTGAGTCCGACCACGCCACCCATGCCTTTCAACCCGGCATCCGTTTTGATGATGTATGGAACCTGTACATTTTTGACCGCGAGCTGCGCCTACTGGTGCTCGACGCTATTGAGCACGTAGAAGTCTCTGTTCGCACTGGCTGGTCCTCCGCTTTGGCGCACCGCTATGGCCCACACGCCCACCTGCAAACCAGCCTGTTTAAAAAGTCGTGCAGCAACTGGGACTACACACAGCACAGCCAGAAGCTGGAAGCAGATGCACGCAAAAGCCACGAAACCTTTGTGCATCATCACTACCAGAAGTACGACGAATCCTTGCCACCCCTGTGGTCGGTGGTTGAAATCATGACACTGGGCCAGCTATCCAAGTGGTACGGCAACCTGCGCCACGGTGTCGACCGCAATGCTGTAGCACACCGCTACAGCATGGACGAAACCAATCTCACATCCTTTCTGCATCACCTCAGCATCATCCGCAACTTTTGTGCACACCATAGCCGACTGTGGAATCGTGAATTCACTTTCACCTTTCGCTTGCCCATCCATCGTCCACCGGCGCTGGTGGCCAGCCTCAACCATCAAGATGGCCGCCGTCTGTACAACACCCTGACGGTGCTTGCCTGGCTGCTCGATAGCATCAGCCCGCAACACCATTGGAAACAACGCCTACAAGCCTTGTTGGTGCAATACGCCATAGACCCGATGCGCATGGGCTTTCCGGGGGGCTGGGAGCAGATGGCGATTTGGAAGTAGAAGACGGCAAAAGACACCGTCTGCGTAGGCGTACCTTGCCGGGGCGGTTTTGCGAAAGTCCTATTGTTCAAAAGTCGTATTGTTTCATTGGATAAACTTTGACCATGCTGCTTACCTTGCTTAAATCCAAACTGCACCGCGTCGCGGTCACCAACTGCGAACTGCATTACGAAGGCTCATGCGCCATCGACGAAGACCTGCTGGATGCCGCGCATCTTTATGAAAATGAACAGATTCACATCTGGAACGTCAACAATGGCGAGCGTTTTGTGACGTATGCCATTCGCGGTCAGCGCGGCAGCGGCATGATTTCAGTCAATGGATCGGCTGCTCGCCGGGCTGCCGTTGGCGACCTGTTGATCATCGCGGCCTTTGCCCAAGTGGACGAGCCTTTGGCGGCGGGGTTTCGCCCCCACCTGGTGTTCGTCGATGACCATAACCGCATCGTTGAAGAACGCTCGCAGGTTGCCGTACAAATCGCTGCACAGACACCCCATCCTGCACCTCCAGCCCACCTGCCATGACCACGCCTGAAACGCCGCAGACAGGGCAGCCTGTCACTGTCAGCCTGCCTCGGCTGCACGCCATGCATGCCAGTGGCGACAAGATCGCCATGCTGACAGCCTACGATGCCACGTTTGCAGCGGTGGCCAGCGCAGCAGGCGTGGACTGCATTTTGGTGGGTGACTCTCTGGGCATGGTTTGCCAGGGCCATACCCGCACGGTGGCCGTGACATTGGACACCATGCGCTACCATGTTGATAGCGTTGCCCGTGGACTGCGCCGTGCGGGGGGAGCTACTGCCTGGTTGATAGGCGACCTGCCGTTTGCCAGTTACCATGAGTCCAAAGAGCAGGCATGGCGCAGCGCTGCCGTGCTGGTACAGGCGGGTGCCCAGATGGTCAAACTGGAAGGCGGCGGCTGGACGGCAGACACTGTGCGATTTTTGGTCGAACGCGGTATTCCGGTCTGTGCCCACCTGGGGCTGACACCGCAGACCGTCCATGCCCTGGGCGGTTATCGCGTCCAGGGCAAAACCCCAGAGCAGGTGGCCACGCTTAAGCAGCATGCGCTTGAACTGCAAGATGCAGGGGCCGACATGCTGGTGCTTGAGATGGTGTCTGCCGCACTGGCCGCAGATCTAACCGCTTTGCTGCCACACTGCCCCACCATCGGAATAGGCGCGGGCAACGGCACAGCCGGTCAGGTGCTGGTGATGCACGACATGCTGGGGATGGGGCTGGGCAAAACGCCCAAATTTGTCCGCAACTTTATGCTGGCCCCTGATGCCGGCACAAACACCGACACAAACACCGACACATCAGGCCCCTATGGCATACAACAGGCCCTTGCGGCCTATGTGAAGGCCGTTAAGGACGGCAGTTTTCCGGACAACGCCCTACACGGTTGGTAGTCCCGCGACCGGCGCACGGTCATGGCGAAATAAGGGCGAAATGAGGGCGAAACCAAGGTAAAACTAAGGCTGCGGTGTGGCCAAAAAGTTTTTTAACAGGGCGTGGCCGTGCTCGGTCAGGATGCTTTCAGGGTGAAACTGCACCCCCTGTATGGCCAGGCGGGTGTGCATGATGCCCATGATCTCGCCGTCGTCGGTCCAGGCGGTCACTTGCAGACAGTCCGGGCAGGTGGCCCGGTCTATCGCCAGCGAGTGGTAGCGGTTCACAGTGAAATGCTCAGGCAGACCGGCAAACACACCCTGCTGCGTGGTGCTGATCACGCTGGTTTTGCCGTGCATCAGTTGCTTGGCCCGGACGATGTGGCCGCCAAAGGCCGCGCCAATGGCTTGATGCCCCAGACACACGCCCAAAATAGGCAGCTTGCCGGCAAAGTGCAAAATGGCCGCCACAGACACCCCTGCCTCAGCCGGCGAGCACGGCCCGGGCGACACCACCAGCCGGTTGATCTGGCCCGCCAAGCGCATGGCCTCCATCTCGTCCACCGATATCTCGTCGTTGCGTACCACCGTCACCACAGCCCCCAGCTCGCCCAGATACTGGACGATGTTGTAAGTAAAGCTGTCGTAGTTGTCGATCATCAAAAGTTTCATAGGGACCTCATCAGGCATCGGTGAACGTCAGGCTGGCGCTGCGTGCCCCAGCACCTGTAGAGCCTGCCTGTCGGCCTGGTAGCTGGACCGCACCATGGCCCCCACTGCCGCGTGTGCAAAGCCCATTGCGTAGGCGGCAGTCTCAAGCCTGTTGAATGTGTCAGGATGAACGTAGCGCACCACCGGCAGATGGCTGGCAGACGGGGCCAGGTACTGGCCGATGGTCAGCATCGCCACACCGTGGCTGCGCATGTCTTGCATGACCGCCACAATCTCGTCATCGGTCTCACCCAGGCCCACCATCAGGCCGCTTTTGGTAGGCCTGCCCGTGAACTGCTGCGCAAATTTGTGCAGCAATTTCAGGCTAAACGCGTAGTCAGCCCCCGGTCGCACCGACTTGTACAGACGGGGGACGGTCTCAAGGTTATGGTTAAAAACGTCCGGCACAGCAGACTGGAGCGTGGCCAGGGCGAGATCATCACAGCGCCTAAAGTCCGGTACCAAAATCTCAACTTGCGTGTGGGGCGATAGTTTGCGAATGTGTGAAATGCAGTCTGCATAGTGGCTGGCCCCACCGTCCGGCAAATCATCACGGTTGACACTGGTCACCACCACGTGCTTAAGCTGCAAGCGTGCGATGGTCTGCGCCAGGTGCAAGGGTTCCTGCGCATCAGGCGGGGCGGGGCGACCATGGCCTACATTGCAAAAAGGACATTTTCGCGTACAGGTATTGCCCAAAATCATGAACGAGGCCGTTCCTGCGCCAAAGCATTCGCCAACGTTGGGGCAGAGGGCCTCTTCGCAGACGGTGACCAACTGATGAACGCGCAGCAGGTTTTTAAGCTCGCTAAAACGGCTGCCTGGCGCAGCCGTCTTGACCCTGATCCAGGCAGGTTTGCGCAACATGTCGCTGGGGGTCGTTGGGGGCGGTGCTGCGTCAGCCTGAGCTGTCTGCGCTGATCGGCCAAGCATCAAGTCTGGGCTGGAGGGGGGGGTCATGTGGGGCGTGAAGAGGGAGGCCAGCCAGGAGGGACTCGAACCCCCTACCCCGAACTTAGAAGGTTCGTGCTCTATCCGGATGAGCTACTGGCTGTTTGCTGGGCGGGCATTTTAGGGCAGGCAGGGCGCATCCATAGGCCATCGAGGGCTATGGCACAGCGCTTAAAACAGGGCCATCGTTACAATTTGATCGGTAGTTTGACTGGTCATCAGCCTTGCAGATCGGCCAAGCATCAGGGCACATTCGCCCGCCCTCGCCCGTCAATGCTGCATCTTGATCTATCAAAAGGCAGTCATCAACCCCTTCATGGCCACCCAACGCATCTCCCACGAGCCTGCCTATGTGCTGCACCGCTACGACTGGAGCGAGTCCAGCCTGATCTTGGAGGTCTTTACAAGGCATCACGGTCGCGTGGCGCTGATCGCCAAGGGGGTCAAACGTCCGTATTCTTCTTTCAGGCCGATTTTGCTGCCGCTACAGCCGCTGCACCTGGCTTTTGGCGGCGATGCCGACATCAAAACCCTCAAGGCCGCCGAATGGCAAGGGGGTCACGTCATGCCCACAGGCGATGCCCTGATGTCGGGCTATTACATCAACGAGCTTTTGCTGGCTTTGCTGGCCCGCGAAGACCCCCACGCCCAACTCTTTGACATTTACGCAGACGTGGTGGCCGTGATAGCCACAGGTCACAGCGCCACGCTTGAAGCTGCCCTGCGGGCATTTGAGCTGCTACTGTTGCGTGAAATCGGTCTGTTGCCGCTGCTGGACACCCAGACCATGACCCTGCTGACGCTGCAAGCTGAGGCGCGTTACTGCCTGGTGCCAGAGGGTGGCCTGCGTCAGGCTGACCCTGCCGACCGCGCAAGTCTCAGCGGGGCGGACTGGGCAGCCTTGCAACTGAGTTTGCGTGATGAACCACCCTTTGCTGCTGCGCTGCGGGCTTGTTCTCAGGTGGGCGGCGACTTGAAACCCCAACTGCGTACCTTGCTGAACTACCACTGCGGGGTGCAAACCTTGCGCACTCGGCAAATGATGATGGACTTGCAGGGTTTGCAAAGACAGAGCTGATGTCAAACCGCCGTGACAATAGAGCATCAAGGGCATCAAGGGCATCAAGGGCATCAAGGGCATCAGGGGCAACAGTTTAGTGTTTGTTTATTGGAATATTTAGCGTGTATGATCCATAATACTTCGGAATATCGTCAATAATAAATTAAATACATTATAAATATTAAACAAACTGCCATGTAAGCAATAGATTCGGGCACGGGCGATCAATTGACGACAAATATGGCGTATTTAACTTGTTGTGGATAGCTTGGCAGGCACGGCCCTTGGATATCTGCGGACTGGGGCCAGATGCCCTCGCGACTGACTCCATTACAATCGCCGCCCTTTGCCATCGGGCTGTGATTTGCAGCGATTTTTACCCAGCGATTCTTACCCTTAGGATGCCCATGAACGCCCCCCTCGCCACTGATGACACCGCAGACGGTAGCAAGCGCACCTGGCTCATTGCCTCAGCGTGTGCAGGTGTGGCCGGTGGCCTGGCGGGCGCTGTGCCGTTTGTCGCTTCGTTTGCCCCATCAGAAAAAGCCAAGGCAGCAGGCGCGGCCGTTGAGGCCGACATTTCAGCATTGCAGCCTGGCTTCAAAATGACGGTTGAATGGCGCGGAAAACCCGTCTGGATCGTCCGCCGCACCCCAGAGCAACTGGCCTCATTGGCCAAACACGATGACTTGCTGGCTGACCCCTTTTCTGAGCGCAGGCCCGCTGACCAGGCCCCGGATTACGCCCGCAATGCCACACGCTCCATCAAGCCCGAGTACTTGGTGGCTGTCGGCATTTGCACCCACCTGGGTTGCTCGCCGTCCGACAAGTTCAAGTCCGGCCCTCAGCCGTCCCTGCCTGACGACTGGCCGGGTGGGTTCTTTTGCCCCTGTCATGGTTCAACCTTTGATCTGGCGGGGCGTGTCTATAAAAACAAACCTGCCCCTGACAATCTTCAAATCCCGCCACATGTGTATCTGTCAGACACCCGACTTTTGATCGGTGACGACAAAAAGGCCTGAGGTACGGGCCTGATGTGCTGGCTTGATGATGAGGCTGGGCTTTCAGGCTTGGCTTTTATCTCTGCCCTCCAACGACACCGCACCGCATCGAAACAATTATCTTGCGTTAAGGATCAATTCTATGGCTGAGTTTCACGATATTTCTCCCAATGCCCCCACAAGTCTGCGGCTTTTGCATTGGGTGGACAGCCGGTTTCCGGTCTCTCGTTTGATTCGGGAGCACATGACCCAGTATTACGCCCCTAAAAACTTCAATATCTGGTATGTGTTTGGGTCTTTGGCACTTGTCGTTTTGATGATTCAGATCGTCACCGGCATTTTCTTGGCCATGCATTACAAGCCGGATGCGACCTTGGCGTTTGCCTCGGTCGAATACATCATGCGCGATGTACCTTGGGGCTGGTTGATCCGTTACATGCACTCCACCGGTGCGTCGGCATTTTTTGTGGTGATGTATTTGCATATTTTTCGTGGACTGCTGTATGGCAGTTACCGCAAGCCCCGTGAACTGGTTTGGTTATTGGGTTGCGCTATTTTTCTGGCGCTGATGGCATCGGCTTTCATGGGCTATTTGCTGCCTTGGGGTCAGATGAGCTATTGGGGTGCCCAGGTCATTGTGAATTTATTTTCGGCCATTCCCTTGATTGGGCCGGATATCGCCCTTTTGATCCGTGGCGACTTTGTGGTGGGTGATGCCACCTTGAATCGTTTTTTTAGTTTTCACATCATCGCTGTGCCACTGGCGCTGCTGGGCCTGGTGGCGGCTCATGTGATCGCTTTGCATGAGGTGGGTTCCAATAATCCGGACGGCATTGAAATCAAGGCCACCCCAGATGCCAAAGGCATTCCGCTTGATGGTCTTCCATTTCATCCGTATTACACCGTTCATGATATTTTTGCTGTCAGTGTGTTTTTGTTGGTGTTTTTTGCTGTGGTTTTCTTTGCCCCTGAAATGGGGGGGTATTTTTTAGAATACAACAATTTTATTCCCGCTGACCCCTTTCAGACCCCTTTGCATATTGCGCCCGTCTGGTACTTTACGCCCTATTACACCCTGCTGCGCGCCGTGACCACCGAGATGATGCTTGTTTTGAGCGCCGTTGTGGCTGCCGCTGCGGTGTGGGCCATCCTCAAAATTAACATGCCTTTGTTGTTGAAGTGGGTGGTCGCCAGTATGGCCTTGGTGGCGGTGGCCTTGATGCACGCCATCGACGCTAAATTTTGGGGCGTTGTGGCCATGGGCGGCGGTGTGGTGATTTTGATGGGATTGCCGTGGCTGGACCGCAGTCCCGTCAAGTCCATCCGTTATCGTCCCACTTGGCATCAATATTTGTATGCGGTTTTTGTGATCAACTTTTTGGTCATGGGCTATCTTGGAACGCAGCCTGTATCGGTGGTTTCTGGCCGCATTTCTCAATTGGGAACCCTGTTCTATTTTGGTTTTTTTATTTTGATGCCTTGGTGGAGTCGTCTGGGAACGGTCAAACCCGTGCCCGGTCGTGTCACTTTTGTGGCACATTGACCTGGAGTCCACAGCATGCATATCATGGGTTTTGCCAAAAGGTTTCAAGGGTTTCAAAGGTTTCAAAGGTTTCTATTGGGTAGCATGGTGGTTTTGTGTCTGGGGGCCGGTTTTGCATCCAGTGTGCGTGCCAATGTGGCAGCATCCTGGGACAAATTTCCGGGCCACGTCCGCGACGTGGCCTCTTTGCAAAACGGTGTCAAAATTTTTGTGAACTATTGTCTGAATTGCCATTCGGCGGCGTACATGCGCTACACCCAACTGCAAGACATCGGCCTGACAGCCGATCAGATTCGGTCTAATCTGCTGGTGACCAACGCCAAAATCGGTGACACCATGAAAGCCTCGATAGACCCCCGACAGGCCAAGGCTTGGTTTGGAGTCAATCCACCCGACCTGAGCGTGATTGCCCGTTCGCGTGCCGGTGCAGGCGGTACGGGTGCTGATTATTTGTACACCTATCTGCGCAGTTTTTACCCAGACCATGCAAAACCCACGGGTTGGAACAACCATGTATTTCCCAACGTGGCCATGCCGCACGTATTATGGGAGCTTCAGTCCACACTGCCACCCGCACAATTCGATAAGATGGTGACTGACTTGGTCAATTATTTACAGTGGATGGCAGAACCTGTACAAACAGCTCGCCAGCGTGTCGGCATCTGGGTTTTGTTGTTTTTGGCTGGTTTATCATTTCTCACGTGGCGCTTGAATACCGCCTATTGGCGAGATGTCAAGTAACCATGACCGCCATCCTTGGTTCAAAGGGTTGTCGCCGTTTAGCCACCCTCTTTTTTTATTGACTGGAGTTTTACCATGATGGTGCTTTATTCGGGTACAACCTGCCCATATTCTCATCGAAGCCGTTTTGTTTTGTTTGAAAAAGGCATGGATTTTGAGATTCGGGATGTGGACCTTTACAACAAACCCGAAGACATCAGCGTGATGAACCCCTACGGTCAGGTGCCGATCCTAGTGGAGAGAGATCTGATTCTCTACGAGTCCAACATTATCAATGAATACATCGATGAACGTTTTCCGCACCCTCAGTTGATGCCCGGTGACCCCGTTGATCGCGCCCGTGTCAGGCTTTTTTTGTTTAACTTTGAAAAAGAACTGTTTGCACACGTCAATATATTGGAATCACGTTCAACACGGATCAATGAAAAATCGCTGGACAAAGCAAGAAACTATATCCGTGACCGATTGAACCAGTTGGCACCAATATTTGTCAAAAATAAATACATGCTGGGTGATGGGTTTTCCATTCTGGATGTGACCATTGCGCCATTACTTTGGCGTCTTGAATATTACGGCATCGACCTTGGCAAAAATGCAGCGCCTTTGCTTAAATACGCCGAGCGTATTTTTTCGCGCCCCGCTTATATCGAGGCCTTGACCCCTTCCGAAAAAGTGATGCGCAAATAAATTTGGCCCATCAAGGTGGATCATGTTCATGGCGAATCAATGTGACTAGGTGCGTATCATGCAATCTTCAGAACTCAGTTCAACCCGTCCTTATTTGATTCGGGCATGGCACGAATGGTGCTGCGATAACGGTTTGACACCGTACATCAACGTGGCCGTTGATGAATCCGTCCAGGTACCGCGAGAGTATGTCAAGGACGGTGAAATCGTCCTTAATGTGGGCTATGAAGCAACTACCGGGCTTCGCATGGGTAATGACTACCTTGAATTTAAGGCCAGATTTTCAGGTGCAGTCAGGGAAGTGATGGTGCCCGTTGATCAAGTCCTGGCCATTTTTGCACGCGAAAACAGCCAAGGCATTACCTTTCCAAGCGTTGATGCCGAACCCCAAGCCGCCAACAGGCCAAGCCGACCCGCCAAGCACAAGTCTGGCGGCGATGCCAAACAGAGTCTGACCTGTATGCCCCATGAACCCGCCCATGGATCGGGTGAGTCCCAGCCCAAAACCGCCACACGCCCCACCCTGACACGCGTCAAATAGCCCTGGAACTCTCAAACGATCCCCTAGAATCAAGGTGTGGTGTGGATGTGTTCCCCTTTCACCCTTTCACCCTTTCACCCTTTCAGTAAGGGAGATGCAACCTGGCCACCATCCATCTTCGCCGATTTAGCTCAGTTGGTAGAGCAACCGCCTTGTAAGCGGTAGGTCAACAGTTCGAATCCGTTAATCGGCATCAAAAATACATTTAAATCCATCCTTTACAGAAAGCCTTGCCAAAACGGTGAGGATATTTGGGCCTGTCCTTGTGCTCCACACGCCAAGGCTTATGGCCCCGCACTGGCGTGATCGCTGCGTTTGACCGGCTGCAAGCATGGGTAAGCGTGACATGAGCTTTCTCTATCCGCAAAGTTCAGGTCGTCGATGGGCGGGGCTCAGCGTGGCGCTGGGTCTGCATGGGGTTCTGGTCTATGCGCTGTTCCACGGTACTGTCCGTCAAACCGAAGAGGTGCTTGTGGCTGCGCTACAGACCCAAATCATCGAAGAGCCCAACTTTGCGCTTGCCCCACCTGCGACACCGCCACGTCAACCGGTTGCAACGCCGCCTTCGCCTTCGCCTTCGCCATCACCCTCACCCTCGTGGTTGTCTACGCCCCAAAAGCCCCCTGACACACGCAGCGATCTTCCCCTCGATGCGCACCTCGATGTGCCAACACCGCTCCATACCATCACGACGGTCAGCCAAACCCCTGCACCCGTGCCGGTGACCCTTGCAGCGCCAAAACAGCCTGTGCGCACTGCCGCTGTGGTCGATGCCCGCAGTTGCAAAAAGCCTCTTTATCCCAGGGAGTCGCTTCGTGCCAACGAGTCCGGTCGGGTGGTCTTGCAGTTTTTAATCGGCGCAAACGGCGTGGTCACCGAGAGCAAAATTGAACGATCATCGGGCTTTGGGCGGCTTGATAAGGCCGCCAGCGATGCCCTGTCGCTGTGCCAGTTCACACCCAACACCGAGGACGGAAAGCCTGTGCAGTCCTGGGCCAAAATCGAATATCTATGGAAAGTTGAAGACTGACAATGCACCTGACCCTGACCCTGACCCTGACCCTGACCCTGACCCTGATGTGGCGCTCTAAAACGCTTAAGCTCCCAGCCGTTTTTTCTTTATGGGCGCTTTTGGGCAGTCAGCCCGCTTTTGCCCAGGCCGTCACGGCCACACTGACGGTGACCAACCCCTATGGCGTGGAGACCTTGTGGGCACAAGGCGATTTTGTATCCCGTGGCACACTGATCACCCTTCTCCTGATGTCCCTGGGGTCTTGGTACATCGGTGTTGTCAAGCTGCTGGAGCAACACCGCGTGTTCAAAGACGGCAAAGAGGCCAGAGCGCATTTTTGGCAGGCCGCCTCCGTCCTGGAGGGCCGCCAGAGACTCAGGGCAGACAGTGCGTTTCGCTACATCGCCGATGAAGGCATTCAAGCGGCCTGTCACCACGAAGACTCACTGACGCAAGCCATCGATCTGCCCAGTTGGGTGGGTATGTCCATGCAAAGCGCTTACGACGACATCGCTGATCGGCTGGGCACGGGCCTGGCTTTTTTGGCCACCGTAGGCTCTACCGCCCCTTTTGTCGGACTCCTAGGAACCGTCTGGGGTATTTACCATGCGCTGACGGCCATCGGCGTTTCTGGACAGGCCTCGATCGACCAAGTGGCCGGCCCCGTGGGTGGTGCCCTGATCATGACCGCCATCGGTCTGGCGGTGGCCGTGCCTGCGGTGCTGCTGTACAACTGGCTGGTGCGCCGCAACAAGTCTGCCATGACGCAGCTTCGCCAGTTCAGCAGCAAGCTACAGATGGTGCTGATAGCCGGCGGACCAGCGTCTGCCAGGAGCTAAAACGGTGGCCTTTGTGATCGGTCCATCACCCGACGATGAGGTCTTATCGACCATCAACACGACTCCTCTTGTGGATGTGATGCTGGTGCTGTTGATCATCTTTTTGATCACCATTCCGGTGGCCCTTCAGGCCATTCCGGTCCAACTGCCAGATGTAAGCCATCAACCCACCCGCACCCAGCCTGACACCTTGGTGATCACGGTCGATCGTGAGGGTGCCATTTTTGTCGGCATGCAAAAACTGCGCAACCCGAAAGATCTGCTCCAAAAGCTTAAAAATGTGGCGGTGATGAAGCCCCAGCCTGAAGTGCATATCCGGGGTGACTCCCTGGCACGGTACGAATCGATAGGCCGTGTCGTGTTGGCCTGTCAGCGTGCAGGCATCCTGAAAATCGGCTTTATCACCCAGCCTTTTGCGCAGGATGGACGCGGGGTTTGAACGATGGGGACGCAGATGCAGATGAGCCAAGAACCAGGTGACCACGACATTTGGGTTGAAATGAACACCACGCCGCTGATCGATGTGATGCTGGTGTTGCTGGTCATGCTCATCATCACGATTCCAGTCCAAACCCACGCCATCAAGTTAGCCCTGACGAAAAGCCCATCGCACGAACAGCTTGCCCCTCCTGGGGTGGTTCGCATCCAGATCAAGGCTGACGGCACCGTGCTGTGGAACGAAGAGCTGGTGGGCGATCAACAAGCCCTTGAGTCCAAGTTAAGGCAGGTGGCGGCGATGGCCAACCCACCCGAAGTGCATTTGCGCCCGCACCGTCTGGCCCGGTATGAACACGTTGCCAAAGTCATGGCCCAGGTGCAGCGCCTGGGTGTCCAAAAATTGGGTATCGTGGGCCATGAACAATTTGCGCTGTAAAGCAAAACCGCTTCAACCATCCGCCGATGACCTGGGTTTTTCACACGAGGTGACAATGCGGATCACCCCTGCGCTAGGGCTTTGTGTCGGACAGACGCACCGACCCGACGCACCCGCGCCCCACCGATTTCTACGCTCATTCCTTATTTTTTGTCTTATCCTTCCCCATGAAACTTATTTTGCTAGGCGTGCCAGGTGCTGGCAAAGGCACGCAAGCCGCCTTTATTTGCCAAAAGTATTCCATTCCCCAAATTTCAACCGGCGACATGCTGCGTGCTGCCGTCAGGGCAGGGTCGCCTTTGGGCATTCAAGCCAAACAGGTCATGGATGCGGGTCTTTTGGTCAGCGATGATTTGATCGTCCAACTGGTGCAAGACCGCATCGCTTTGGCTGACTGCGCGGGGGGCTTTTTGTTGGATGGTTTTCCACGCACCTTGGCGCAGGCCGATGCCATTCGGGCCGCAGGCATTCAACTGGACTATGTGCTGGAGATCGACGTGCCCGTTGCGGCCATCATCGAACGCATCTGTGGACGGCGTTCGCATCCTGCATCGGGGCGCTCCTACCACCTCACGTTTTCACCTCCCAAAGTGGCCGGACTGGACGATGTGACCGGCGAGACGCTGGTGCAGCGCGATGACGACCGTGAAGACACCGTCAAAAAGCGGCTGGATGTGTACCACAAGCAAACCCGCCCCCTGGTCGATTACTACCTGAACTGGGCAAGATCTTCCCCCGACACAGCCCCCCAATACCGCACCATCAGCGGAACAGGCCGCATTGACCAGATCACGGCGCGTGCCCTGGCGGCACTGTCCGGCAACGCTGTGCATGCTCCGGCTGCGGCTTAACCCCTATGTCTCAGGCCCACGGCACGTGTATTTTGGTCGGTGCAGGCCCGGGCAACCCCGACTTGCTGACCGTACAAGCCATTCGTGCCATCCAGTCTGCCACCGTGCTATTGCCTGATGACTTGGTCAGTCCTGACATTTTGGCGCTTGCGTCACCCACAGCGTGCATCACCCCTGTGGGCAAACGCTGCGGTCGCGCATCGACACCGCAGGAGGTCATTGAGCACATGATCATCAGCGCCGTGCGGGCCGGAGAAACCGTGGTGCGTCTCAAGGGCGGTGACCCTTGCGTGTTTGGCCGTGGTGGCGAAGAGCTGGATCGCCTGCGGGCCGCAGGCATTGCCGTCAGCGTGGTGCATGGCATCACGGCGGGGGTGGCCGCAGCGGGTGCCTTGGGTACGCCGCTCACGCACCGTCATCACGCGCATGGCGTGGTTTTTGTGACCGGTCACGCCACAAGTGCGTCCACAGGCGTTGACTGGCAGGCGCTGGGCCAGGTGGCCCATCAGTCCAAACTGACCCTGGTGATCTACATGGGGGTGCAGGCTGCCAGCCACATTCAAAGCCAGTTGCAGCGCGGTATGCCCGCCGATACGCCTGCGGCCATCGTTGAAAACGCCAGCCTGCCGCAGCAGCGTCACGCGGTATGCACACTGGCCACCCTGTCTGCCACCCTGCAACAGCACAAGCTGCACAGCCCGTGCATCATCGTGGTGGGCCATGTTTTACAGGGTTTGCAGGGTTTGCAGGCCTTGTCGCCCATCACCCCGCCATAGCCCCATGCACCTGATCAACGCCTCTTCTGCGGTATCCCTCTACGGCGTGGCTGCTTGCCGCCAGATCGAGCACCTGGTGATGCGCCCGCTGCCGGCGCGTACCCTGATGCAGCGAGCTGGCCTGGCGGTGGCCCGGTTGGCGCTGGCCTTGGCTCCTCATGCCCGCGTGGTCTGGGTGGCTTGTGGCCCTGGCAACAATGGCGGCGATGGTTTTGAGGCCGCGCTGCACCTGCTGCGCATGGGCAAACAGCCTGTGGTGACATGGCTGGGCAGCCTGTCTGCGGCCCCCGCCGATGCTGCTGCCGCATTTGAACGCGCCACAAGCGCCGGTGTACCGTTTGCCGACCACCCGCCGGCTCAGTTTGACCTCGCTATCGATGCCATGTTGGGTATCGGTGCCAAGCCAGTGCAGTCAGATAGCCGCATGGCCGACTGGATAGCCTGTATCAACGCCAGCGCCGTGCCGGTTTTGGCTGTGGATGTCCCCACAGGTTTGAATGCAGACACCGGCGCAGCCAGTCCGGTTTGCATCACAGCCACCCATACGCTTTGCTTACTCACACCCAAGCCTGGTTTGTTCA
This sequence comes from uncultured beta proteobacterium, assembly GCA_903822205.1. Lineage (GTDB taxonomy): Bacteria > Pseudomonadota > Gammaproteobacteria > Burkholderiales > Burkholderiaceae_C > Rhodoferax. The sequence continues at coordinate 7,945 of CAIJOK010000077.1, read as the reverse complement.
CTGCGCAGGGGCGAGATGCCGCAGGCACAGTCTGGTTGGATATGCTGGGCACGGCCCGCACGCTGGCCAACGCGCCCGATAGGCCAGCGCCTGATGCCCGTCTGCCTGGCCTGCCCCCTGGTGATACCCCACGACACGACTGTCACAAGGGCAGTTTGGGCGATGTGGCGGTGGTGGGCGGTGCATCCGGCATGACCGGCGCAGCCCTGCTGGCGGCCCGTGCAGCCTTGAGCGGCGGAGCCGGACGGGTCTATGTCTGCCTGCAAAGCCCGAACGCCATGACCGTCGATGAACAACAACCTGAGCTGATGTTTCGCAGCCTTGAGACCTTGGCCACCGACACCATGACGGTGGTCTGTGGTTGTGGCGGGGGGGCGGCCATCGCCCACTGTTTGCCCACACTGCTGGCATCGCCGTCGCCGTTGGTGCTGGATGCCGACGCGCTCAATGCCATCGCCGCAGACCCAGCCCTGCAACGCCTGGCCTGCAACCGCACGGCTGCGACGGTCATGACACCGCACCCACTTGAGGCTGCTCGCCTGCTGGCTTGTCACACAGCGCAAGTGCAGGCCGACCGCCTGGCCAGCGCTGCTCAGATCGCCCAACGCTATGGCTGCACCGTGGTGCTCAAAGGCTCAGGCAGCATCATTGCCCAGACAGGCCAAACGCCCGTGATCTGCCCCACCGGTTGCGCCAGATTGGCCACAGCGGGCACGGGTGACGTGCTTGCCGGCATGATCGGCTGCCGCCTGGCGGGCGGCCAAAGCGCTTTGGATGCCGCTTGCTGGGCCGTCTATCAACACGGCCACCTGGCCGACCATTGGCCTGCACACACGCCCTTGACGGCATCAGCGCTGGCGCGGGCGGTGACATCTCAATACAACAATAATAATAAATTAAATACACCATAATGATTGCAAATTTGGCTCATATGCACGTATAGAGTGCATAGGTTGCTATCAATTTATGACTTATCCAGTATGTAACTTTTTATAGATTGTTGATCTCATGAACACACCTTCCACAACACAGCCCCAACACCCCCACGTTGCCGTTGTCGGTGCCGGCATGGCGGGCATCACCTGTGCCTGCACCCTGTTTCAGGCCGGCTTTCAGGTCACGGTCTTTGACAAAAGCCGTGGATTGGGTGGTCGCATGGCCACCCGCGACAGCCCGTTTGGGTCGTTTGACCACGGAGCACAGTATTTCACGGCACGCCACCCGGCCTTTATCCAGGCCGTGACGGCCAGGCCTGATCTGTGCAAACGCTGGAGCGCCAACACCTTGTGCCTGTTGGACGAACAGGGCCGTGTGACGGCTGCCGACCATCACCCTGAAGCCCACTGGGTGCCCGTGCCCGGCATGAAGTCTCTGGTCCGTGGCTGGGCTGCCCCGCTGATGGCGACAGGCAGTCTGGCCCTGCAAACCCGCGTGACGGGGCTTGAGTTCACCAGTGCCCCCAGCAAGCCATGGCATGTGCATACTGAAACCGACGGCAACCCAGGCCTGGTGACGGGGTTTGATGCCGTGGTGTTGGCCATGCCCGCAGCACAGTCCCGGCAAGTGTTGTCAGATTCTGCGCAGTCCGCAGATTGGGCAGACTGGGTATCGCAGTTGGGTCAGGTGACCGTGGCACCGTGCTGGACCTTGATGCTGGCCTTTCCGCAGGCCATGCAGCCAGGGCTGTCGGCGCTGGGGCCGCAGTGGAACGCCGCTTGCAGCACCCATCACCGCATCGCATGGCTGGCCCGAGAGTCCAGCAAGCCCGGGCGGGATGTGATCGAGCGCTGGACAGTGCAGGCCAGCTCGGACTGGTCTGCCCAACACCTGCACGATGATGATGCCCGTGTACAGGCCAAGCTGTGCCAGGCTTTTGCTGAAGTCACCGGCATTCGCGCCAGCCCCGCCCACGTCGATAGCCAGCGCTGGCTGTACGCCAAAACCACACAGCCCTTGGGCCAAAGCCACCTGTGGAATGCCTCGCGTGGGCTGGGGGTGTGCGGCGACTGGTGTCTGGGACACCGTGTAGAAGATGCCTATTTGTCAGGGCTGGCGCTCGCCCTGGCCGTGGTACGTGCCTGAGACCGGGCAAACACCTCAGGACGAAAGACCTGCCTATGTGGGGCGGTTTGCGCCGTCGCCCACAGGGCCACTCCACGCGGGGTCGCTGGTGGCGGCACTGGCCAGTTGGCTGGATGCCCGCGCCCATCGTGGCTTGTGGCTGGTTCGCATCGAAGACATCGACCACACCCGATGCCGGCCCGGAATGGACCGCGTGATCTTGCAACAACTGGCTGCCTGTGGACTGCACAGCGACCAGCCGCCGATGTACCAGTCGCAGCGGCTGGACTGCTACCAGCAAGCGCTTGCCCCCCTGGTTGCCACTGGCCGTGCCTACCCTTGTGCCTGTTCGCGCACCGACATCGCCGTGGCGTTGGGGTTACAAGAGGGTCATGACGCAGCATCACCTCAGCAAACGCTGATCTACCCAGGCACTTGCCGCACCGGTCTGCAAGGGCGATCCGCCCGTGCCTGGCGGTTGAACACATGCATGTCAGCGCCCCATGACCCAGCCATGCAAGGCCACGACAGCGTGGTCTGCTGGACGGACCGCAGCTTGGGGCCACAGCGCCAAAACGTCAGCACCGAGGTGGGCGACTTTGTGCTCAAACGCGCAGACGGGTGCTTTGCGTACCAGTTGGCGGTGGTGACCGACGATGCGGCGCAAGGCGTGACCGATGTGGTTCGTGGTCAGGACCTGGTCTGCAACACCGCTCGCCAGATCCTGTTGCAACGCGCATTGCACCTGCCCGCTTTGCGCTATTTGCACACGCCGCTGGTGTTGGGTGTCAACGGCAAAAAACTAAGCAAACAAAACGGTGCCATGGCGCTTGACCTGTCTGCCCCTGCGGAGGCCCTGAACAACGCTGCGGTGGTGCTGGGACTGCCCCCGCAGCTTGGCACTGTGACCGAAATGCTACAGGCTTGGGTTCATCACTGGCGATGCGGGGTCACGTGATGGCCTCAACTGGCGCAGCACATCGCGCAGCATCTGTACCCGTTGTTTGACATCTGGCAATGCACGATCAATTTTCAGTTTGTCGTTGCCCGTCGAGTTTGCCCAGTACCGCCTGAACCTCGGCGCGAGTCAAAACCACAGGTATGCGGTTTTTGGGTACCGGTCGCGCCAGTCATCCATCCACGGCACTTCAATGCCCAGTACTTTTAGATAAAGAAAGAGCAATGCGCTCAAAGCCTGCCGATGGGTCGAAACGGACACCTTGCGCTGTGTGGCCAGATAAGACAAAAACGCTTCAATCTCGGCTTGTCCCATGTTGCGTGGGTGCTGAAGGCCGTGAAACCGGATGAAGTTTTTGACCCAATAGACGTAAGCCTCTTCGGTTCTTAGGCTATAGTGCAGGTAGCGGATTTGTTCACGTCACTGATCCAGCAGCCGGGCTGACCTGAAAACCGGAATGCTGGTTTTTCTGGGGATGTTATGACTGTTCATACATACAGTCTATCGGCTGCAAGCCTTATTGCAAGCGGGTTTGCAGGGGTGTCCCTTGACAATGTTAGGGAGACAACCGCCATGTTAGGGAGACACAGGCGTGTCGCTCTATATTAAGTTAGGCCGCCCTTATGCTCGCTATTTTTCGTGCTGTTCGTTATTCGTGTGCCCCCGGGCCAAGCCGTTGTATCTGTTGGCCTTGGCAGCGTCGAGGAATCTAGTCAGCGGGCTGCCTACGGCAGCCCGGAGAAAAATACCACGATGCGCGCCCGTCCCTGCAACGTTCGCAGCTTGTGGGTAAGTAATTATCAACAAGTTTTCTACCTTATAACTTCAATAACAATAGCGCACGATGCAGTACCAGAGAGCGTAAAGCCGGATTGGATTCAATTTTTGACGTAGAAAACTTTCCGTGAAACGCTTAAACAAAGCTGTGGCGGCTTGTACAGTAAGCGTAAGTGGTTCCGTTTTCCGTAGCGTTTGCGGCATTCGTTGCGCTGCCTGCTACCATTAACGGCCTAACACATCATTCCAGCGGATTCGCTTCGCTCACCGCTGAATTCAGACGTTAGGCATCACAAAAACCCACTACTATGAGTTCACCAGCAATGTCCAAATCAAGTCTTCGCACGATGCAACCAAGCGATTATCAAGTTAACAAAACTTGGCTTGCTTATCGCATCAACACGATGCCGCTACAGGTAGAGGGCCAAGCAATCGACCTCTACGTTCTTCAAGATGCAGCGAGTATGTTTCTGTTTGGAAATGCTTTTGCACCGAGCGGCACTGCCTACCCTCCTGCTGAAGAGGTCGAGCAGCTCATGGTATCCGCTCGCGACAAGAAGAACAAGTGGCCCTCTGAATTGGTCTTACTTGGTAATCCTGTACCAGAAAACACTTTTGCTGCGGTTGCCCGCCGGCATGGCATTGCGGTTCGCTTCGTGCCTGGGAGTCAAATGTCTCTTTACATCACGGACACGCAGAAAGCCTATCAAGAGTTCCTCTTTCCCGATGCCAGCGATGCCTAACCCATCATTCCAGCGGACTGCCTACGGCATCCGCTGAATTCAGACGTTAGGCAGCTCAAATTGTTATGTCTTTTGTGCCTCTAGCCCTTGTCACATCTATGTTACCAGCTATCATTTTTGCAGTAGTTGCGCCTTTGTTGCACTTGCTGTTCAGATATTGTTTTGACTTTTGTGCGTAGGTGCGGGCTTGCCCGCGCTTCGTTTTGTGACCTGAATTTTGATTGCATTCACAGGTTTTTTTGTTAATGTGCGCCCCCCCCGCTTGCCACCCCTGTGGCGTTTTTTCACTTCTCTATAGGACGATTGCCATGAAACCACTGTCACACTTTTTTACCCTGCTGCGCCGTTTGGCGTTCGTTTTATTGTTGATGGGCACGGTTGGCCATGTGCTGGCGGCCAAGACCTACACCGACAACGGGGACGGCACAGTGACCGACCCCACTACGGGGCTGGTTTGGATGCGATGTGCGTATGGGCAAAAGTGGGACGGCTTTGGCTGCGCTGGCACGGCTGGGTCAATGAGGTTTTATGAAGCAAACGCGCTGACAGGCACTATTAACTTTGCAGGTAAAACTGATTGGCGTGTACCGAACGCCAGGGAAATACAGACCATCATTGATACGTCGGGTGGTATCCCCGTGATTGACCCGAGGGTTTTTTCGGGCATCATCCGTAACTTTTGGTCGAGTACGGAAAATGCTAGAAATCGGGCAGCGACATCGTCGTTTGGGTACAGCGTGTGGGCTTATAACTCTAATCCGGGATTGGCACTCGGGGGGGGCTATGCAATGGATAATTACATGACGGTTCGCTTTGTGCGAGCTGGACAGTATTTTGACCTTTTAGACCTTACACGCCCAAGCAGCGACTATGTGGATAACGCCGATGGCACGGTCACACATACCCCCACCGGGCTGATGTGGCAGCGTTGCGCCGTGGGCGAAACTTTAAGCGCAGGGCGCTGTACGGGCACCGCAGACACGTACAGATGGGATAAGGCTACACAATTAAGCAGCAGTCTTGCAGGGCATATTGACTGGCGATTGCCCACCGTGGACGAGTTACTCACTCTGGTTGACTATAGCGCGTACAACCCAGCTTTTAACACCAGGGTGTTTCCCGCTTTTCCCGCTTCTCCCGAATTGATTTCGTCCTTCACATTTTGGACGGGGTCGCCTAATGTCGAAGATTCGATCATGGCGTGGTGCGTCATTTTGTCATCCGGTAGCTACAGTTCTCGTTGTAGCAAGGGTGATTTCAATTCGGTTCGCCTCGTGCGAGTCGCAACAGCAGTAGCCCCAACGACCACGGTAGCACCAACAACGACGACAACTGCGGCAACGACTACCACTACTGTAGCGCCAACGACGACAACTGCGGCAGCGACTACCACCACAGTAGCACCTACAACGACAACCGCCGCATCAGTCACCACAACGACCACGGTAGCACCAACAACGACGACAACTGCGGCAACGACTACCACTACTGTAGCGCCAACAACGACCACCACAGCATCAGTTACCACAACGACCGTTGTATCAACCACAAAAAACTACACCGACAACGGGGACGGCACAGTGACCGACCCCACCACGGGGCTGGTGTGGATGCGATGTGCGATGGGGCAGACATGGGACGGAAAAACCTGCACAGGAACGGACAGCACCTACACCTTTGATCAGGCCAATGCACTGACGGGTACGACTACCTTTGCAGGGCAAAGTGATTGGCGTTTACCCAATGTCCGTGAGCTTCAGACCATCGTGGATCGTTCGGTATTCAACCTCGCGATCAACTCGGTGGTTTTTCCTGGCACTAGCTCGTCGTATTTCTGGTCGGCCTCGGCCTATTCCGGCTATTCGAGCAGCGCTTGGGTCGTCAATTTCTACTATGGCTACGCGTACGGCGGCAGTAAGAGCGACAGCCGCCAGGCTCGCCTCGTGCGGGCCGGACAGTCTTTTAACCTTTTGGATGTTTCGCGCCCCGCCAGTGACTATGTGGACCACGGCGACGGCACGGTTACGCATACCCCCACAGGGCTGATGTGGCAGCGTTGTGCCGTGGGCCAAACCTTCAGCGCCGCTGGGCGCTGTACGGGTACAGCAGGAGAGTACACATGGGAGCAGGCTAAAGCAGTCAGCAACGGTCTGGGGGGGTACACTGACTGGCGATTGCCCACAGCGGACGAGTTAATCAGTCTGGTGGACTACAACGCGACTAGTTGGGCCATTAACACCTCGATATTTCCTGATACGAGTGAGTTTGGTTTATGGTCGGCTTCGGCTGTTTCCGGCTATTCGAGCGACGCTTGGTTCGTTTCTTTCGCCGCTGGCGGCGGTGCGTACAGCGACGGTAAGAGCAGTGCCAATCAGGTTCTCCTCGTGCGAGCCCCAACGACCACAACACAGGTAGGCCAAACTCTTACCCTGTCCACTGGTTGGAACCTGTTGGGCAATGGATGGAATGTATCGCTGCCCGTGGCCTCGTTCTTTAGTGACACCACCCGCGTAACCACCGTCTGGAAGTGGGATGCACCCAAAAACGGATGGCAGTTTTACACACCCACCATGACGGCGCAAGACCTGCAAAACTACGCCGCAGGCAAGGGCTACGCCGTGTTGGGTGCTGTTGGAGCGGGTGAAGGCTTTTGGGTCAATGTCAAGCAACCCTTGACCGTCACCCTGCCCAATGGCCCGGCTGTACGTGGCATGAACTTTCAGCCTGGCGGCACAAAGGCACTGGCTGCGGGATGGAATTTGATCGCCATCGGCGAGGCTTTGAAAGCCGGTGGATTTAACAGTGCCCTGAGCATCTCGCCGCCCGTGGCTGGTGTTTTTAATCTGACCACGCTGTGGGCCTGGGACAATCCCAAATCAAAATGGTATTTTTATTCGCCACAACTTGAGGCCAAAGGTGGCACGGTATTGACGGACTATATTATCAGCAAGGGTTATCTTGACTTTACGGCGACCCATCAACTGCTGAATGCAGGCATGGGATTTTGGGTGAATAAGCCGTGATGTTGTGGTTTACTTGAACCACCACGACAACAGCTACAAAAACATTTTTTCGCATACCGATATGTGCGGGATTTGATATGAAAACCCTTGAAAAGGTCAGCGGTAGCTACGTCAGTGATGACCTGCGTGATCGTGAAGACGATATTGTCTGGCGGGTACACACCAGCACGATAGGATGCGCTGAGGTACGAAGCGCATCGTTCATCTGAAAATTGGTCAGCTAAAATTCAACGATGAATACTGCCGCTCAACAATTGCTTTCTGTTTTTGGCACACTCCCCCGCAAAGCGCAAAAGGACGTGCTGGTTAGTCTGTTACGCCTTCTGATCGAAACTCCCCATAAGGCTCCTGCAAATGAGCAGATGCGGCGTGCCGCAAATGCT
>CAIJOK010000076.1 GCA_903822205.1 uncultured beta proteobacterium | reverse complement strand
TCTGTTTGGTTCTCCGTTTCCTGATGTCTTTGAATGGCTAATCGGCCAAATGGGTGAGCTTCCACGGCCAAGAAAACCACGTGAGCGAATAAAACGTAACCCATTGATATTGCAAGGTGTCCCGCTTTAAGTGGGAAGCCGGAAATGCTGAATTGGGGTTGTATGGCAATGTCGGCAGTCGTGTCGCTGAGTGCCATGCCTGATTCCAATACCTTTGCCCAGCTCACTCTCTGAGCATCACCTTGGGACATTACCTTGGGACATTACCTTGGGACATCACATCGGGACGCAATCTGACCTACGGAGGTGCGCCTGAATCACCTCTTTCAACGGTTCAAAAGAACCAGAAAGGCCAGCGGTCAGCGCCAAAGACACGGCACTGTCTTTGGCCGTGGCAGCCTCTTCCATTTGCTGGCAAAGAGAGCCCAGCGCCAAGGCCCCAACGGTGCGTGCAGCGGATTTAAGCGTGTGTGCAACTTCGGCCAAGCGTTGTAGGTCGCCCATCTGTGCAGCATAGTTGAGTACTTTGACCTGGGTGCAGGCGTTCTTCAAGAATTTGGCGAGCAAACGCTGCTGCATGTCAAAGTCATCACCCAGCAATTCGTTCAGTGCGTTGGCATACCAAATGGGCACATCGGGTGCGGGGGGGTGACTGTTGCTGTTGCTGCAGCTCTCTGCCAACGGGCTTGCAAGCGGTGCATCAGACACGTCTGATGCCGCCAGCGGCAACCATTTGGCCAGCATGCGCCCCAGTTCGTCCATGCGCAAAGGCTTGCTCAAATAGTCGTCCATGCCGCTGTCCACACAACGCTGGTACTCACTGGGCATGGCGCTGGCCGTCACGGCAATGATGGGCTTGTGGTGATTTGGCCCCTCTTCAATGCGAATCAAGGCGGTCAGATCAAAGCCGTTCATCAAAGGCATTTGGCAATCGGTCATCAGCAGGGCAAAGCGGCCAGTTCGCCATTTTTCGAGTGCGGTCACACCATCTTCGGCCACCTCTGCGGCATAGCCCAACAAGCGCAGTTGTGCGGCTATCACATCCCGGTTGGTTTCGTTGTCTTCGGCCAGCAATATCAGTTGCCCGCTGGCGGCGGCTTGCTCAATACTGGGTGCTTGTCTTTTGGTGAGCGTTTTGCGTTCAGAAACGACACCATGCAGCCGCCCCGGGGGGGCCTCAATCAGGGGCAACTCCACCGTAAATTCTGATCCTTCAAACATCTTGCTGTGTACCCGTATCTGGCCGCCCATCAGTTGGAGCAGTTGCCTGCTGATGGACAGTCCCAGACCGGTGCCGCCATGTTTGCGCGATGTGCTGGCATCGGCCTGGGTAAAGGGTTGAAACAAGCGTTGAACCACTTCGTCGCTCATGCCTTCGCCGTTGTCGATCACACGCAGATGGACGCAGGGGTGTCCACCGTCAGGTGTGTAGGGTTCCACCCGCAAAGCCACCCGTGCGATGTGGTCCGTGCGGTTTCGCGTGAACTTGATGGCATTGCCGATCAGGTTGATCAACACCTGGCGCAGCCTGATGGGGTCAGCATAAACCCACTGCGGTAATTCGGGCGCAACCCACACCGATAAATCAACGGACTTGGTTTTGGCCATGCCCGTCATCAGTTGCACCACTTCGTGTGCCAATTCGTGCAGTGGCGTGGCGATATGTTCAATGGTCAGTTTGCCTGCTTCAATTTTGGAGTAATCCAAAATGTCATTCAAGATGCCCAGCAGGGCCAGTGAGGACTGTTGGATGATGCCCAGCATACGGTTTTGTTCGTGGTTCAAATCGGTTTGCTGTAATAGATCAACCATGCCGATCACACCGTTCATGGGGGTGCGAATTTCATGGCTCATGTTGGCCAGAAACTCGGACTTGGCAAGGTTGGCAGCCTGCGCAGCTTTTTCTGCGCGTTGAAGCAATGACATGGACGATTGCAGTGCCTGAAACTGGATTGCACGTTCCATCGCGGTGGCGTGATAACGGCGTGCAGCCAAGCTGATGCTCGCAGTCAGCAAGCACAGCAAGCTACTCACCAAGACACCAGCAACAGCCATCAGTTGGGGTTTTTGTGTCAAATAGGATGCCGCATAACCCGGCGGCGAGTGAAATAACAAAGTCCAGGTGTGTTCACCAAACACCAAAGGCACGACACTGTTGAATTGCGATGTACCGTCCAAACCTGAAGAGCCACCTGAGTTAAACATCAGGCCGGACTGAGACGGCGTGCTGCCGTCAAAAATGTCCAGATCAATACCGTTGGTTCCCTTGGGCAGAGCGTGGGCCACAAAGTCGGCCATGCGAAACGGCGCATCTACCCAGCCCAAAAATTGGGCACGGCGTTGCGCTGGCGTTCCCATCACTGCGCCGCGCCGATACACCGGCTGGTGCATGACAAAATCTGGCGTATGGGCATCAACATTTTCCTGGGGTACCCGTTGGGTTGAGATGAAGATCGTGGCCTTGTCAAGGGCACTTGCCATGGCCGATCGATCGGTCTGCACAGCGTAGAAGTCAAAGCCCAGCACCTTGCGATGATCGGGTGTCAGGGGTTCAAAATAGACAACAGGCCAATAGACATCTTGCGGTGTGTCGGGTTTGACAATGTAGTCAGGCAGACCCTCTCGGCGCACGGCTGCGATGTGGCTGGCCAGGTTTTTGGCGCTGACCTGCTCCACAAATGCCACGCCCATTTGCCCAGATTCACTCAGAGCAGAGCCTAAGGACGCGTAATAGGCATGAAATGCTTGGCGTGATACCTTGTCAGAGGTGTCGAAAAGCCCTGCAAAGCCCTTGAGCAGCAAAGCCTGGGCCGCTAGATGCCGTTCAATGCTGCTTTTGATGTCGCTGGTGTCGTGCTGAAAGCCCTGTTGCACCCAGCGTTCGGCATCCAGTTTGGCCTGATGCCACACCACAGCGGTCACGGCCAGCGTGCTGACCAGCACCAGGCATGCCAACACGATTGGCCACAACCGGCGTACAAACTTGAGGCCGCTTGAAAGGTCTCACAAGAAACAAAACTCACTGTCCCAGATTTTCAGGCTCCTGCTGCCACTGGTGTAAGCACAAAGCCCAGTGTTGTGGCCCGACGTTTGAGTGCAGCCACACTGCGTGCAAGCTGCTGTTCTTCGTAGTGCTGCTGTC
>CAIJOK010000075.1 GCA_903822205.1 uncultured beta proteobacterium | reverse complement strand
TTCCCGCGAAGGCGGGAATCCAGACTTCATGTGCATCCTTTAACATCCAAAAACACTGGATTCCCGCCTTCGCGGGAATGACAAATGTTGTTTGCCTCCACTGGAGTGACTGCATTTGGCATGGGGGGTCTAAACGGTTACGGTACGGTGGGGCTGTCCGTGTGAACTTGTGAGCAGACCGAGTGACACAAAGCGGTGACACGCGAATCGATCACCCTGTAATAAATTTGCACGCCATCACGGCGTTTACCCAAAATCCCGGCCCTGTACAAGGTATTGAGGTGTTGCGACATATTGGGCTGAGTCGTTTTGATTTCGCTCAGTAATTCGCTGACATTTTTCTCTGAATCACACACACTTTTGATGATTTTCAGCCGCGTGGGTGCAGACAGAACGCCAAATAACTTGGCGGCCATTTTGAACATGCGGTCTGAAGGATCTGTGGCGGCTTGAGAGGGTGACATGGCGCACTGTGGGAGCAATACTTTGGAATTTTTCGCAGGACAAACAACTGCCTACGGTCGAGACGCATTGTCGTCCGCGCTTGTCAGGGTCTGATAGCCGGAGTCTCGTCAGTGACGAGTCCAAAGTTGGTGATAATCCTCGGTTCGCCGCCGCCCGGGGGCGAACACCCCCTCTTGACCGTATGCCGTGTGTCGTCTGCTGTAGGCTATTTGGCACGGGCTGTCTCAGATTCCCAGGAATAAACGCAATGAAACGCACTTACCAACCCTCCAAAATTCGCCGTGCCCGTACTCACGGCTTTTTGGCCCGTATGAAAACCCGTGGCGGTCGCGCCGTCATCAATGCTCGCCGTGCCAAGGGTCGCAAGCGCCTGGCCGTTTGACCAATACCGGTACGGCCTCAGCATGAGGGCTTCAGAGATGGTTTGTGGCTTGGTTTTGGGCTGCGGCCAGTAACCACGTAGCGGCTGACAATTGCAACGCATCCGGTTTCATCGCCAGTTTCTGGCGGTACAAGCAGGTGGGGCTTTGGCGCGAACCGTGCATTTTGTCTTGCACCAGGTGGCGTTGGATGCCGCAGCCTGTCAATCGTCGCCCATGCCCTTGTTTGGCCTGCACGATGTGTGGCTGGGTGTGATCCTCCCTAAACGCTGGGCTAAGCGTGCCGTTACCCGCAACACCATCCGTCGACAAATTTACAGCGTGAGCGCGGGTTTCCATTCGTCTTTACCACCTGCTGCCTACGCAGTACGCCTTTGCGCGGGCTTTGACCGTCAGCACTTTGTCAGTGCCACTTCAGAAGCTTTGAAGGCCGCTGTTCGCAGCGAGCTTTTGCAATTGTTGGTACGTGCGGTGTCGCGGTCGACTACGAAACCTGCAACGACATGATGGTGCGACTGCTGACCTGGCTGATCACGGGCTATCGTCTGCTGATCAGCCCTTGCCTGGGCTCATCGTGCCGGTTTCAGCCCTCTTGCTCAGCCTATGCGCTACAGGCTTTGCAACGGCACGGTGCTGTCAGGGGCATGGGCCTCACACTCGCCCGCGTGGTTCGCTGTCACCCCTGGTGCGCTGGAGGGGTTGACCCCGTGCCTGGCAGTACCACCAAACCCCATCGTGAAGTCTGACCGCCTTGATGCCTTGTGTGTATCCACAAAAAGTTAAATGCTTTACAAATATAATAATGATAGCACCCCATGCAAGCAAGACGTGCGTTGGCGCGATTTTTATTAATTAAATAACGTATTTAACTTATTGTAATTAGTTTCTCTGTCTTTTTTGACCATGAAAATTGTATAAATTGTATGAACGATATTAGGCACACCATTTTGTGGGTGATTTTTGGTTTTTCAATCGTGATGTTGTGGGATCAGTGGCAGGTTTATAACGGTCGCCCTGCCACTTTTTTTGCACATTCCACTCAGACGGCAGACCCAACGCGGCTACCTGCCAGCACAGCCGCCCGTGACGGCGTGCCAGTTGCGTCGCATTCGATAACAAATACCCCAGTGCCTGCCGGGACTACGACTGATTTACCCACACAGACCCATGAGGCAGAGCATCAGACGATAGAGGTCCAGACCGATGTGCTCAAGCTAACACTCGACACCGAGGGCGGGTCGCTGGTTCGGGCCGAATTGTTAAAGCATGTGGACATGGCCGACAAAAGCAAACCTGTTGGTAAAAACTTTGTCTTGCTGGACAACACCGCTGACCACACGTACCTGGCGCAATCCGGCTTGATCGCCAGCATGAGCGGGGGTGACGCAGGTGCTTTGCCCACCCACAAATCCCGCATGACGCTGATGAAAGGTCTTCGCACCTTGCAAGACGGCAGCAACACCCTTGAACTCAAGTTTGAGTCACCCGTGGAGGGTGGGGTCAGACTGCTTAAAACCTATACCCTGACGCGCGGCAGCTACGCCGTAGCGGTTAGGCATGAGATTGAAAACATGGGCACGGCAGCGGTGGCCCCACAGCTCTATCTGCAACTGGTGCGTCACGGCAGCAAGCCCTTGGGTGAGTCTTCGTTTTATTCAACATTTACAGGCCCTGCGGTTTATACCGATGCCAAAAAATACCAAAAGGTTGAATTTGCTGACATTGACAAAAACAAAATTGACATTGAAAGGTCCTCGTCCAACGGCTACGTGGCCATCGTTCAGCATTACTTTGCCAGTGCCTGGATGCTGGCCGACGGCATCAAGCGCGAGCTGTTTATGCGCAAACTGTCCGGTAATCTCTACGCTGTGGGCATGATCGCCCCACTGGAACCCATCGCTCCAGGTGCACGCAAAACCATAGAGGCCCGTTTTTTTGCCGGCCCTCAAGAGGAAAAAGTGCTGGAATCCCTTGCCCCCGGGCTGGAACTGGTCAAAGACTACGGCTGGCTGACCATTCTGGCCAAGCCCCTGTACTGGTTGCTTGATCTGCTACACACTGTGATCGGCAACTGGGGATGGGCCATCGTGGCATTGGTGGTGCTGCTCAAAGCCGGGTTTTACTGGTTGAACGCAAAGGCTTACGCCAGCATGGCCAAAATGAAGGCGATCAACCCCAAAATCATGGACATGCGCGAGCGTCTAAAGGACAACCCCCAGCAGATGCAACAAGAGATGATGCGCCTGTACCGCGAAGAAAAGGTCAACCCCATGGGAGGATGCCTGCCCATCGTGATCCAGATTCCGGTATTCATCGCGCTCTATTGGGTGTTGTTGGCCAGTGTGGAGATGCGCAATGCGCCCTGGATAGGCTGGATTCACGATCTATCGTCACCTGACCCCTTTTACATTCTGCCCTTGGTGATGACACTGACCACCGTGCTACAGACATCGCTTAACCCCGAACCCCCTGACCCCATGCAGGCCAAGATGATGTGGTTTATGCCGCTGGCGTTTAGCGTGATGTTCTTCTTTTTCCCGGCAGGGCTGGTGCTGTACTGGATCACCAACAACGTGCTGTCGATCGCCCAACAGTGGCTGATCAACGTCCGCATGGGCGTTCCCCCCAAATTTCACTGGCCCACGTTTTAAGCCTTTTTAAGCCTTTTTAAGCTTTTTTAACCGTGGCATCGCACATACACCCAGACCCCATTGTCGCCATCGCCACGGCCCCGGGCCGGGCAGCAGTGGGCATGGTGCGCGTCAGTGGCAAGGGGCTGATGCCTTTGGCCAAGCGCTTGTGCGGCAAGGTTTTGCGCCCGCGTGAAGCCACTTACACCGCTTTCTTAGATGCCGACGGCACGGCCATCGACTTTGGACTGGCTCTTTATTTTGCGGCACCGCATTCTTTTACCGGCGAAGACGTGCTTGAGCTTCAGGCCCACGGTGGTCCTGTGGTACTGCAATTGTTGTTGGCACGCTGTTTGTCTGCCGCTTGCGAGTTCGACGATGCGGATCAACCCTGTTTGCCGTGTTTGCCGCATCTGCGACTGGCCCATCCCGGCGAGTTTTCTGAGCGGGCTTTTTTGAACGACAAGATCGACCTGACCCAGGCCGAGGCCATCGCCGACTTGATCGATGCCAGCACTGAGGCCGCCGCCCGCAGCGCCAGTCGCTCACTGGCCGGCGAGTTTTCACAACAGATCAATCGCTTGCAGGGCGATCTGACACACCTGCGCACACACATTGAGGCCGCCCTTGACTTTCCAGATGAAGACTTTGACCCGCAAATACCTACCGACGCTGTGGAACAGCTCGGCAGATTGCAGCACAGTCTGGATGCCTTGATGCAAAAAACCCGCCAGGGGGTCTTGTTGCGAGAGGGTCTGCAAGTGGTGATCGCCGGCCAGCCCAACGTGGGCAAATCGTCGCTGCTCAACGCCTTGGCTGCCGCAGAGTTGGCCATCGTCACGCCCATCGCGGGCACCACGCGGGACGTGATCCAGCAAACCATCCAGATCGATGGCATCCCCATCCACGTGAAGGACACAGCGGGGCTGCGATCCAGCCACGACAACAGCGCAGACCTGATTGAACAAATCGGCATGGCACGTACCCACGATGCCGTAGCACAAGCCGATGTAGTGCTGTTCATCCACGATTTAACCCGCCTGCATGCGACAGAATATGCGGCAACTGATGCAGATTTGGCAAGCCATCTTGCCAAAAACAAGTCCCGTCATGGGGTGTTGGTCGATGTCTGGAACAAGGCCGATGCCGCGCCGCCTGCGTACTGGCATGATCGGCCGGCTGGCGTGGTCTTGTCTGCCAAAACTGGCGATGGATTGGAGAACTTGCGACAACATATCTTGCAAGTTGCCGGCAGACAACCCAACGCCGAGGGGGTCTTGATGGCCCGTGTACGCCATGTGCAGGCTTTGGAACAGGTCAAACAGCATTTGGAGAGAGCGCTCAGCCATCTGATGCAGCCCGTGCTAATGCCAGAGCTATTAGCCGAAGAGTTGCGTCTGGCCCAAAACGCCTTGGCTGAGATCACCGGAGCATTGACCCCGGGCGACTTGCTGGGGGTGATATTCTCCCAATTTTGTATCGGCAAATAAGCGGGCCAGGTGGCCTTTCAAAGGTAGTTGATCATGTTTGGTTTTAAATGGTTATTCAAACAATGGGCCGCGCCGCGCCGCAGCACTTTGCCCGTGGCAAACCGGATGACACCACCGTCACCCGTCCCTGCCGGTCGAAACGTCCCCACCCCCTCTAACCTCAAGGTAAACAGGCAGGATCGACGTGAACAGCTCTACCAGGTGGTGCGCGAAATCATGCTGCGGTCTGAAGTTTTGGCTGCCAGTTACAAATTCAAGGTTTTATCGCTTGACACCCTGGGACGGCAATTTTTGATCATGGTCGATCTGTTGGAACGTCTGGCATTGCCCACTGACAAATTTATGGAGATTGAAAGCCTGATCGCCAGGACAGCAGGAGAGCGTCACGACTTGCGGGTGATCGCGATCTATTGGCGTGTGAACACCCCCGTCACGACGGTGGGCCGTGTACAGCAAGCGCAACACCCCCCGCAACCCGAGGTTGTGCGTGCGACAGCAGCCACGCCTGAGATCGACCACAAAGCCCGTGTGGCTACCCCCCCCCGTTCAGCGGCATCGCCTGTTGCCCCTGCCACAGTCAAACGCAGCCCTTTTGAGCCTATCAGCCCGGATGAGGTTCTGGCCTTCAAACGGGCACTTGCCCCCGCAGCAGAGGGCACAGCCCCCCGCAGTCTGGGCCAACAGATCACCTCAGGGCCGCGTCACCCGCCTGAATCCCAAGGTTTTGCGGACACTTTGGTGCTTGAAAATGATGACAACTACCCGGCATCACCGCTAAGCAGCACCCAGTACGGTGATTTGTGATCTGCCTTCACCCCCAGCCAAGGCGTACCGCCCCAAGGGGTTCAGGTCACCCGCCGGCAAAATCCACCAATGTAAACAAGGATAAGCCGTTTGCACGCAGTCTGTCTGACCCCCCTAGCTCTGGCAAATCAACGATGGCTGCACCCTCAATAACTTCCCCGCCCAATTGCTCCAGCAGTTTTTTGCCGGCCAGCATGGTGCCACCTGTGGCGATCAGATCGTCCATCAACAGCACCCTTTGACCAGGCGTAATGGCATCGATGTGAAGCTCAACCGTGGCACTGCCATACTCCAAGTCATAACTTTCAGTGACAGTTTCAAAGGGCAATTTTCCTTTTTTGCGTATGGGCACAAACCCCAGCCCCAGTTCATAGGCCACCACAGCACCCAAAATAAACCCCCTGGCATCCAGCCCCGCCACCACATCAGGGCGCATCCCGGGGGTCAAGTAGCGCTGCACAAAGGTATCCATCAGCACCCGATAAACCTGAGCATCTTGCAGCAGCGACGTGATGTCACGAAACTGCACACCGGGCGCAGGCCAGTTTGGAACAGTGCGAATATGACTGCGAAAGTAGTTCGAAAGATTCATTTTTGTTTCCTCATTTTTGATTCATCATTGGGACGCGAACAAACACAGGCCAAGGCCTGAGCCGTCTCCATTTTGGCTCCCTTTTAAGCAGAATCATCCCATGTCATCATCACCGCCATCCTCAACACCCTCCTTGGTTCAGGTCAATGGCCCATCCACCCTGACCCCCGTGTCACCCTCTCAGCGCGTCTTCAAATGGCGCGATCACGCGTCGCTCTGGTTTAGTCTGGGTGTAGGCCTGCTGGTTATTCAGGTGGGTGCCTACCTGGTGCCTGCCGTGGGCAGCCGCGATGCTGCTGTGGCCATCGTGTTGGGGTCTCTGCTAGGAGCTGGTCTGTTGGCGTGGACGGCCAAATTGGGCTGCGACAGCGGACTGTCCAGTGCCGGCCTGATGCACGTGACCTTTGGCAGCACGTTTGCACGACTGCCTGTGCTGCTCAACATTTTGCAGCTTGTCGGTTGGACTACGTTTGAACTGGTCATCATGCGCGACGGCAGCACCGCCATAGGCCGGTCATCTCTGGGTCTTACAGATGCAGGCGCAACCAGCAAGGTCATCACCACCTTGCTGTGGGGCGGACTCTTGACCCTGCTTCTAGCAGGTTCCATGACGCAGCTTGTTCGCCGGTGGATAGCACGGACGGCTTTGCCGTTGGTGGTGGCCTCACTGTTGTGGCTCAGTTGGCAATTTATCAGTGCCTTGCAGCCCCACGGCTTGGCTACTTTTTGGGCCAGACCGGGGGACGGCAGCATGGGCCTGTGGGCCGCTGTGGACTTGGTGATCGCCATGCCCATCTCGTGGTTACCGCTGGTGGCTGACTACGCCCGCTTTGGTCAAAACGGGCGCAGTGCTCTGGGGGGCACCTGGCTGGGCTACGGCCTGGCCAACATCTGGTGTTACGCCTTGGGCGTTCTGGTGGTCAGTGGGGCGGCTCCTGGGGCTGATCTGGTCAGTACCTTGCTGTTGGCGCAAGGCGGACTGGTCGCTCTGGGGTTGATCTTGGTGGATGAGATCGACAACGCTTATGGCGATGTTTATTCTGGTGCGGTATCGGCCAACAGTCTGCTGCCCTCGGTCAGTCTGAGGCAGTGGAGCGTTGGACTGGGACTGGTGTGTACGGGCCTGGCCCTGGTGCTGCCCATGCACCGTCTTGAGCCTTTTCTACTTTTGCTCAGCTCGGTCTTTGTGCCCTTGTATGGCGTGATTTTGGGCCGATGGTGCAGCACGGACGGCCACTTAAGGTCAAAGGCAACCGTCGATTGGACGGCTGCTGCTCTGTGGCTTTTGGGCATAGGCCTGTACCACGCTTTGGCACAATGGTCGCCTCAGTGGGGATGTGCCCTGCCCACATTGGGGGTCGTCTTTGGCTTGGCTTATGCCTATTTCGGACGTTTTGGATGTACCGCTTGTCACGCCGCAGATCACGCCGCAGATCACGCCACAGATCAAGGATAATCGTGCATCATTTTCCCCTCCAATGCCCTGCTGACGGGCATCTCCTGCTATCGGATTGATAGCAATTTAACCTGGCTTCAATGACCGCCCCCACCTTGCCCCCCCCCACAGAACTTTCCTCTTGCACCCCCATCATGGCCTTTGCCCAATTGCAACTGGCCGCCCCGCTTGCACGCGCCGTCAGCGAGATGGGCTATACCACGATGACCCCCATTCAGGCCCAGGCCATTCCCGTCGTGCTGCAAGGCCACGATGTCATGGGTGCCGCGCAGACTGGCACCGGCAAGACCGCAGCCTTTGCCTTGCCCCTGTTGCAGCGACTGCTGCAATACGAAAATACCTCGGCATCGCCGGCACGTCACCCTGTGCGGGCGCTGGTGTTGTTGCCCACCCGAGAGCTTGCTGACCAGGTGGCAGACCAGATCAAGCTTTACGGCAAATACACAGGGCTGCGCAGCGCCGTGGTATTTGGCGGGATGGACATGAAACCTCAGACCGCAGAACTTAAAAAAGGGGTTGAAATCCTGGTGGCCACACCAGGCCGACTCCTGGACCACATTGAAGCCAAAAATACCGTGCTCAATCAAGTGGAGTACGTGGTGCTTGACGAGGCCGACCGGATGCTGGACATTGGTTTTTTGCCCGACTTGCAACGCATTCTGAGCTTTTTGCCGGGCAAACGCACCACACTGCTTTTTTCGGCCACGTTTTCGCCCGAGATCAAGCGCCTGGCCGGCAGTTATCTGCAAAATCCCGTCACCATTGAGGTCGCCCGATCCAACGCCGCAGCCTCCACTGTGGAGCAGCATTTTTACAGCGTAGGTGATGACGACAAGCGCCACGCCCTGCACCAAATTTTGCGCCAGCGTACACTGAAACAAGCTTTTGTGTTTGTCAACAGCAAGTTGGGATGCGCCAGACTAGCGCGCTCTCTGGAGCATGAAGGTCTCAAAACTACCGCTTTGCACGGTGACAAAAGCCAAGATGATCGCCTCAAGGCACTTGAATCTTTCAAGTCAGGGGCTGTTGATTTGCTGGTCTGTACCGACGTAGCTGCACGCGGTCTGGACATCAAGGACGTGCCCGCCGTGTTTAATTTTGACATTCCGTACAACGCCGAGGACTACATTCATCGCATTGGCCGCACCGGACGGGCGGGCGCAGAAGGTCTGGCCGTGAGTTTTGTGTCGAACACCGATGCCCGTTTGGTCTCTGACATTGAAAAGTTGCTCAAGACCAAGATCGAAATCGAAGCCTTTGAGTTTGAAGAAAACCTGCCTGACATTCGCCGCCAAGGCCACATCAATGACGGTCGTCGCATGTACCGCGAAGATGCGTCACGCCGCGCTGACTGGGCTGACAGTCCCCAACGCATGGCTCGCAGCAGCAATAGCAACAGCAATAGTCCCCCCTTTGCCCACCATGCTGCCAAATACACCACCCCCTGCGACCCATTTTTTGACAAACCCTACGAGCCTGCGGCGACATCTGATGCCCCGCTGCCCTGGGAATCAGCCGCTGTTCACAATGGGGTGCGCCGCAACATCAAATCCAAACGCCTGATGCCAGCGCTGTTCAAGGCCGCATAACGCTCAATGCTCGCCAGATGATCTGTACTGGCTATTTGTGTTTTGCAGCGCCAGCAACAATCGGGTGTGAACTGCACCAAAGCTGCCGTTGCTCATGCACAGAATGTGGTCACCGGCCTTGGCGGCATCGCATACCTGTTTGACCAAGATAGCCAGGTTAGCACTAACGGTGGCGCGTGTGCCCATCGGGCACAGGGCCGCGCAGGCATTCCAATCCAAGCCAGCACTGTGGCAAAAAGCCAGGTCAGCATGCTCAAGACTCCAGGGCAGTTGAGACTTCATGGTACCCAGCTTCATGGTATTGGAACGCGGCTCAAACACCGCCAAAATGCGCTCACCGGTCTTGATGGTGTGGCGCAAGCCATCGACTGTGGTGCGGATGGCCGTGGGGTGGTGGGCAAAGTCATCATAGACCGTGATGGCTCCCGCTGGGGTCTGAACAACTCCGCGCACCTCCAATCGGCGTTTGACATTTTTGAATTGCGCCAGGGCTTGCACGGCCAGGCTAGGGGCCACGCCGACATGCCACGCTGCCGCAATGGCGGCCAGGGCATTCTGTTGGTTATGTACCCCCGAGAGCTGCCACACCACACGACCCACCGACTGTCCGTGATGCAGCACCTCAAAATTTTGCAGGCTGCAAGGGCTAGCAATGGCCACAAAGTCGCTGTTGGCCGCGCCAAAGCTGCAAACATCGCTCCAGCAGCCTGTGTGTAGCACCCGCACCAAGCTTTCTTCAAGGCCATTGACCACGATCAGGCCACCGCCATGCGGCCCTGCCCCGGGCACGGTGCGAACCAGATGGTGAAACTGCCTTTCAATGGCCGCTAGGTCGTCAAAAATATCGGCGTGGTCAAACTCAAGGTTGTTGAGCACAGCCGTTCGGGGGCGGTAATGCACAAACTTGCTGCGTTTGTCAAAAAAAGCGGTATCGTATTCGTCCGCCTCAATGACAAACGGGCGGCCTGTGCCCAGTCTGGCGGATACGCCAAAATCAAGCGGTACACCGCCCACCAAAAACCCGGGTTGCAAGCCGGCATATTCCAAAATCCAGGCCGTCATTGCGGTCGTGGTAGTTTTGCCGTGGGTACCTGCGATGGCCAACACGTGACGGCCCTGCAAAATATGCTCGGACAGCCACTGTGGCCCGCTGGTGTAAGGCAGGCCGGCATCCAGAATGGCCTCCATCAGCGCAAATTTAGGACTGCCGTCAGGCAGACGGGCGCGACTGACAACGTTGCCCACCACAAACATATCAGGTGTCCGTGCCAAAGGGTCAAACCCAAATCCCTCGGTCACCTCGATGCCCAATGCACACAACTGGTCGCTCATGGGCGGATAGATACCGGCATCGCAACCGGTGACGGTGTGGCCGGCTTGGCTGGCCAGGGCCGCTAGTCCGCCCATGAATGTTCCGCAAATACCCAAGATGTGAATGTGCATATCTTGATTTTAGGACGTGCTTTTGTAGGGCTTACGCAAAACCGCATCGGTGTGTGGGCACTCGCGATCCTTAAAATGCTTACACATAAACCATGACGATCCGCAAGGGCAATGACGTGCATTTGCATGGTTAATTCTGTGTGATGACTGCATTTGTTGTAAGATAAGCGCAAATGTTGTCGTTTTGTTGTAAATAAAACGCACAAGCAGTATTTTCGTCCCGTTGTCGCTTGTCTTCAATTTTGTTGGCCCTGTGATGGCCCTTCGATCAACATCAGCATCAACATCAGCATCAACATCAGCATCAACATCAACACTTATGGACCTAAGAAAACTCAAAGCCCTGATCGACCTGGTATCAGATTCCAATGTTTCAGAGCTTGAAATCACCGAGGCCGAAGGCAAAATTCGCATCGTCAAAAGCGCCGCAGTCCCAGCGGTCGCCCTGCCCATCGTGACCAGTTCGCCGGTCACCATTCCGGTGATGCCAGCCCCCGCCCCTGCAACCGTCACTGTAGGCGATGCCCCGTCGCCGCCAGCACAAGAGCTTGCACCTGAACGCACGATCAAATCCCCTATGGTGGGCACTTTTTACCGTTCGGCATCTCCTGAAGCCAGCCCCTTCGTTGACGTAGGCACTACTGTCAAGTCCGGTGACACCGTTTGCATCATCGAAGCCATGAAAATTCTCAATGAGATCGAGACCGACCTTGCCGGGACGGTCAAGCGGATTCTGGTGGACAACGGCCAGGCGGTTGAGTACGGACAAGCCCTGTTCGTCATTGAGTGAACTTAGGCTATGACTTAAGCTATTAGCATGTTCAAAAAAATACTCGTCGCCAACCGTGGCGAAATCGCCCTGCGCATTCAGCGTGCCTGCCGTGAGCTGGGCATCAAGGCCGTTATGGTCTATTCCGAGGCTGACCGCGATGCCAAATACGTCAAACTGGCCGAAGAGGCCGTGTGCATTGGGCCTGCGGCCTCAGCACAAAGCTACTTGAACATGCCTGGCATCATCTCTGCGGCTGAGGTGACCGATGCTGAAGCCATCCACCCTGGCTATGGTTTTTTAAGCGAAAACGCCGATTTTGCCGAGCGGGTCGAAAAAAGTGGCTTTCAGTTTATCGGCCCCACGCCTGAGTCGATCCGCATCATGGGCGACAAAGTGTCAGCCAAGCAGGCCATGCTGAAGGCCGGTGTGCCCTGTGTGCCTGGCTCGGAGGGCGCACTGCCCGATGACCCCGTGCAAATCAAGCGCATCGCCAAGACCGTTGGCTACCCCGTCATCATCAAAGCTTCTGGCGGTGGGGGTGGACGCGGAATGCGAGTGGTTCACACCGAGGCGGCGTTGATCAACGCCGTCGCAACCACCAAAAGCGAAGCCAGCGCGGCCTTTGGCAACCCTGCTGTCTATATGGAGAAGTTCCTCCAGAATCCGCGTCACATTGAAATTCAAATACTGGCTGACAAGTTCAAGAATGCTGTCTATCTGGGCGATCGCGATTGCTCCATGCAGCGTCGCCACCAAAAAGTCATCGAGGAAGCCCCAGCCCCTGGCATTCCTCGCAAATCCATCGAACGGGTGGGTGAACGCTGCGTAGCCGCCTGCAAAAAGATCGCCTACCGTGGGGCCGGAACGTTTGAATTTTTGTACGAGGACGGCGAGTTTTACTTTATTGAGATGAACACGCGGGTGCAGGTTGAGCACCCTGTGACCGAAATGACGACCGGCATTGACATCGTCAAAACGCAAATCATGGTGGCTTACGGAGAAAAACTGCCGTTTACGCAACGTCAGATTGAAACCCGTGGCCACGCCATCGAATGCCGGTTGAATGCGGAGGACTCTTACAAATTTATCCCGTCCCCGGGACGCATCACCCTGTGGCACATGCCGGGCGGACCGGGGGTACGGGTTGATTCTCACGCCTATACCAATTATTTTGTGCCGCCCCATTACGACTCTATGATCGGCAAACTGATCGTCCATGGCGACACCCGAGAACAAGCCCTGGCGCGAATGCGCTCCGCGCTGGGTGAGATCGTGATCGAGGGTATCAACACCAACATTGCGCTTCACCGTGAGCTGATGGTGGATGCCAAGTTTATGGAGGGCGGTACCAACATCCATTACCTTGAAACCTGGCTTGCCGACCACGTGCGGTGATGTCGTGATGTCGTGATGTCCTGATTACCTAACGATGTTTGAACTTCAGTTGGTCTGCCATGCGCAGCACTTAGACCCTCTGTGCGATGCCCTTGACGATTTGTCTGCCATGAGCGTCAGCATCGAAGATGCAGATGCCCTGACCGATGCCGAGCAACCCCTGTTTGGAGAGCCTGGGCTGTCATCGCCCCAAGATGGCTGGCAGCATTCACGTGTCTTGGCTTTGTTTGACTCCAGGGCCTTGGCTGAGGACGCTTTGGCCGGCCTAGCGCAACAGGACTTTTTTGCGCAGTGCCTTGTTGCGGGTTTGGTATCCGTTCCTGATCAGGACTGGGTGCGCCTGACGCAGTCGCAGTTTGCGCCGGTGGATATCACCCCAGACTTTTGGATCGTTCCCAGTTGGCACACACCACCGCCACAGGCCCGCGTCGTGATCCATCTTGACCCCGGACTGGCCTTTGGCACTGGCACCCACCCCAGTACCCGCATGTGTTTGCGCTGGATTGCCGGCCATGCGGCAGCGGACGGCACTGATGGCGCAGGTGGCCTGGGCCGTGTGCTGGACTATGGATGTGGTTCAGGCATTTTGGCGATTGCCGCCGCCAAACTGGGAGCCTGCGATGTCACTGCGGTCGATATTGACCCTACCGCTGTCGATGCCGCGCTGGCCAATGCACAAGTCAATCACGTCCAACTGCGTTGCGGACTGCCTGATTTAACCCATGGTGTCCATCAGACCGTTCTGGCCAATATTTTGGCCACACCGCTCAAAGTTTTGGCCCCCCTGCTGTGCTCTTACGTCATGCCGGGCGGCAGTCTGGTGCTCTCGGGCATTCTGGCACGCCAGGCCGATGAACTTCAATCGGCTTACGCGCCCTACTGCGCACTCAATGTGACGGACCGTGAAGACGGCTGGATATTGATGGTCGCACAGCATCCTAGATCCAAACCTTGCTCCAAACGTTGATGGGCACGTTGTCCTTATGGCGATGATCACCCGCTGCCCGTCCTGCACCACCATGTTCAAAGTGGTACCCGACCAATTGCGCATTTCGGACGGATGGGTTAAATGCGGGATGTGCGTCCAAATTTTTGATGCTTCCCAGCATCTGTTTCATGCCACGATCCAGACCCCCCCCTCTGAGTCCCCTGCCCCACCAGCGACTGCATCTGCTACAACGTCTGCCATTGCCCACACTGCGCCTTTGACACCGCTGACACCGACGTTATCTGCGGCCTTTGAGGATATCGTTCTGTCCACGGGGTCGACTTCCGCAGCCCATCCTGTCGTACCCCCTGTTTCTTTTTTGCGTGAGCCTGCCATGGAAGCGCCTAGACACAGGCCGGTGGCACGCTCTTTGCTGTGGGCATTGGCCATCATGCTGGCGTTGTGCTTGCCGGCGCAGTGGGTCTATGTGGAACGCAACCAACTGGCGGCGTTGTATCCACAACTACAGCCGTCTCTACAGTCGCTTTGCATCCCCTTGCAATGCACTTTGTCAGCCCCCATGCAAATTGAATCTTGGGTCATCGATTCGGCGGGGTTTGACCACGCTGGCCCAAACGGCTATCGGCTGGGTTTTACCCTTAAAAATGCGTCACAGATCACCCTAGCCCTGCCTGTAGTTGAACTGACACTGACTGATTTTGCCGACCAGCCCATCATTCGGCGGGTCTTGACACACGCTGATCTGGGTGTCACCACGCCAACCCTGGCTGCTGGTGCTGACTGGCAAGTGGCGCTGGCAATGAACGTCACGTCTGAACCTTCGTGGCCCAAGGTGCTTGGATACCGTCTCATGGCTTTTTATCCTTGATCGCTCGATCTCTGGAGCGTTCACAAAACCAAGTTCTGTCTTTTTATATTCTCTGGAGTCCCACAGTCATGAAAATTTTGGTTGCCGTCAAGCGTGTGGTGGACTACAACGTGAGGGTTCGCGTCAAACCCGACCACACGGCAGTAGATACCGCTAACGTCAAAATGAGCATGAATCCTTTTGACGAAATTGCCATGGAAGAGGCCGTTCGCCTGCGCGAGAAATCCATCGCCACCGAGATCATCGCGGTTTCGTGCGGCAGTCTGCAGTGCCAGGACACTTTGCGCACAGCCTTGGCCCTGGGGGCTGACCGCGCCATTTTGCTCGAGTCTGACGAAGAACTACAGCCCCTGGCTGTCGCCAAATTGCTGAATTTTTTGATAGCACGGGAGCAACCCGACCTGATTTTGCTAGGCAAGCAGGCCATTGACGATGATTGCAACCAGACCGGTCAGATGCTCTCGGCCCTGACCGGTTTGCCGCAAGCGACGTTTGCCAGCCGCATTGACATTGCAGGCGGTACGGCCACCATAGCCACCACGGCGAATGTCGTGCGTGAGATTGATGGCGGACAAGAGACTCTGTGCGTCACCCTGCCTTCCATCATCACAGCAGACTTGCGCCTGAATGAGCCTCGCTACGTGACCCTGCCCAACATGATGAGAGCACGCAAAAAGCCGATTGAGATTTTGCGTGTCGCAGACCTTGGCGTGGATGTGCGTCCGCACATGAAGACCCTGAAAGTCACCGAACCCCCTGTACGCCGCGCTGGCATCACCGTGCCTGATGTCGCTGCGTTGATCGACCAACTTAAAACCAGACAGGTGATCTGAATGTCCATCCTTGTGATCGCTGAACACCATCACGTAGCGCTATTGCCCGCCACACACCACACCGTCACCGCCGCGCTTCAGTGCGGTAGCGACGTGCATGTCCTGGTGGCCGGTTACAACGCCAGTGCCGCCGCACAGGCTGCCGCCTGCATCCAGGGGGTTAGCCAGGTTTGGTACGCCTGCGCTGCGCACCTTGCGCAGGGTCTGGCTGAAACCTTGAGCGCCCAAATCATCGCCATCGCCGCCAACTACAGCCACATCCTGTTTGCCGCCACGGCTCATGGCAAAAATATCGCTCCACGCGTTGCGGCCTGTCTGGATGTCGCCCAAATTTCTGACATCACCGCCGTCGTGAGTGCCGATACGTTTCTGCGCCCCATCTATGCCGGTGTCGCCATAGCCACAGTCCAAAGCTTGGACGCTACCCATGTGCTGACCGTGCGTCCTACCGCTTTTGCCGCAGCAACGCAAACAGAGCACGCCCAGGCGGTTATCAGCCCCCTTACACCCGTTGCCCCAGTGGGCCAGACCACCCACCTGGGCTGTACATTGCCCCAGACTGACCGGCCCGATCTGAGCGATGCTCGCGTGGTGGTCAGCGGCGGCAGAGGACTGGGGTCCAGTGACAAGTTCATGGCCTTGTTGGCACCTCTCGCAGACCAACTGGGAGCAGCACTGGGAGCCAGCCGTGCAGCGGTCGATGCCGGTTATGCGCCCAATGACTGGCAAGTGGGTCAGACAGGCAAAATCGTCGCCCCACAGCTTTATATCGCCGTCGGTATCAGCGGGGCCATCCAGCATTTAGCCGGCATGAAAGACAGCAAGGTGATCGTCGCGATCAACCAAGACCCCGATGCGCCCATTTTTGCCGTCGCAGATGTGGGTCTGAAAGCCGATCTCTTTACGGCTGTGCCAGAGCTTTTAACGGCACTACAGGCTTTGTCGCATTCCTGACCCACACGATCGCTCACAAGTCATGGTTGAACCCATGGGTATTTTTTGTCGGTGTCACGCTTCCTATAATCCGCCGCCTTGGCCCGCCCATCCCTAACTTTCCATATTTTTCAATGCCTATTTACGCCTACCAATGTGAGTCCTGCGGTTTTGCCAAGGATATTTTGCAAAAACTATCAGACCCCCAATTGGCGATTTGCCCAGCCTGTAGTGCGGCTACCTTTAAGAAACAGTTGACTTCTGCCGGTTTTCATCTCAAAGGCTCCGGTTGGTATGCCACGGACTTTAAGGCTGGATCTGCTGCGGCTACAGATGCAGCTCCCAAAGACCCCGATACAACCGCAACACCGGCTGCAACAACCTCTGATAAAGCCCCCGATAAAGCCCCTGACACTTCCCCATCTCCCAAAACAGACGCAGCTCCTGCCAAGGGTGGGTGTTGTAATGGCTGTGCCTGTCATTAGGCTTCGAACTGTCAGGAATTTTGTGCCACTCAAAAAATACTTGCTGACCGGCCTGCTGGTGTGGTTGCCCTTGGCGGTCACGATCTGGATTTTGTCGTGGCTGGTCAGTCTGCTGGATGCTATCTTTGGGGGACTATTGACCGGTGTGCAGGCTTTGGTACCTGCAGATGCCAGTGCGTCGCTGAACCACCTGCGACACGTCCCGGGGTTGGGTGTTGTACTGGTTTTTACCGGCTTGTTGATCACGGGTGGTTTGGTAACCCATGTGGCCGGACGCTGGTGGGTGTTTCAGTGGGACCGTCTGTTTACCCATATTCCTGTTTTTAAAACCATCTACAACAGTGTCAAAAAAGTCTCAGACACCCTGCTTGCCAGCAACGGCCACGCCTTTCGCACCGCCTTGCTGGTGTCTTATCCGCGTACCGGCATGTGGACGATCGCTTTTCAGACAGGCATCCCGGGCGGAGAAGTGGCGCAGCACCTAGGAGCGGATTGGGTTAGCGTCTATGTGCCCACCACCCCTAACCCAACCAGCGGTTTTTTTTTGATTCTGCCAAAATCAGAAGTCATTGTGCTCAACATGAGTGTGGATGAGGCCTTGACCTACGTCCTGTCCATGGGCTCTGTCATGCCCACTGCATCTCCGGACATTTTGCCTCCGTGATCCCGGGCGGTTGACAGAGCAGACACTGGCTGCGTGGTGCAGCCCAATTGCCCCCAATAACCCCCGATCCCCCCCGCCCTGTGTGGCAAAGATACTGAAAGCTTGGATATGGTCATGCGTTCTCATTATTGTGGTTTGGTCACCGATGCCTTGCTAGGGCAAACGGTCACGTTGTGCGGCTGGGTTAATCGCAGGCGTGACCACGGCGGTGTGATTTTTATTGACCTCCGTGACCGCGAGGGCTTTGTTCAAATTGTCTGTGACCCCGATCGTGCGGGTATGTTCAAAACCGCAGAAGATTTACGCAGTGAATACTGCGTTCAGATCAAGGGCCAAGTACGCGCCCGCCCGGAGGGTACAAACAACGACAACATCCAAAGCGGCAAGATTGAGGTGCTCTGCCACGAGATCACCGTGCTCAATCCCTCGGTACCGCCCCCCTTTCAGATTGACGACGATAACCTGTCTGAAACCACCCGACTAACGCACCGTGTGCTGGACCTGCGCAGGCCCTATATGCAAAAAAATCTGATGCTGCGCTATCAGGTGACGATGGAGGTTCGCAAGTTTTTGGATGCCCACGGTTTTGTCGATATCGAAACCCCCATGCTGACCAAAAGCACCCCTGAGGGCGCTCGTGACTACCTGGTGCCCAGCCGCGTCCACGACGGACACTTTTTTGCCTTGCCGCAAAGCCCCCAGTTGTTCAAACAATTGTTGATGGTGGCGGGGTTTGACCGCTATTACCAGATCACCAAATGTTTTCGCGACGAAGACCTGCGGGCAGACCGTCAACCCGAATTTACCCAGATCGATATTGAAACCTCGTTCATGGAAGAGCAGGAAATCCGCGACCTGTTTCAGGGCATGATCAAAACAGTCTTTAAAAACACACTTGGCGTTGATTTGGGTGATTTTCCAGTGATGACTTACCGTGATGCGATGCACCGTTACGGATCAGATAAGCCGGACCTGCGTGTACAGCTTGAACTGACCGAACTGACCGATGTGGTGGGTGATGTGGATTTCAAGGTTTTCTCAGCTCCTGCGACAAACCCCGGGGGGCGTGTAGTGGCCTTGCGCTTGCCTGGCGGTGCCCGGGATGGTACGGGTTTGTCGCGAGGCGAAATCGACAACTATGGACATTTTGTCAAAATTTATGGTGCCAAGGGTTTAGCTTGGATCAAAGTGACTGACATTCAGAAAGGCCGTGATGGTCTGCAAAGTCCAATCGTCAAAAATCTGCACGACCGTGCTCTTACGGCGATTTTGACGCGCACACAGGCTGCCAACGGAGATCTGTTGTTCTTTGGTGCCGACAAGGCCAAGATCGTCAATGATGCGATGGGTGCCCTGCGCCTTAAGCTGGGTCATAGTCTGTTTGGCAAACAAAATGGTTTGTTTGTGGACCGGTGGTCACCTCTTTGGGTGATTGACTTTCCGATGTTTGAATACGACGATGAATCAAATCGTTGGATGGCCGTTCACCATCCTTTCACGGCTCCCAAGGACAGTCACGAAGACCTGATGACCTCTGATCCTGGCAACTGCCTGTCTAAGGGCTACGACATGGTTCTCAACGGTTGGGAAATGGGCGGTGGGTCGGTGCGTATCCATCGTGCGGATGTTCAACAAAAAGTGTTTGATGCCCTCAAGATTGACCCAGACGAGGCGCGTCTCAAGTTTGGCTTTTTGCTTGATGCCTTGCAATACGGTGCTCCACCGCACGGCGGTCTGGCTTTTGGTCTCGATCGCATCGTGACCTTGATGACCGGGGCAGAGTCCATCCGCGACGTGATCGCTTTCCCAAAAACCCAGCGTGCCCAGTGTCTGTTAACTCAAGCGCCGTCGCCTGTAGATGAAAAACAGTTGCGAGAGCTTCACATCCGCCTTCGCAAGGCTGACCCATCCCTGACGGGCTGATCGTGATAGGACTAGTCATACCCTCTGCGCTTAGGCAAATTGGCCTGCAATGTGCCGCACGCACGATCGGCATCTGCTTTTGTGTTTGTTTTCATAGGTCTTTTCACCTTTGTCGCGTTTGATCAACCGCCACAAAATACACCGAGCAACATTGCCTAGTCCCGTAGCAATGTGCCAAAATCTGGTCAGTCTGCTTTAAACACCTGTTGCGATTTCCCCCTTTTTCCATGAATGAACTGACACAAATTGACCAAATTGCCGAGCGTGTTGAACGTTTGTTGACGCGTTACGATGAACTCGTGAGTTCCAATGCCCTGTTGCACCAGGAGCGTGACACCCTGATGCAGGAACGTGACTCTCTGAAAGCAAGATTGGGTGCGGCACGCTCCCGAATTGAAACGCTGCTTGAGCGTCTGCCTGATGTGGGCAAATCATCCGTCGTCCGCCAAACTGCCACAGCTTCGCTATGAGTCAGGTTGAAGTCGACATCATGGGGCAACGTTACCGTCTGGCTTGCCCTGATGGCGATCAGGAGCGTCTGCAAGAAGCCGCTAGGCGTGTCGATGAGGCCATGTGCAAAATCCGTGAAAGCGGTAAAGTGTTAGCTCGTGACCGCATTGCCGTTTTGGTTGCGCTCAATCTGGCCTTTGATCTGTCTGATCCCAACAGCAAATCCCCCCCTGAGTCGCAGGTCTGCACGCTAGCCTCTCCTGCTGTGTGCGCCGCCAAGGCTGCCGCCCTGATGGGTCGCATGGATGCGGTACTGGTCAAGCAAACTGTTGTCGGAGATACGTTCTCATGCCCCCCCGTCGTTGCTGCGCGGAGCGCTCTTGCATCGTGATCTGCTTCTCGTTACAGACCACCAGCCATTTCAGACATTTCAGCCATTGATAACCCCGTTCTGACAGATTCGCCCATTCAATGGGAACTTCCGCCATGCCCACTCTTAACCGCCCCATCACCGGCAGCATCGTCGCGATGGTCACGCCCATGCGCCCAGACCAAAGCGTGGACTATCCCGCCCTGCGTCGCTTGGTCGATTGGCATATCGCTGAGGGCACTGATTGCGTAGGAGTCGTGGGTACCACCGGTGAATCACCTACTTTAAGCCAGCAAGAGCACTGCGAGATCATTCGCGTGGCCGTCGATCAAGCTGCGGGGCGTGTGCCCATCATGGCCGGCTGTGGCAGCAACTGCACCGCAGAGGCCATCGATCTGGCCAAATTTGCCCAGTCTGTGGGTGCAGCTTGCCATTTGCAGGTGGTGCCCTACTACAACAAGCCAACCCAGGATGGCTTGTTTCAACACTTCTGTGCCATTGCCAACGCGGTCGATCTGCCCATGGTGCTCTACAACGTGCCCAGTCGCACGGTGGCTGATCTTGCCGTGGACACCGTCTTGCGTCTCGCACGTATTGCGGGCATTGTGGGCATCAAAGAAGCCACCGGCAATATGGATCGTGCGTTATGGCTGATCCGTGAGGCCCCTCAGGGTTTTGCCGTTTATTCGGGCGATGACCCCACCGCTGTTGCGCTAATGCTGTGCGGTGGACACGGCAATATCAGCGTGTCAGCCAACGTGGCCCCAAAGCTGATGCACCAGCTTTGCAAAGCGGCCCTGAGCGGTGAGGTCGTGTCTGCAATGAACCTCCAATTTCAATTGATGCCCCTGCATAAGAACCTGTTTGTCCAAGCCAACCCCATCCCTGTCAAATGGGCTATGGAGCGGCTGGGTTTGTGTGGCGGCACTTTGCGTTTGCCATTAACGCCTATGGACGAGGCCTTTGAGGCTGTGCTGGATGACGCATTAAGAGTGACCGGCCTGCTTTAGGCCACGCCTGTATGGCACTTTCAGGACCGCCCTGATCTTATTGATTGCGTTGATCTCTTTTATCTTGTCTATATCTTATATAGTTTTCGTTTGTTTATTTTTTATTAAACTTCTTTATGTTATTTATTAATCTTGCTTTTCAAACCTCGATGCAATTAGCAGTCAGATTTTTATGCTTAGGTCTGACCCTTGTGCTGAGTGCTTGTTCAGTGCTGCAAAGCGACAAGGTTGACTATAAAAGCAACAGCAACCAGGCCCCATCCCTTGAAGTACCGCCTGACTTAACCAAGCTGTCGCGTGAAACCCGTTACGCTGTGCCGGGAGCTTCCGTCACAGCATCTGGTTTTCAGTCAGGACAGGCCACGACTTCTCAGGCCCCTGATACAGCGGTCGTGGCACTGGGCGATGTGCGTATTGAGCGCTCTGGCACCCAACGCTGGTTGGTCGTTGATCGTCCGGCCGACCAATTGTGGGAACTGATCAAAGCATTCTGGCAAGAAAATGGTTTTTCTCTGGTGATGGATCAGGCCACATTGGGTATCATGGAAACCGATTGGGCGGAGAACCGGGCCAAAATCCCGCAGGACTTTATTCGCAATACCTTGGGAAAAATATTTGATTCGCTTTATTCGACAGGTGAACGCGACAAGTTTCGAACTCGGCTTGAACGCAATGCCGCTGGCGGAACCGATATTTTTATCAGCCATCGCGGGATGGGTGAGGTCTTCAGCACCGCTGAAAAAGACAAAACCATGTGGCAACCCAGAATATCCGATCCTGAGCTGGAGGCCGAGTTTTTAAGCCGTCTGATGGTTAAGCTGGGTGTGGTTCCCGAACAATCCAAAAAACTTCTCGCCTCC
Source organism: uncultured beta proteobacterium (assembly GCA_903822205.1). Taxonomy (GTDB): domain Bacteria; phylum Pseudomonadota; class Gammaproteobacteria; order Burkholderiales; family Burkholderiaceae_C; genus Rhodoferax. The sequence goes on along the minus strand of CAIJOK010000075.1, from coordinate 9,698 downwards.
GGTGCAACCCCAACCAGTTCAAGGGTTGTGATGATCAATGGCCAATCTGCCGTGCAGATAGACGATGCGTTTGACCGCGCATGGCGGCGTGTAGGTCTGGCCCTGGATCGCAGCAACTTTACGGTCGAAGATCGTGATCGCGCCAAAGGCCTCTACTTTGTCCGCTACGTGGCACCTATGGCGGACAAGACAGATCGCGGTTTTTTTGGCAGTTTGTTTGGTCAATCCAAGCCTGAATCCGTACCTCAAAAATTTCGGATCACCGTGGCTAGCCAAGGCGAAACCACCACGGTATCGGTTCTGAATGCCGAAGGTGCGTCACCTGCGCCCGAAGATGCGGCACGGATTGTGAAGTTGATCGCTGATGATCTGCAATAAACCCGACATACGGCTGACCCTCTCCCCAACCTTCCTATCCCACGCTGCTACAGCCCGACATTTTTATGATGACATCCACCCTCAGCTCGTTGCCACTTTTGGGACGTGGCAAGGTTCGCGACAACTATGCAGTGGGCGATGATCGCATCCTGATGGTGGCATCGGATCGCATCAGTGCCTTTGATGTCATCATGGATCAGGCCATTCCCGGCAAGGGTGTCCTGCTGACGCAAATGGCCCTGTTCTGGTTTGACCAACTGGGGCCAAAGGGCCAAAACATCTGCCCTGTTCATTTGACCGACGAAGATCCTCTGCGCGTAGTGACAACCTCGGATGCTCTGCAAGTGGTGGGGCGTTCCATGCTGGTCAAACGCCTCACCCCTATCCCAATCGAAGCCGTGGTTCGCGGTTATCTGGCCGGTAGTGGCTGGCAGGAGTACCAGGCCAGTCGCAGTGTCTGTGGTGTGCCTTTGCCAGACGGTCTTCAAAATGCGTCGCGTTTGACTGCACCAATCTACACGCCTGCTGCCAAAGCTGCTCTGGGCCAGCATGACCAGAACATCACGTATGACCAAACTGTCGCGATGGTCGGCATCCAACTGGCTGCGCAGATACGCAATGTCAGTTTGGCACTCTACCAAGCTGCCAGCCAAATTGCCCTGGCACGGGGCATCATCATTGCCGACACCAAATTTGAATTTGGCCTTGATGCAGACCACACCTTGGTATTGATGGACGAGGTCTTAACCCCCGATTCGTCACGCTACTGGCCTGCAGACCTTTATGTTGCAGGTGTCAACCCGCAAAGCTTTGACAAACAGTTTTTGCGTGACTGGCTCGCTGCTGCGCAGGTAGGTGGCCATCTTTGGGACAAAACGTATCCGCCACCGCACTTGCCGCCCGAAGTCATTGCCAACACTGCCGCCAGATACCAAGAGGTTTATAGACGGCTTACGGCATCTGCAACACCCCTTCACCCCACCGTCACATCGCCCAGTTGAACACATCCCTCCCCGATCCTCACACCGCCCATGCGGTCACACCGGTCAGTCCCGCTGTGGCCAGCGCTTGGCTGCATACCGCCAAATTTTTGACATCTGCGCCGCAACTGCATTTTTTACCGGAGACTCAAGTGCCCGAGATCGCCTTTGTCGGCAGGTCCAACTCCGGCAAATCCACTTGCATCAACACCCTGACCCAGCAAAAGCAACTGGCGTTTGCCTCCAAAAAACCCGGTCGCACCCAGCACATCAACTTGTTTACATTGGGCAAACAGGGGGTGACTGACGCTGTTTTGGCAGACCTACCAGGCTACGGCTATGCCGCAGTGCCACAGATGGACAAAATTCGCTGGCAACAGGTGATGGCCAACTATCTGGTCACACGTACCCATCTGAGTGCCATCGTTTTGATGTGCGACCCACGGCACGGCCTGACTGGGCTGGACGAAAGCCTGCTTGAGGTGATCCGTCCGCGTGTGCAGGACGGGCTGCAATTTTTGGTTGTTTTAACCAAGGCCGACAAACTAAACCGCGCCGAACAAACTCGTGCCCTGTCCATCATGCGGCTACAGGCAGGCGGCGGTCAGGTACGCCTATTCTCAGCCACCCAGCGCCAAGGTGTGGACGATGTGTCCGTGCTGCTGTGGCAATGGGCGCACCCTGCCGGTGCTTTGGCAGTTCGGCCATGCCTAAACGCTGCATAACCGATCAACCCAAACAGCAGTGAGCCTGCGATGTACCAGGGGCTGGGCCAGGCCATCCCCATCGCACCGGCAGCATTGAAGTCATTCATGTGACGATTGCCCCAGCGACTCCCCGCGCAACAGAGACAAACAGGCAGCGGCGTTGGATATCGAAAAACAACGCTTGGCAGCCTGGCGACACGGCAGCCATTCGTAATCGGTATGCTCGTGCGGGCTTAAACGCACCGATGTGCCAACGGGAACTTCAAGGCCAAACACATGCTCAGTATTAAGTAGCACACCAGGTGCATAGCGGTATCGCCACTGAGGATAAATGTCGTAAACATTCTCTACGTGCCAGTCTTGCAAGCCAACCGACAGTGGTGTCCCAGGTCGACAGTCGATCGCAGTTTCTTCAAACACTTCGCGCCTGGCGGTGCTATCAAAACTTTCGTACATATTGTCTCTGCTGCCAGTGACAGACTGCCAATATTCGGGAGCATCCCTGCGCTTGATCAGCAGGACATCCAGCGCCGGTGTATAGATCACCACCATCACAGACTGTGGGATTTTGAAAGCAACGCCCTTATCCATCTTATACCCCTGGCAGACCGTAGATGACCATAATAAATTCCATGATAAATTATAGAACCTTAGCATTTAATGATATATTTTAGAGAAGCATCTGCTCTATTTTATCGTCGAGATGTCAATTTGTTGTTTATTGCACAATGATGCCCAGGCCCACGCAACTGGCAATGATGTCACACATGGTTGATGTGACGTGCTCATTGACACGGCAACAATGGGCGTGTATCCATCCTGTCTCACGCTATCATCGCGCTGTTTTTGATGGACGCGTCTGTGGTGTCAAAGGCTGGTCTAAGTACCCTTAAACACCGCGCTTTCGTGGCTTTCAAGACATTTTGCGCTCATGTGGAGCCATCAAAAATTTTTTTATGCAGCAGTTTGATCAATTTTTATTCACATCAGGAGAATCCTATGAACTCACGCCGTTATCCCAAGTTTGTCGCTGCCATCGCTTTGTGCTTTGGCTTGGTATTGCCGGTATTGCCGTCTATAGCCGCCACGCCAGAAACCCCTACCACACTGACTGGTGGCAAGGTTATCTCTGTGGCGGATGCCCGCAAATTGTCTGACAACAAAACCGGTTTTTTTGTCGATACGCGCAGCGTAGTCAATTTTGGCAAAGGCCATGTGCCTGGTGCGCATGCCATTCCCTACAAGGCTGAGAGCGCAGAATCTGCTAACTATGATGCATCTAAAGACAGCTTTGATGACAGTAAATTGCCCCCCAATAAAGACCAGCCCATCGTATTTTTCAGCGATGGCCCTGCCGGTTGGAAAAGCTACAAAGCGGCCGTCTGGGCGATCAAGGTGGGTTATAAAAATGTGAACTATATGCGCGGTGGTTGGTCTGAGTGGACAGCCAAAGGTTTTCCTGTCGAAAACTAATTCCATTCACCTAAGCTACTAAGCACTCACGGGGCAGTCGGAGAGATGTTTTGGCTGGTTGGGTGACTGGCTTGAACATTCTCTTCACGTTGGACCCGACCGGGGTTGTTCTGGCCCAGGTTAACGTGAAACAACGACAGAGCTTGGGCGGTTTTGCATAACCCCCAATTCTGTCACTCAACAGATTAAATGGAGTCCCGATCATGGACATGTCGATACGTATGCGCCTACAGGTCGCAGCAGCCTTTCAGATTCTTGTGCTGTGCATCATTGTGAGTCTGGGCTACTACCTTGTTGAACAAACGCGCAATGCTGATGAGGCCCACTCCTCGATTACAGCCACCGATGTGGGTATTCAAAAAGTTCTGCGCGGAATCGGTGAGCTTTTGCTGACCGAAGGATCCTCCTCATCTCGCAAACTGGTTTTGGACAGCGTCATAGAAGTTGATCGACACCTGGGTATCCTGAATACCTTGGCATCTGGTACCGACGATGAACTGGCAAAAACTCTGCAACGAGACTTATTGCCACAATGGAATTCTCTTAAGGGCTCCGTAGAGAAGATGGTGGGGTTTAAAAAGATCTCCACAGAGAACGCAGATTCGATGATTTTGTTTGGCAAGCTGGCATCCATCGGGGCCTCACTTTCTGATAAAGCTGAGACCGCCGTGAACAAAGTTGAAGAAACCGGCGGACTGGCCGTGCGTCGCCTGGTGCTGGTATCGAGCGCTGGTGTCTTGGTGCTGATGGTCACCATGCTGCTGTCATCTTGGCTTTTGATGCGCACCATCATGTCGCCCGTTTCGCAAGCCGTCTCTATCGCCGAACGCATATCTTCGGGTGACATATCGGGTCCGATCGATGCCCAACACCAGCCTGAGGAAATGAAGCGCGTGCTCCACGCCCTGGCCGAGATGCAAACCAACCTTGCCCGTGTGGTTAGCCGTGTCCGCCAAGGCTCGGAAAACCTGGCGGCTGCCAGCGCCGAGATCGACCAAGGTAACCAGAATTTGTCTGCGCGGACTGAGAGCCAGGCCAGTTCATTGCAGCAAACCTCTGCGTCCATGGAGCAGTTGGGGGCCACCATCAAACGCAATGCTGACAACTCCCGCCAGGCCAATTTGCTGGCCATGAACGCCAGCACAGTTGCCGTGCAAGGTGGTGAGGTTGTCGCACGTGTGGTGGACACCATGAAGGGAATCAATCAAGCCTCTCACAAAATTGCAGACATCATCGGTGTGATCGATGGCATCGCATTTCAAACCAATATTTTGGCCCTGAATGCAGCCGTCGAGGCTGCACGCGCCGGCGAACAAGGCCGTGGTTTTGCGGTAGTCGCCTCAGAGGTGCGTTCTCTCGCTGGACGCAGTGCTGAAGCCGCCAAAGAGATCAAGACCCTGATCAACGCCAGCGTGGAGCGTGTTGAGCAAGGCACCACGCTGGTCGATCAGGCCGGTGTCACGATGACTGAGGTGGTGACAAGCATCCGTCGGGTGACGGACATTGTGGGTGAGATCAGCTCGGCCAACGATGAGCAAAGTCTGGGGGTGTCCCAAGTCGGCGAGGCTGTCGTTCAGATGGACCAGGCCACGCAGCAAAACGCCGCGCTGGTCGAGGAAATGGCTGCAGCGGCCAGTAGTCTCAAAACCCAGGCACATGAATTGGTTCAAGTGGTTGCCGTGTTCAAGACCGGCGATGGTGACAGGCCGTCACCTGCACGCCAGTCTTCGGCCTCACCCGTGCGCTCACATCCGTCCAAACTCCCCACGCCCAAGGCCGTTGCCAACCATCGAACAACGCCCAGCCTGCCATCCGCTCGTCCCAGGTCGGCTGCACCCCTGCCTGCTCCTAAACCCAAAGCTGATGCCCAAACTGCCAGTCGCCATCAGGATAGCGACTGGGAAACCTTTTGATGGTTATAGCGGACGCGGAACGATGTCAAACACGGCTTGTTGTTGCGCCTGTTGTAGCGGGGCATTGGCATCCCACTCAGGGAACAGGCGTTAGCCGGGCCACGCTGAGCGCCAGCCATTTCACACCGTGACGCACAAATTGGACTTGGGCTCGGGCATCGCTGGCCCTGCCCTCCAGCAACAGCACCGTGCCTTGACCAAATTTGGCGTGAAACACTTTTTGGCCAATTTTTAGCGTCTGCTCTTCACTGGGTGATGCGCAGGCGGGCGATCGTTCTGATGCTGCTGGGTGTTTTGCGCTCCAACTTGCGGCGTTTCCTGGCCGCATCCCGCCAGCACGTCGCGAGGGTGTGATCCACTTCAAGGATGACTCGGGCAGCTCGTCGATGAATCTGCTTTGCACGTTGTAGCGGGTTTGACCGTGCAACATACGGGTTTGCGAGTGGCTGATGTACAGACGTTTGCGAGCACGGGTGATGGCCACGTACATCAGACGGCGTTCTTCTTCAAGGCCATCGCGGTTGCCCATCGCGTTTTCATTCGGAAACAGCCCCTCCTCAAGTCCTGTGATGAAGACACCGTCAAACTCCAGGCCCTTGCTGGCGTGGACGGTCATCAACTGAACAGCATCTTCACCAGACTGTGCCTGGTTGTCACCGGCCTCAAGGGCTGCATGGGTTAAAAAAGCGGCCAGCGGTGACAAGTCTTCAGCGGTATCCCTGTCAGCAGCGGCAGCGCTTTGCATCCGCGCCTTGTCCGGCTGCGCAGACATCGCATGAATGGCACCATCCGTGACATCAAAACTGGCCCCCGCGTTGATCAACTCGGCCAGATTAGCCACCCGCTCAACACCCTCTTTGTCGGCCTGGTAATGCTCGATCAGGCCGCTGTGGGCCAGTGTCAGCCCAATGACCTCGCGCAGACCCTGGCCCTGCGTTTGGGATCGCAGGGTGTTGATGCTGGCGACAAACGCGCTGATATGGACACCCGCTTTGCCGCCCAGTCCACTGACAGCGTCGCACAGCGAACAGGCCCGTGTGTGCGCCACATCTTGCAATTGCTCCAGACTGCGCAGGCCAATGCCACGCGGCGGAAAGTTCACCACCCGCATAAAACTGGTATCGTCGTGCGGGTTTTGCAGTAACCGTAAATAGGCCAGTGCAGATTTAATCTCGGCACGGTCAAAAAAGCGCAGACCACCATAAACCTTGTACGGGATGCCCGATTGAAACAAGGCTGTTTCGATCACCCTGCTCTGGGCATTGCTGCGGTACAGCACGGCAATTTCCTGGCGACTGATCCCATCGATGACCAGTTGGCCTATCTCACTGACCAGCCAGTTGGCCTCGGCCAAGTCGCTGGGGGCCTCAAACAACCGCACCCGTTGACCCGTGCCCTGGGCCGTGCGCAAATTTTTGCCCAGGCGCTTGCTGTTGTGGCCGATCAAAGCATTGGCGCTGTCCAAAATGTGGCTACCGCTGCGGTAGTTTTGCTCCAGTTTGATCTGGTGCTGTACGCCAAATTCGCGCACAAAATCAGCCATATTGCCCACCCGTGCGCCGCGAAAAGCATAAATGCTCTGGTCATCGTCGCCCACAGCCAGGACGGCACTTGGTGGGTCCAACTCAGAATCAGTCCCACAGGCACAGGCATCGCCCACACCAGCCATCATCTTGATCCATGCGTATTGCAGCTTGTTGGTGTCCTGAAACTCATCGATCAGAATATGCCTAAAGCGCTGACGATAGTGCTGGCGAATGGCGGGGTTGTCGCGCAGCAGCTCAAAGCTGCGCAAGATCAACTCTCCAAAATCAACCACGCCCTCACGTTGGCACTGGTCCTCATACAGTTGATAAATTTCAATTTTTTTGCGGGTGTCCACATCCTTGGCTGGGACGGCATTGGGGCGCAGGCCGTCTTCTTTGCAACCGGCAATAAACCACTGCATTTGTTTGGGGGGATAGCGATCGACATCCTGATTGTGCGTTTTGTACACACGTTTGATCGACGAAAGCTGATCTTGTGTGTCCAGAATTTGAAAGCCCTGCGGCAGGTTGATCATCGTGTGGTGGGCACGCAAAAGCCGGTTGCACAGCCCATGAAACGTGCCTATCCACATGCCATGCACATTGATTGGCAACATGGCCTGCAAGCGCGTTGTCATTTCACGCGCAGCCTTGTTGGTAAACGTGACAGCCATGATGCCACCTGATGCCACCTGCCCTGTTTGCAGCAACCAGGCAATGCGCGTAGTCAAAACGCGCGTTTTGCCCGAACCGGCCCCTGCAAGAATCAAAGCATGCGTTGACGGCAAGGTAACGGCCGCACGCTGTTCAAGGTTCAGGTCGGCAAGCAAGGCTGAACCGACTGACTCAGTCATAGGTTGGGGTATAGGTAATGAATACATGACATCATTGTAGAAATAGGCTCTGCTCAAAACCACCACTGACCACGCATGACCTTTCTCAAGTTGCGCCATGAGTGAATGTGAATCAGGTACTTTTCACGTTAAGATAACGCACATCGGAGCGGTGGATGAGTGGCTTAAGTCACACGCCTGGAAAGCGTGCGTGGGGTAAGACCCACCGCGGGTTCGAATCCCGCCTGCTCCGCCAGAACCCCGTCTTACGGGGTTTTTTTCGTCTTATGAATTCACACAGTCCCACGAAAAACAGGCTTATTGCCCCATAGGTTCGATGTAAACCTGTATCATCCCGTTTTATTCAATCGCATTTATCGCATTTTCTTTTGTGGGGGTGGATGATGACACCCACAAAAAAAAGATGGTGCCCCACATAAACGGGATGATGACCATGCCAAAAGTAGCCAAGGCGCTAACCGCCATTCAAGTCAAAAGACTGACCGAGCCGAAGATGCACGCAGTGGGGACAGTGCCTGGCCTGATGCTGGACGTGAGGTCTAAACAGCACGTTCATGGGTACTTCGCACCACGATCGGGGCACGAAGGGCCGATGTAGGTCTGGGCGGCTACCCGGGGTGGCACTTGCTGAGGCCATAGAGAACGCACGCTTAACCAAAGCCAAGATACGTGAGGGCAGAGACCCCATAACTGTGTCGGTTTCTCGAACCGAAGCTTTCAAGCGATCGGCTGCCTCTTTCAGCAACAAGTCACCCACCGCGTGACCGTGTGCGTCATTGATCGGCTTGAAGTTGTCGAGATCAAGAAAAAGCAAGGCACCATAAAGGCCGCTGCGCTGACCCGATGACATGGCCTGAGTGAGGCGGTTCTCCAGCAACCGGCGATTGGCCAACTGGGTTAGCGTGTCATAGAACGCCAATTGATGCACCTGCTCTTCCAAACGTTTGCGCTCTGTAATTTCTCGGGTAATGCCGTGGTATCCGACAATATCACCGTTTTCGTTTCTCTCGGGCTTGGACATCACCTCCCCCCAGATAAAGCTGCCGTCTTTACAACGATGTTCTGCTTCAAATTTCAAAAAACCACCGGGCGTTCCCGATTGCTCACTGGCCTGTCTTTGTTGCATCACCTTTTTGACAGTGTCTATGCCCTTGTCGTTGAAAAATTCAAAAACGTGATGCCCAATTAATTCGTCGGCCTTGAAGCCGCGGAGACGTTCATCGACAGGACTGACGTAGGTGATTCGATAATTGGCATCGCTTCTCCAGTGGACATCTAGGGCATCTTCTGTCAAGAGGCGGTAGAGGGTATGGCTTTCTTTCAGTTCCTGGGTGCGATCTTCGACCAATGCTGCAAGCTCGCTGTTGCGTTCCTGTGGGCTTTTGAGAGGATAAACCGTACCATCGTGTGTCCGCTGCTGATCCGTGATAGACATGCCACTGTGCACAATTTTCCAGCCCTCATGCTCAAGACGAAAAATCAACACCAGTCGTGCGACATCTTTCGATAACAGATGGTCCTTGCCAGGCAGGTGAATATGAAAGAAGGCCGTTACCACCGCCACGTCGTCACTGATGTCTTGCGTCGAAATATCCAGAATCTCCATGCCAATACGGTCAGGCACTTGAAAGAAATCTTGTAGGGTTATTTTTTCCCACTCCAACCGATCTTTGACCAGGTTATCCCCGTATCCCGTGTAGCCACTAAAGTTGTCGCTGAAATGCGTTAAGTCAGAACAACAAAGTTATTTGGCATTGAATGCAATAATTTAATTCATCAAGAAATTATTATAAATACTACTTCCAAAGTATCGCAAGTTGTTGATTTATAACGACAATTATTAGTTATTTAATTTAACATCACAATT
>CAIJOK010000074.1 GCA_903822205.1 uncultured beta proteobacterium | reverse complement strand
TCAGTTGCCTGCTTGTGTAGTTCGTCCAGATGCTCTTTGCTCAATTCCAAGTGAATCATTTCTTGTCCTCAACATAGGTAAAACACTTTTACTCTACCACGGAACTTACAAAAACCCTATAACTTGACCGCGAGGGGTATAGATTCGACGATTGCAAGGCCAAGGTAGAAGGAGACGTACCAAGCGGATCCCGAAACGCCGTATGGGGCCGAAGCTGACCAGAAATCCGACCATCTTTCAGGAAACACTTGGCTGTTAATGACTCTATCGGACGCTTTGTTGTAGTCCACCAGACTGATCAACTCGTCCTCCGTGGGCAATCGCCAGTCGGTGTACCCCCCAGACTGTTGCTGAGTTGTTGGGCCTCATCATACGAGTAAAAGCGTACGATGCCCTCACAGAGCTCAAGGTTGTGCCCACGGAACAACGCTGCCACATCAGCCCTGTGGGGGTGTGCGTGACGGTGCCATCGCCATTGTTAACATAGTCACTGGTGGGGCGAGAAATATCTAAAAGGTTAGAGGACTGTCCGGCCCGCACGAGGCGTGCTTGGTCGTAACGATCACTACCGTAAGAGCAGAACGCTTCGCCATAAGTGAAATTTACTTGATAATTGCTGTACGAAGAGCCGAAAGGGTCCGAGGCCGACCAGAAATTCCACGGCGCGCTCATACCAGGAAAAGCCACAGAGTCGATCGCTGGTTTAGATACAGATCGATCCACGATGGTCTGAAGCTCCCGAATATTTGGCAGTCGCCAGTCGCTGTGGCCTGCAAAAGTGACCTTACCCGTCAGCGCAGAGGCCGATCTATCGTCGTATTCTGTGACCCATCCTGTACAGGTTTTTCCATCCCACGTCTGCCCCATCGCACACCGCATCCAGATCAGGCCCGTGGTGGGGTCGGTCACAGTGCCGTCCCCGTTATCGGTGTAGGTTTTTGTTGCCGCCTGCACATGGCCGGCGATGCCCATGAAAAACAACACAAACGCCAAGCGGCGCAACCAGGCAAAACCGTGAGAGAGTGTTTTCATGGCAATCATCCTTTTGACGTGAAACAAACACCACGGATTGTGGCAAGTGGGGGAGGGCGCATATTACCCACAAACCCTGCGAATGCAAAAAGATTCAGATCCGTAGCCCGTATGCAGCGAAGCGCAATGCGAGGTTTTGGGCCACGATGCAACCGCGTGGCTTGCCACGATCCCGTATTCCGCTTGCGCTTCATACGGGCTACAGCTTGGTTGTTTTGCCAGACTGATAGGGTCAAAATGCCCTGAGAGCTGCGATGATGATGCCGGCAAACACAGCAAGGAATGCGCCCAGTTTGATGGTCAGGCGCAGTTCCTTGGCCTGCATGTCTTTGGTCATTGAATCCATGCGGTTTTCAAGCCTTACGATGTCGGCCTTTGTGGCCACTGTGGTGTCTAGTGCCTCTGCCAAAGAATCCCTTTGTGCCTGTGAAAAGGCCGCAGCTTGCGCACGGGGCATACCGGCTTTTTCAAGTGTTTCGACGAACCTGAATGTGTCAAAGGTAATGGTGCTCATGGTGTGAATCTATGACGGTGGTTATTAGTGTAGAGCCTCGTAGAACTGACGGACAGAAACGCCCGCTTGACGCGCCATGCTGCTCACGATGAAGTCATCAAAAGGTTCGTTATGAGCGCTCAGTGTGACTTTTCGAAACGGGTTGCCATCACGCACCCAGTGCTCGTGACCAGTACTTTTTTGTGGGCGCGGAGCAAAACCCAGAGCCTTGAGAATTTTGCGTACATCCGCAGCGCGCAAAGGTCGTTTCCACCGGCTCATGCGTGAACAGGAGCCATCGGCATAGCGGATTCGTAACTCTGGTGTTTCTTCGTGACGCTGAGTAGTTTTGCCACATAGTACATGACGAAGTACCCCACAGGGGCGCGACGATGTAACAACTCAGCGGCGTGGGCCTGGTCAATCTCAATGGCTTCGCTCACATAGCTGATCATCTGTTCGCGGAGCAATTTTTGCGCTTCTACTGCGCTCGATGCTTGAACAGCGAGGTCAAGGTCGATACACATGGCAACCCAGTAAGTGTCACGCTGCATCAGCAGACATCGGGCTATCAAGTCGCTAGGGTGGAGAGTTTTGTGGTTCATTTCAGTCTCCTAAAAGCCAGCATCCTACACCGTCAGCGTGTCAAATGTCAGTGTGCTCATGGGGCGAATGGTCGTCCAATCAAGTGCGAACGATCGCCCCGTATTCCGCTTTGCTTCATGCGGGCTTCAGGTTTTTCGCACCTGATTGACATCGCACACAGTGCTGACCGTGACAGTTCTGTGCCAGCCTGTTCTCGTCTTGCACTTTTTTTACGCTACATTTTTGCTCCCTCAGGACGCATATTTGGAGCACATTTTGAACACCCTCACGATTTACGCCGACGGAGCCTGCAAAGGCAACCCTGGCCCTGGCGGCTGGGGGGCTGGCTGACATCTGGTGCCTGAAACACAGAGCGGTTTGGTGGAAGGGGCCAGGCCACGGGTGCAGCTTCAGTCCATGACATCAAGCTCTCATGAACTTCAGATTGCTGATCCGGTTAGGGACATGTCCACTATTTTGAGGAATGTCTTGGCGCTTTGTAGAGGCAAATTTATTCGCCGGACTGTGTTTAAGCCCTGTGTTTCCATGTTGGACTCAAGTCTGTTCGAGTTTAGACAAAACGATTGACGATGGTGACGAGGATGTCAGGTAAGGCAAATATCAACTTAATAGCGCCCAACGCATAGCCAGCAAGGGTGACAGGCATAAAACATGGGGCATCAGTGGGCACTTTATTTATAAGCGTTTAGCCCCCTTTTTTCAAATCCCCCCTAACCCCCCTTTGTTAAAGGGGGGTTAGGGGGCAATGGCACTACCTTAAGAAAATAGCCAACTAAAACAACTGTTTAACGAACAGTGATGTAACTAATGCATCTCAAACGCATAAGATGCGGGTATTGAATCCGTCACTCACCCACAAGAAAGTCAGTCCAAAATGAATGCTACCAAAATCTTTCATGCCGACGTTAGATCATTTGAAAATCAAGTTAAACAATTTCTGAATCGATTTGTGCAAAATGGCGTTGATGCTTTGAGTGGTTTGTTCAAGCCCAGGCAGTTGGAGGATTTGATAAAAGAGCATTCGCCAAAATACCGCAATCGCCTCTACTCACCATTGACAACGATTGGCATGTTTCTTGATCAGGTTTTCAGCGCCGACCACAGTTGCCAAGATGCAGTAGCACAAGAGTTGAGTAACCGTGTGGCGCAAGACCTCAGTGAATCGAGTCTCAATACCGGTCCCTACTGCAAAGCACGTAAACGCCTGAGTTCGACCCTGCTTCCAGCTCTATGCAAAACACTCGCCGACAACCTGCTTCAGACACAGTCCAATTCATGGCGTTGGCGTGGACGTGACATCAAAATTATTGATGGTGTCACAGTCCTCATGCCCGATACCTCTCTCAATCAGGCCACATATCCGCAGAGCAAGCAGCAAAAGGATGGACTTGGTTTTCCGATCATGCGCATCGTAGCCATTATTTCTCTGGGCTGTGGCACTGTTATGGAATGGGTACAAGGGGCATGTTGTGGCAAACTCACTGGCGAAACCTCTATGTTTCGCCAACTCGGTAAGTCATTGAACTCGTGCGATATTTTGCTTATGGACCGCTATTACGCTGGCTATTTCACAGTGGCTGGACTGATGGTCAAAGGAGTAGACTTTGTCTGCCGTCAACATCAGAAGCGTAAAACTGATTTTGAGAAAGGCAGGCGGTTAGGCAAGCGTGACCATATAGCGATATGGCTTCGTCCGATACGTCCCAAATGGATGACACCGGAAGACTATGAAAAGGTACCTGTGAGCTTGGAAGTGCGAGAGACACGCGTGGGCGATTGGACACTGATTACCAGTATGAAGGACGAGAAGTACGTTATCCCTTTGCAATTGAATGAGTTGTACGGCTGGCGTTGGCATATAGAGCTGGATTTGCGAGCCATCAAATCAGTACTACAGATGGAAATGCTGCGCTGCAAGACACCTGATATGGTGGCCAAGGAAGTGGCTGCACACTTCCTTGGCTATAACTTGGTGCGATCAGTGATGGCGCAAGCGGCCAACAAGGTGAACTGTATGCCGCGTGAACTCAGTTTCAAGGCCGCACTACAACAATTGCGCGCCTTTGCACAGCAATTATGCAGCGGTATCAACGATCGTATTAATTTGTTATGCGATGTGCTTATCCGAAGCATTGGAAAAAAGAAATTGCCGCATCGACCGGGTCGAGTGGAGCCACGAGCGGTCAAACGCCGACCAAAAGGCCATGTGTTTTTAACGCAAGTGCGGGCTGTACTCAAAGCACAATTACAAGTGCAACGTGACCTCAAAATGGTAGGTGTTTTTGCTTAAGGTAGCGCCATTGGGGGTTAGGGGGGATTTTTGTTATTTGTTGCACAACATCACTTTGAATCGTACCCGACATTTGGTATGGAGGATCTAAACGGTTACGTTGATACGGGTTTTAGATATTCCAAAATCTCCCTCTCCATCTCTGCCTGCAAACCCTCGGGGCTGATGATTCGGATATGGGGTATCCAGTGGCGGACGGTGGGCAGTATTTGATTGATGTGTGCCACTTTGGCTGACACCATCATGCCGCCGCCCTCCAGTTCTTGTTCTATCACCTGGTTGGATACCCATTTGCGTCGTCTAAAGTAACTGGCCGCCGGGCCGGTGATTTGGAGGACGACTTTGAGTTTTTTTTCGTTGAGCCAAATATCATCTTCTTCTGCCAGTGTTTTTTCTACGGCGGGGTCAGCCGTAAAGGTGTCGGGTGAAACTGCCAAGCCTTCAATTTTGACGACAGTAAAGGCTTTCAATTTACCGCCATCTTTGCCGGCCAGATACCAGATGCCGTCGTGATTGACCAGTTTGTAGGGCTGAACATCGGTGTAGGTTTTGAGGCCCTCGACCTTTTGATAGACGTAGCTCACTTTTTGGTGGTTCAAAATGGCCAGTTCAAGTTGCTGAAACATGCCCTCTTTGCCCGCCAGGTCTTCGTAGTGGTGGCCTTTGACCAGCCAGGCGCTTTGCATGCGGCTGTCAAAAATATCGCGCAAAAAGTCGATAGAGAGGCTGGGGAACAGGCTGTGAACACCGGCCAGACTGGCAAATTGCGCCACATCACGCAGGCTGAGTTTGCCCAAAGCGCTGGCAGCCAGGTGGTACTGGCCGTTGGTCTTTTGCAGGGGCAAGAAGCCAAAGCGCTCGTTCATGTCGCGCTGGATGGTGCGCAGGTTCACGCCAAATTCATCAGCCAGCTCCTCTGGGTTTAGCTTGTCGCCCTGATTAAGTTTGCCCAGGATTTTGGCCAGCCGGTAGCCCAGGGTGTCTCGTTCAGCGGTAGTGTTCATGCGGGTCTCTTGTCAGAGTGAAAGTGTGCCGAGATTAACCCTAGTGCGTGACAGGATTTGTCGTTTTGGCACTGGCACATAAAAAAATTTTGATAAATTTTAATAAATTTTGATCAATGCAATTTTTCCATTCATAATGTTGAAATGTCAGTTTTGAATGGAAAAAATGGAATTTTTCAGTGAAATCAGCCCATTGCAGGCCAAGGTGGAGCTTGATCTGATGCAAACCTATCAGGCCTACGTCCAGGCGCTTTGCAGGGGCAAGTCATACACGGGCGGCATGTCATGGAAAAAACAAAATGGAGCGGAGTATCTGATTCGCCTGACGGGCAGGGACGGTCGTGGCAAGAGCCTGGGGCGCAGGTCAGAGCAGACTGAGACGCTTTATGGCAACTTTTATGCCCAAAAACAAACGATGGTTGATCGTGTTGCGACGCTCAAAAATGCCCTGTCAGATCATGCTTCGATGGCACGATCCATCAAACTGGGGCGAGTGCCCGTCATCGTGGCCGATGTTTTAAGGGTGGCTGAAGACGAGGGGGTGTTGGGCAAAAATCTGATGGTGATTGGCACCCACGCTTTGTATGCTTTTGAGGCATCCGCCGGTGTCCGGTTTGATGCCAACTTGATGGCCACCACGGACATCGACTTCTTGTGGGACGCACGATCCAAACTGGTTTTTGCAGACCCTGTGGGTGATTTTGCGGTGGGCGGTTTGTTGGCATTGATCAAACGGGTGGATGCTTCATTTGAACCTGTGGCGCATACGCCCTATAGCGCCGTGAATAAAAATGGCTTTTATGTTGATTTGGTCAAGACCAGCCCCAATCCGCCCTGGAAATTGAATGAACCCGAAAAAATGGCCCCCCATGATTTAACGCCGGCATGGATTGATGAGGTCAAATGGTTCGTTGCCAGCGAAAAATTCACGGCATACGCCATTGACCAGCGCGGAATGCCTGTCAAAATCGTCTGCCCAGACCCCAGGGTATTTGCGCTGTACAAGGCGTGGCTTAGTCAGCAAGACAGCAGGGACCCCAAAAAAAGACAACGCGACTTGCTCCAATCGCGTGCAGTGGCAGACTTGCTGGTCAAACATCTGTCACATTTGAAGTTCACAGACAGCGAACTGCGAATGTTTCCGGCCTTGGCCTTCAAAGATGCTTTGTCAGCGCTTGGGCGTTAAGCTACCCCACGCTGTCGGCCAGTTCAAAAATTGGCAAATACATCAGCATCACGATACCGCCGATCAACACACCGATCACCACCATCATCAAAGGCTCAAGCAGCCGCGTAGCGCGATCGACCGACCGATCCAGCTCGGCATCCATAAAGTCTGCGGCTCTGTCCAGCATGTCGCCCACCTGGCCCGATCGCTCACCGGCGGCCAGCAGCCGCTCACTCACCACCGTGGTCAAGCCCTGTTGCTGCAAAGCCGTCGTGATGGGCAGACCGGCACTGACGCTGTCGATGGCTTGGCTGATTCCGGCGCGGTTGTGCTGTGCCGTCATGGGCAAAATCATCTGCAAAGACCGTACCGCCGGTATGCCCCCACGCAGCAACATGGCCAGTGACCGGTACAGCCGCACCAGATCAAACCACACCATGCGCTGGCCCAGCCAAGGCAGCCGCCACGCCACGCCTACCACCCAACCTCGCAGCATCGGATGCCAAGCCACCAGGGCCAGTCCCCCCAATGCGCCAGCGGCCATCAGCAAAGCGCCCAGGGGGTTGTTGGCGATGGCCAGGCCCAATCGGATGACCAAGCCAGACAAATAGGGCATGTCGGGCAGTCGATCGACAAACACGACGCTAAAGCGCGGCACCACGTAGCCCAGCAAAAAGGCAACCACCAAGCCGCCCAGCGATAGCAGCACGGCGGGGTAGATCAAAGCGCCGATCAAGCGGCTGCGCAGGGTCTGGTATTGGGTCTCATAGGCCACGAAGCGTTTGAGCGCCTGCGCCACGCCGCCGGTTTGCTCGCTGGCCTCAACGGCGGCGACAAACAGGGGCGGAAAGATGCCAGGCCACTGCGCCAGGGCCTGCGAAAACGCCATGCCGGACTGGAGTCCAAGCTGCAATTGCAGCAGCACCGGATGGTGGTCTCTGCCGTGCTCTTGCTCGGTCAGCGTGTCAAGCGACTCAACGAGTTGCAGTCCGGCCTCAAGCAAAGACAACAGTTGCTGACAAAACACCAGCAGCGGAAAGCGCGTGCCCGTCATTTGCTGATGTCAGCGGCATCACCATCGCCGCCTGGCGCACCGTCTTTGCCCAGCGACACGATGTCAAAGTCGCCATTCACGCCCGGAGTGCGATAGACGTAGGGATTGCCCCAGGGGTCGGGTGGCGGCATTTTTTTAAGGTAAGGCCCCTGCCAGCGCGGTTCATTGGCGGGCCGCACATACAGCGCATTCAAACCTTGTTCGTTGCTGGGGTATTTGCCTACGTCCAGCCGGTACTGGTCCAGTGCCTTTTCAAAGCCATCGATCTGGGCCAGGGCGGCCTTGACCTCGGACTTGCCGATCTGCGCAAAATAACGCGGCCCCACATAGCCCACCAGCAGGCCGATGATGACCATCACCACCAAAAGCTCAAGCAGGGTAAACCCCCGAACGGCAGGGCGCAGCGGCCCCTTGCGATAGGACATCATGGCAAGGCAAAGAACAGATTTCATCAGAACTCCAAGCGACAAGGGGGCGCGGATGGTAAATCACGGCTGGACCATGAACCCAAACAGGGGGGCAAAACGGTCCGGTGTTGCGGCCCCATTTTTTTGTCCATGTAGAATGATTTTCGCTAGAGACCGACGTGTTTACCGTGTCCATGGCACGCATGCACCTTTTACTGTTTTCCTTCCTTATTTTTTTCTCAAAGGGGTTTATTGTGAAATCCAACATTTTTTATGGTTCACTGCCGATCACGTTATCTGCTGTCGGCTCTGCGGTTGCCCTGCTGACCATGGGTTTTTCGGGTTGCGGCGGCGGTGGCGACAGCACCGTGACGAGCGTGTCTCCTACGGCAATCACAAGCACGGCTATTCCTGTGGCCCTAGCTGGTGACGATCTGTTTGTTGGCGTTCCGATGAGAGCCACCTGTGCGAATGATGCAACCGGAACGGCCACCATCGGTACCGATGCAGCGCCTGGTGAGGGCACGATCACCGTGACCCCTGCCTGTGAGGGCACGGTCAAGCTTGAGGTCACAGGTCGCGGCAAAATGAGGTCCCCAACTGGCAACGTGGACTATGACCCCACTGTCAATCTGCCCGTCAGCAATATTCTGGCTGGACCGCCTGCTCCTGGTATGTATATGACCGCCAACCCCGTGACCACTTTGGTGGCTAATGCCGTGGCCCCGGGCACGACGACCAGTGCTGCACTTCGTGCGGTGACCCCCGCAGCCATCGCTGCCGCAGCCAGCAATGCCGCCAGTGCTCTTCAACTGCCTGCCAGTGAGGTTACCAGCCATTTGAGTTATTTGCTCCCCGGCGTTGCCAAAGCGTCAGCCCGTCTGGCTGAAGTGACGGCCTTGGCCGCGAAGACCGCATCAGCTCCCGCACCGGGTGCCCTGTCCTTAGGTCGCCAGTGTGCCGAAGAATTGGCCAAAGTCGCTTACAAACTAGGCGGCGATCTCACCACATCCCAAAAGGCTGCTGAGGCGTTGCAGGGGGTTGCTCCCACTATTGTCAATTCGGTGGATGTTAAAGCCGGCGGCAGGATTGCAAATCTTGAAAACACCATCTACTCTCAGGTTGCTTCGAACTCTACGACGGTTAAACCGGTGACCACCACCACGGTTGGCAGTGTGACCACCACCACGGCATTCCCAACGCCGCCTGCGCCTGAACCCGTGACGACCACCACGGTTGGCGGTGTGACCACGACGACGGCATTCCCAACGCCGCCTGTGCCTGGACCGGTGACGACCACCACGGTTGGCGGTGTGACCACCACAACGGCATTCCCAACGCCGCCTGTGCCTGGACCGGTGACGACCACCACGGTTGGCGGTGTGACCACCACGACGGCATTCCCAACGCCGCCTG
>CAIJOK010000073.1 GCA_903822205.1 uncultured beta proteobacterium | reverse complement strand
CTTTCACGTTAAGTTGTCTATAAAAAATTATATACTTGATAAATCATAAAACGATAGCACCCAATGCGCTAAATACGTGCGTTATCGCTTATTTTGTCAATAATATGATGTATATAACTTAATTGAAACATCTTAAGCCAACCTGTCAGGTGTGGGTGACGCAGCCCCAGCGCATTCCAACATGCCGTGTGTCACGGATGGCCTAGGTGGCGGAACACACAAGCGGATCGCGTTACGCCCTGCGTCCTTGGCCTGGTACATGGCGCTGTCGGCCCATTTCAAAATGTCGTCCTGTGTTGCCTCATGGTCGCTCAATACCACCATGCCAATGCTGGCCGTGCAAGTGTGCTCAACCTTGCTTGCCGTGCCGTCAGGCTGCGTGAAGTGCAACAGGTAGGGCTGCAACAAAGTGGAACGAATTTTTTCGGCAACCCCCGTGGCAAGGGCTGTGGACACGTCCCTGTCGGCATCGAGTTCACCCAAAATCACGACAAACTCATCGCCGCCAAAACGCGCCACCGTGTCCATGTGGCGCATACAAGCCTCCAGCCGCCTGGCGACCTCAACCAGCAGCAGGTCACCCACTAGGTGACCGTGTCGGTCATTGAGGGGCTTAAAGTTATCCAGGTCAAGCACCATGACCGCCGAGTGGCAGGCATTGCGCTTGCATGCAGCCAACATCTGTCCCAGCCGGTCATCCAGCAGCCGGCGGTTGGCCAAGTGGGTCAGGGGGTCAAAAAACGCCAGATCGCGAACCTGTTCTTCCAGACGTTTGCGGTCGGTTGTTTCGTTTTTGACACCCACATAGTGCGTGACCGCTCCTGCTTCGTTGGTGATGGGCGCAATCTGGGTGTCTTCCCAATAAATCTCGCCATTTTTGCGACGGTTGACAAGCTCGCCACGCCAAACCTGGCCGCTGGCCAATTTTTTCCACATCTGGACATAGGTTTGGGCGGATACCTGACCGGATTGCAATAGGCGCGGGTTTTGCCCCATGACCTCAGCCGCGCTGTAACCGGTGACATCGGTAAATCGGGGATTGGTGTACTCGATGCGTGCATGAAGGTTTGTCACGATCACGCAGGCAGGGCTTTGCTCGACGGCGACCGACAGTTTGCGCAGCACGTTCTCGGACTGCCGCCGCCTGACGACTTCGGCGGTCAGTTGGTCACGATGGTCCTGGATTTGCTGGCGCAAGTGCTCGCGCTCCAACAGATTGCGAATGCGCTGGCGAGCAATTTCGACATCGATCGGTTTGGTGATGTAGTCTGCTGCCCCCAGCGCCAGGCCTGAGATTTCTGAGTCCATGTCGTGCGTTGCCGTGACAAATACGACTGGAATATCCTTTAAGGCAGGGTGCATTTTGATCTGATGGCATGTTTGAAAACCGTCCATCACGGGCATCATCACGTCCAGCAAGATCAAACAAGGCGGAGACGCGATGGCCAGTGCCAGTCCTTGAGCGCCCGAGCTGGCAATTTGCAGCGCGTACTCACTGGCCAAAACGGTCCCCAAGGTGAGCATGTTGATCGGAATATCGTCGATCATCAAAATTTTGGGCTTGGAGAGGGGGGGTAAGCTCGCACCCACATCCGGATCACCGATGTCGGCCAATGCCTGTAAACGTTCTTGCGCCCGATGAAAGCGAAACTCCTCGACCAGCAAACCTATCTCTGCCATGTCTGCTGCGATCGGCGTATTGGCTGTCAGGGTCTGCAAATTTTTGACGCTGACCAAGGCATCAAACATGTGGTGTGCCAGCAGGGGCAGAATGGTTTTAACCTCAGACACAAAACGCGGTTGATCCAGCGCCAAGGTGTCACCGCCGTCAAGCAATGCACGCAGCATACGGCCCCGGCGATCCAACAGCCATGGGGTGACAGCGGATTGAAGATGAGGGAGCGAAATGGGTTTGGTGACAAAGTCATCCATGCCTGAATCCAGGCAGTGTTGATGATCTTCTGCGTAAGCGTCGGCGGTCACGGCGATGATCGGCAAATGTGGCTGATGGTGTGTATCCTCCCATTGCCTGATTTGTCGGGTAGCCTGATGGCCGTTCATGACAGGCATGTGCAAGTCCATCAAGATCAGGTCAGGGCGAACCATTTGGGTGGAGGCATCCACCGCTTGCCTGCCGTTATGGGCCAGTGTCACATTCACCCCTTGCTTGGATAAAAACGCTTCCAGCATCTTGCAAATATCGGCGTTGTCATCGGCCACCAACACCCATCCACCCAAGGCAGCCGGCTCCGTGGCATCACCGGTGCTGACCGCTGCTGCCGATCCAGATCGGCTGCTTTCGGTTGTCGCCACCCTGGGTGCATTCAGACGAAACCAAAACCGCGAACCTTTGCCAACCTCGCTTTCAATACCCACATCGCCGCCCATCAACTGGGCCAAATGGCGAACGATGGACAGACCCAGCCCTGTGCCACCATACTCTCGCGTGGTTGAGCTGTCGGTCTGCGAAAAAGGTTTGAACAGCAAATCGATCTTGCCCTGCGCAATGCCAACGCCGGTGTCGGTGACTGAAAACTCAAGCAGGGCAGATGTGCCATCGGAATCGATCTCGGTGCCTTCAAGGCGAACAGTGCCTTGGTGGGTAAACTTGATCGCGTTGCCCACCAAATTGGACAGCATCTGTTGCAGCCGGTAAGTGTCGGCCCGATAACGCTGGTCAGGCAAGCCGTGCCACTGGCCCTGTAGTTGCAGATTGCGTGCTTGCGCTGCACCCAAAAACAAGGTGTTTGTTTCTTTGATAAGCCTTGCGGGTTCAAAGACGATGGACTCAAGCTGCACCTTGCCCGACTCAATTTTGGACAGGTCAAGAATATCGTTGAGCAAATTGAGCAGGGTGCGCCCTGACGACAAAATTGTTTTGGCGTAATCGTCTTTTTCATCTTTGTCCACATCAGACATCAGCAAAAGCTGCGCCATACCCAAAATGCCGTTCATGGGGGTGCGAATCTCATGCGACATGGTGGCTAAAAATTGGCTTTTGGAGAGGTTGGCAGCGACGGCTGCTTCTGTGGCCAGGGTGATCTCGCGCTCATATGCTTTCTGCCGAGAAATATCGCGCATGATGGACGATAAATGCTCAGGATGGCCGGACTTGTCTCGATGCACCAGGAGCAGTTGATAGACTGGAATCTCTCGACCATCGCGGTGCAACAAGACGTTTTCTCCTTGCCAGGAACCCTGCTTGAGCACGGTAGGAAGAATATCGTCCATGACGCGCTGCGCATCCCGGGGTGGGTGCAAATGCCTCATCTCAAGACTGGCTAAGTCTGCATCCTCAGGCAGTCCCACCATCTTGGCACCGGCTTTGTTCAGGTAAATATGACGGGCCTGCAAGTCCGTGATGGCAATAAATTCGGGGGACTCTTCGATGATGGTGTGCAGACGTTGGCGTTCGGCATCGGCTTGTCTGCGTGCAGTGATGTCGATGTAACACCACAGCGACGTGCCGGTGGCTGCATCCAGCACGGTGCCGCTCAAATCAACCCAGATGGTGCGTTGGTCCTTGCGGACATATTCAACTTCCATTCTGAAAACTTTGCCCAAGATCATGGGGTAGGCAGCCTCACCAAAGGCCTGCCAGGCCTGGTCGCTGACATAACCCCGGCGGGTTTCCACACCGATCAATTCGCCCGGGTCATAACCCAACATCGATTCAAAGGCAGCATTGGCCCAGACGATGGTGCGGTTTTGGGCCTTGGCAATGCCCACCAGTTGGTTGTCCAGCAGCGTTTTTTGCTCGGACAGCAGGCTTTGAAGGCGTTGCTGGGTCTGGGTGCGTTGCGTGATGTCCAGGCTGGTCCCCATCATGCACAGGGGCCTACCGTCCAAGTCGCGCTCAAGCTTGCCCATGCAGTGAAGATGCCGAATGCTTCGGTCAGGTCGCACGATCCGAAACTCAACGTTATATTCTGCAAGGTTGTTCAGGGCGTTTTCAACCGACTCCATGACCTTGGCCCGATCATCGGGATGCACGGCGATGTGAAATAGTTCGTAGCAAGGGTGTACTGTTCCAGGTTCATAGCCAAAAATGCGGCATTGCTGGTCTGACCAACTGTTGGTGCCAGTTGCCAAATCCCATTCCCAACTGCCCACCTGGGCCAGTTGTTGGGCCTCTTTAAGATGTGACTCGCTGCGGGCCAGTGCTTGCTCGGCGCGTTTGCGTTCAAAGATGCTTCTGTGTGACAGAACCGCACCTTCAGCGGGAGTCTCTAAACGCGACACACTGATCTTGAACCAGTGCTCTGCCTCAGTCCCCCCCAAGGGGTGGTCCATCGAAAAAGAGGTTTGTTGCCCGTTTAACACGGCATCAATACCTGCCAAGGACTTTCGCACCACGTTCTCGCTGGGTCGTCCCAGCACGGCCACAGCAAAGTCCCGAAAGTGAAGGCCTACCGCCAGTCTGCGCAACTCCGGGATGTGGTAATCGATGGCAAAGTTCTGCCATGCCTTGTTAAATTCGACGATCACCCCGGCGGCATTCAAGATGATGATCCGAAAAGGGATGGAATTAAGAATGCTCCGTGACAGAGCCACACGCTCATGCACCGCGTTGATCTCAAACAATGCCCCCAGCTCAAGCGCTGCGTTTTTGTCGTCCTCAGACCAAGCGGTGGACTGACAACGCACATTTTGTAAAAACAAGGCAAACGATCGGCGTGGCGACAAACGTCCGTCCTCATCGGCAAGGTGAGGGTGCAGTGGGTCACCGGCCCATTTGATCGACCTTTGCTGCTCACAGCGAAACCAGATCAGCGTCGCTATCTGCTGGCGAAAAACGGAGAGAAACAAAGCGCCTGCTACTCCGTCGCCAGTATCCTCCAAGTCAAAGTCTCGGCACAAGCAACGGGTGGCCACCAGGGACCTGGTCTGTTCACGTTCCAGATACCGCTGGTGCAGTTCACGAATACGGGCTGGACAAGGGGTGACACCCAGGGTTTGAACCGCATCACCCACCACCAAGGCACACCCGTCTGCATGGACCACGTCCAATAAATCAGCGCTGTCGTGTGCATGCATCAATTGCTTGAAATCAAACTGGCGCATCGATTCAACCAACTTGCGCAACACAAACGCCTGCTGATGTTTGCATTTGTAGCGCGCATGAACCTGTCTGACCTCGATCAGGGTGGCGATACCTTCAAACAGCCACGCCAAATTTTCACGATCGGCGGGGGTGACAAACTTGGGTTCATTTTTGTGCTGACACGACACCAGTCCCCACAGTTGTCCATTCACCACCAATGCCCCCACCAAAGTGGCACGCGCACCCATGTTCTGGAGGTATTCGATGTGAATGCCAGAGACGCTGCGCAAGGCTGAACGCCCCAGGTCGATCGCCCAAGATGCCGAAGTGGCACGCAAAGCAGACGGCACGTAGCACACATCTGGAATCACACGCACTCGGCAAAGTTGGAACAAGTCACGCGCTTGTACTGGAATATCGCTGGCCGGAAAGTGATGCCCCAGGTAGGATGTCACTCCGCAGGCGATGGACTCAGCCACCACCTGGCCGTGCCAGTCAACATCAAAGCGGTAAATCATCACTTGGTCAAAACCGGTCAGGGTACGGATCAAGTCCGTGGCGGCCTGGGTCAATTGGGCCTCTGTGGCAATCCGTCGCAAAGCCTCCAGACCCAGATGACACTGATGGCTCAAACTCGATGCATCTTGCGGTGAACCGGGTTCCATATCGACCAATATCTGGCCTGTGTCGTTGTAGCATGACCTGGCCATCAACGGACCGCCATTGAAGGGCAGAGGGGTCCATGGTGACGGTTGCTGCGTACCCTCGTGGATATTCGCCAGCAAGGTGGCCTCAAACGCCGGCCCAAAAACCTGACCCAGGGTTTGCCCTAGCAGGTGATTGGCGGGTAGCCCCAGCCAGAATTGACACGAATCACTGGCCGCTTCGATGATTCTGGACGATTGACCCAGCACCAGCAACGCGCCATGCGGCTGGATGGCGGCCAGATAACGAATAGGCTCGTTTTCGCACTGAGACAAGTCCAAGCGGGGCAGGGGGGATGAGTCCATAAATTCTCGTTCTTGGCGATGTGAAACCGAAAAAATGTCGTATCTGCCCGGGTGCTGCACCCACGCTCAACGCTCAGATACGATAGCTCATCTTACGTGATTTTTTGGCTTATTTTTACAATTATTGGTGTATCACTTCAGTTATCCTCAAAGTACACGAAGGCATCCTGCCCTTGGCTTTTTTTGTAACGATGCACACTTTCAATTTACCATACATGACTCCTCCAAAAAACCGCATTCTGGCCATCGACGACGAACCCGACAACCTGCTGCTGATACGCCAGGCGCTTCGCCAACTGGGCTACGTCCACTGTGATACCGAAACCGATCCGGTGCGAGCGGTTGCACGCTTCCACACAGAAGCTTTCGACCTGGTCCTGCTGGACTACAACATGCCCGGTATGTCGGGGATGGCTGTGCTTGAGGCCCTGGCAGACAAAGCACGTCGAGAACAGATCCCGGTGGTGATAGTGACGGCCCAGAGTGATCGTGACACCCGATTGCAAACGCTGCACGCAGGTGCCAAGGACTTTCTGGGCAAACCCATTGACTTGGCTGAGCTTCAGGTGCGTGTTTTCAACCTTCTCGAAACCCGCGCGCTGCACTTGGCGCTGCGCCAACAAAACCAGCGGCTTGAAGAAATCGTCAGTGAGCGTACCCGCGAGTTGCACGCCTCGCGGCTGGAGGTCATCAGACGACTGGCCCGGGCGGCCGAGTTTCGCGACAATGACACGGGTTTGCATGTTCAGAGGATGAGTCTTTACGCCCAGGCGATCGGCCGCAAACTTGGCTTGCCACCGCATGATCTGGACTTGCTGCTCACAGCCAGCCAGATGCATGATTTGGGCAAAATCGGTATTTCGGATCTGATCTTGTTAAAGCCCGGCAAACTCACCCCAGAAGAGTTTGCCATCATGCAGGAACACACCACCATTGGGGCCAGCATCTTGCAAGGGCATGACTCTGACTTGCTGCGTTCCGCCCACGAGATTGCCCTAAACCATCACGAAAGGTGGGACGGCAAGGGTTATCCCAATGGCTTGATCGGTGAGGCTATTCCCTTGAATGCCCGCATTGCAGCGGTGGCCGATGTGTTTGATGCATTGACCATGGTGCGTCCCTACAAGCGTGCCTGGACCACTGAAGATGCAAGACGTGAAATAGCCAGCCTGTCAGGCGGTCATTTTGACCCTGCTGTAGCAGCCGCGTTTGAGGCATGTTTTGATGAAATTCTGGTGATTCGGGCCAACAACATGGACTTGTGAGCAAAGACATGAATTCAACCGAAGAACCCAACCAGACTCGCAACAACCGCGTGGCTTTGTATGTCGAAAGCCACTCGGCCACGGATGCGTTGCAAGAGGCACTGGGGCGTGCAGCTTACGCTCCACGTTCGCTGACATCCATACAAACCCTGGAACAGGCGACAGCGCACGACTACCCCATCGCCATCATTGCCGACTTGTCCTTGTGTCAGCAAAACACCCACACGCCGTCGATCATTCAGACGCTGCGTGCGCGCTTTACGCCTGCACCGCAATTATTTTGCCTTGCAAATGTCGATGACGTGCAGGCACGGCTGTTGGCGGTGCGACTGGGGGCAACGCGCTTGATCAAACAACCGGTGGATGCAGCAAGGCTTGTCACCCTTCTCAATGCGCTGACGACGCAAACCGTGTCGGCACCCTTTCGTGTTTTGTTTGTGGATGATGACATCGTGATGACCACCCTCTATGCAACGGCCATGCAAGAAGTCGGTGTTGCGTTTCGTACCCTCAATAACCCCCTGGATGCCCTTGCACTGGTTGCCGAATTTGTACCTGACGTGATCGTGACCGACCTGTACATGCCTCACTGCAACGGGCTTGAACTCGCAGCCGTACTGCGTCAGGACGATTTGCTGGCTGACACGCCCATCTTGTTTTTGTCCAGTGAAGACGACATCAGTCGGCAAATGGCGGCGCTTGATTTGGGGGCGGATGACTTTTTGACAAAACCGTTGCAAATCAATGTGTTGCAGGCAGCCGTCATTGCCCGAGCCAAACGTTCTCGCATGCTTAAACGCAGTCGCAGGGAGTACCAGCGGGTGGCCGATCGCATGGCCAGCATCGAGATGGCCATTGACCGCCACAGCTTGGTCAGCATTGGCGATATTGAGGGCAACATTGTGTACATCAACCGCAATTTTTGCGATGTCTCGGGCTACAGTGCCAGCGAACTCTTGGGTGCCAACCACCGGATCATCAAGTCTGACAGGCATCCTCCAGCGTTTTATCAAAGCATGTGGGACACCATCAGCCAGGGCCATACCTGGCACGGTGAAGTTTGCAATCGACGCAAGGACGGCACTCCCTACTGGGTGCGGGCCACCATCTCGCCGCAGTTCGACGACCAGGGCTTGCTGGTACGCTATGTGTCTGTGCGCACCGACATTACGCAGTTAAAAGAGTTACAGGCGCAGTTGATGATTGCCAAAGCCGAGGCCGAGGCCGCCAACCAGGCCAAGTCGGTCTTTTTGGCCCATATGAGCCATGAACTTAAAACGCCGCTGAACAGCATCTTGGGCTTTTCACAAGTGATGCAGATGGATACGATGCAACCGCCCACCGCCGACCAAGCCGAGATGCTCAGCGCCATTGAACGCGGTGGCAGGCATCTACAGGAGCTGATCAGCGACCTGGTTGACCTGGCCCAGATTGAAACCGGTCACCTGGGGCTGGTCATGGAAGATGTTTCGCTGACACCTTTGGTGCTTGACTGTCTGGCGTTGCTTAAACCGCAGGCCCAAAATCGAGGCATTGGGATGCACATTGATGGGGCTGCCACGGGTGAATGTCAACAGGTACAGGTTTTTGCCGATCGCATTCGTGTCAAACAAGTGTTGCTCAACCTGCTGTCCAACGCCGTCAAATACAACCGTGACAAAGGCACGATCACGGTCAGTTGCGTGCCCCACGGGGACACCTGCCAAATCCTGGTGCGTGACACCGGTGCGGGTGTCAAGCCCGAGGATCAGGCCGATCTGTTTTTGCCTTTTTCACGCTTGCGGCAAAACGCACAAAACGTTGAAGGCACAGGCATCGGGCTGTCGTTATCCAAAAATTTGGTGGAACGCATGGGGGGGCGCATCGGGGTGGTCAGTGTGCCGGGCCAGGGCAGCGAGTTCTGGTTTGAATTGCCCACAAGAGCACCCTGATTGAACGTGAAGGAAATCAAAAATCAACGTCATTTTGTAGCCCCCTCCACAGACCCCAAATCAACGTTTGCTGAACTGTTTGCGACGGCGTGCACCGTGCAAACCCACTTTTTTACGTTCAACTTCACGTGCATCACGCGTGACAAACCCGGCCTTGCCAAGCTCAGGCTTTAAGGTGGCGTCGTAGTCGATCAGGGCACGGGTGATGCCGTGGCGCACTGCGCCGGCCTGACCAGACTCTCCACCGCCTGACACATTGATTGTGATGTCGAAGGTGTCAGCGTGGTTTGTGAGCAGCAGGGGCTGCTTACAGATCATGATCGAGGTCGCACGTCCAAAAAATTTGTCGATGGCTTTGCCGTTGACCAAAATTTGGCCTGAGCCTTTTTTAAGAAATACACGGGCGACGCTTGACTTGCGACGACCGGTTCCGTTGTTCCATTCACCAATCATGTTGTGCTCCTTAAATGTCCAAAACTTTGGGCTGTTGGGCCACATGCGGATGATCAGGCCCGCCATAGACCTTGAGTTTTTTGATCATGGCATAACCCAAAGGCCCCTTGGGCAGCATGCCCTTGACGGCTTTTTCAAGGGCACGGCCAGGGTGTTTGGCCTGCATGTCCCTGAAGTTGGTGGACTTGATCCCGCCAGGGTAGCCCGAGTGCCGGTAGTAGATTTTGTTCAGAGACTTGGCACCGGTCACGCGCAGTTTGCCTGCGTTGACGACCACAATAAAGTCGCCGGTATCGACGTGAGGGGTGTAGATGGCCTTGTGTTTGCCGCGCAAACGGAGAGCAGCTTCGCTGGCTACTCGTCCGAGAACCTTGTCGGTTGCGTCAATCACAAACCAATCATGCACGACCTCAGCGGGTTTTGCGCTAAAAGTTGACATAGGAGTTTGAAAAATTGAAAAATCAAGTGGGGGGTGACAGGCTAGAACCCGCGACAGGTGTTTCTCTGGTGGGAATCTCTGACGGGGTGGAATGTCGCAGAGCGTGAAACCCTGCTGAATGTTCGCAGACAAGCCGGAACGGTGACACCGCTGCGTAGCCCAAAAGTCGCAGCAGGGCCGCATTATATGAAGGGCCTTCAACAGCCAGGAAGCATCAAAACACACATGAACACGAGAGACCTCAGGGGCCAGAAGCTGACTTTGCCCCCCAGTGTGTCGTGAGCGGCAACATGGCAGAATACAAACCCTCATTCAAATGAAGTTTTTTATGCGCATTATTTTTACACTTTGGTTGATGGCCGGCCTGAATTTGTGGCTGATCCCTGTGGCACACAGCGATCAGGATAATCGTCTGGCTCGCGTCCTGGCTGCCAAAACAGTGCGGGTTTGTATTTGGCCAGACTATTACGGCATCACCTACCGCAATCCCAAAACCCAGCAGTTGTCGGGCATTGACATCGATATGTCGCGTGAATTGGGCAATGACCTGGGCGTGTCTGTCAATTATGTTGACAGTTCTTTTGCCAAACTGATGGATGATGTGTCGCAGGATCGGTGTGATGTGGCGATGTTTGCAGTGGGGATCACGCCGCTTCGCCTGACCCGTCTGCGCTTTACCCAGCCCTATCTGGCCAGCGACATCTATGCCGTGACGACCAAGACCAATCGCCGCATCAAGAACTGGTCTGACATTGATCAAAACGGTTCGGTGGTTGCTGTGGCCAAGGGCACCCTGCATGAGCCGGTGATGAAGGACAAGCTCAAAAATGCCAAATTGATGCTGCTTGATACGCCTTTTGCAAGAGAACAAGAGGTGCAATCGGGACGTGCTGATGTGTTCATGACGGATTACCCTTACAGCCAGCGCTTTTTGGCCAACGCTGACTGGGCGCGTCTGGTGTCACCCGACAGCACTTACCACATCACGCCTTACGCTTACGCCATGCAACCCGGGGACGATGTCTGGCATGCACGGCTTGAAAAATTTGTCAGCGATATCCAACGCGATGGCCGCCTACAGGCTGCCGCAAGGCATCACCAGCTTCTGCCCATCTTGGCCCACTGATGCGGTCTGACCGGCGTTTGGGGCTTAAGTTCCCAATGGCACTCACTGCCATGGTTGTGGCCGTTCTTGGGATGACCGGCTACACACTGTGGCTGTTGCGTGCGGATGCCATCACCAGCCATTTCCGAATTTCGGCCCTGTTGGCACGCAGTTTTGAGAGTTTCATCACGCAAAGCCTGAACGCCACGGTACTGGCCGCCACCCACGCTGTGTCACGTGATGATTTGGCATCCAGGGTGAGTCCAATGCAGGCTGGTTTTGAACTGATCTTGCGAAATGCCCCCCATTTGCGATCATTGTCCTTGCTGGATGCCTCTGATCGCATCATCGCCAGCTCCAATCCGGCCAATGTGGGACTGACGATTGCGACCCATGATTATTTTCCGCTCACGCAGTCCGAGCAAAAGGTGCTGCGCATCGGGCTGCCATGGTCAGGACGCGACTTTGCAGAGGGACACATCCTTAACCAGGACGTGCCAACGGACGGCGTATCGACTTTCATTGCGGTGACACAGCTTCTTGAGGCCAGTCCCAATCGTTTGACCCTGCTGGTGGCCTTGAATTCGGACTATTTTCTCAACCACATGTTGAATCAGTTGGACAGTGAAGCTGGCACGGTGGAAGTGCTGCGGTTTGACGGTGTGAGTTTGATGGCAACGGCATCAGGTGTGATGGTTGGGGGCAAACATCGCGATGTCATGGATGCGTTGCGTCTTGATGAGCGTGAATTTGGTCAGTTCGAACATACGCTGGATCACGCAGACCCCACACTCAGTGCCTTTAGGGTCTCACCACTTTACCCTATCGTGGTGATTGCGCATCTGCGCCGAGATGTTGCCTTGCAAACCTGGATGACCGAAGCCAAAACCATGCTGGGCGTTGTCGTACCCGCCTTGGTGGCCATCAGCCTGTTGTCGGTGGCGTTTCATCGCCGTCGCTTGCTCTTGAAAGCACAACTGGCCGAGTCCGAGCGATTGCAGCGCATCAATGCCGCGTGTGTTTTTACCAATGCACGTGAAGGCATCACCATCACATCGGCTGATGGCACCATTCTGGATGTGAACGACGCATTCACCCACATCACAGGCTATGGCCGTGAAGAGGTGATGGGCAAAAATCCCAGCATCCTCAGCTCCGGTCGTCAGGACAAGGCGTTTTATGCGGCGATGTGGCACGATCTCAACACCAAAGGGCACTGGAGCGGCGAAATCTGGAACCGTCGAAAAGACGACAAAGTGTTTGCAGTAAAACTGACCATCAGTGCGGTGTCAGATTCGCAGGGTGAGGTTCAGCAGTACGTGGCCATTTTTAGCGATATCACGGCCATCAAAACGTATCAAAACGAACTGGAACGCATTGCCCGCTACGATGCCCTGACCAATTTGCCCAACCGTGTTTTGCTGGCCGACCGCTTGCATCAGGCCATGACGCAGGCATTGCGCCGCCAACAATGGCTGGGTGTGGTATTCATTGATCTGGACGGTTTTAAAACCATCAATGACACCCACGGACATGATGTGGGGGATCAGGTGTTGGTCACCGTGTCTGGTCGGATGCGGCAGGTTTTGCGTGATGGTGATACGCTGGCACGCAAAGGGGGCGATGAATTTGTCGCTGTGCTGGTCGATTTGGATGACACCGCAGATGCGATACCTTTGTTAAACCGGCTGCTGGCCGCCGCCGCCCAGCCCATGGCATTTGGAGATCTGAGCTTGCAGGTTTCGGCCAGCATCGGTGTCTGTTTTTATACCCCTCGCGGTCAAGTTATCGGGTTTTTGTAAGTTCCGTGGTAGAGTAAAAGTGTTTTACCTATGTTGAGGACAAGAAATGATTCACTTGGAATTGAGCAAAGAGCATCTGGACGAACTACACAAGCAGGCAACTG
>CAIJOK010000072.1 GCA_903822205.1 uncultured beta proteobacterium | reverse complement strand
GCCCACAGCCCACAGCCCACAGCCCACAGCCCACAGCCCACAGCCCACAGCCCACAGCCCACAGCCCACAGCCCACAGCCCACAGCCCACAGCCCACAGCCCACAGCCCACAGCCCACAGCCCACACCCCACAGTTTCGTTATGAAATATTTCACATGGGCCGTAGCTGCCTTGCCGTTTTTTCTGCTGATGATCGGCTACTTCTTGTGGCACGGCTATCAACATGCGATTGTCGAAGCCGAAAACGAGACTCACAACCTGGTGGTGGTCCTTGAATCGAGGTTATCAAGCGAATTGGCACACGTTGAAGGGATGCTCACCTTCATCGCCGATGATGTGAAATCTGATCCCTTTCACAGCCGATCCGCCGCAGTTTCTGCCACGAAGACACAGAACCTTGTTCGGATGGTGAAAAGTTTTCCCAAACTGGCAGGGCTGTTTGTTTTTGATGCTGATGGCACCATGCAAATGACCTCTGATCCGAACGTGAAGCCGTTTAGCATCGCTGACCGTCCCCATTTCAAGACGCTGCGTGACCATCCGAATACCAGTCTCGTCTTTTCAGAACCGATCTTGTCGCGCTCTACCGGCAAATGGTCGCTGATCCAGGCGCGTGCCATCCGCGATGATGCGGGACGGTTTCTGGGAACCGTCAATGCGGTTCTTCATATCGACACATTCTTAGACCTGTTTCGAAGTACTGATATTGGACAGAATGGCGGCTCAATCTTGATTCGGCGCAGCGATAACTTCAAGCTGATCGCACGCATCCCGGTCACAAACGAGAAGGACTTTGACCGGCATCTCCCCTTGGACTATCCTATTCGCCAGCGCCTTGAGTCGGGTGCCAGACAGGGCACACTGGCGTTCACCGCAAACACCGATGGTGTGCGACGCATTGGCAGTTTTTCTAGGCTGGATGACCGCTTTCCGTTCTATGTGCAGGTTGCTCTTTCTGAAGATCACTATTTGGCCGAATGGCGGCAGCAAGTACTGTGGACTGGACTCTTGCTTGTGCCTTTGTTGCTGGCATTTGGAGTGGCGCTTTTTCATCTCAGGTTAAACATCACCCTGCGAAACCAGGCAGAACTTGACCAAAAGAGAGAGAACCAGAAAAACAAGGCGCTGTTGCGAAGTGCCAGCGATGGCATCACCGTCCTAGATGAGTATGCCAACGTTGTGGATGTGAGCGACTCATTTTGCACCATGCTGGGCTACTCGCGTGACGAGATGATCGGAATGAATCTGACAAACTGGGACTGCAAGTTCAACAGTCAGGATGAACTCATGGCGGCTGTCAGGCAACAGTTTCAGAGCCAGGCAAGCTCACTGTTCCAGTCACGTCACCGTCGCAAGGATGGCAGCATTTTCGATGTTGAAATCAATCTTCAATCGATCGATCTGGAAGATCATCGGGTGGTGTACGGTTCCCATCGCGACATTACTGAGCGCATTCAAGCGAAAAATTTACTCAAGGAAGAGCACAAGGCGCTTTTGCTCAGTGAAGCACAGGTGGCCATATCGCAGCGGATCGGTGGCACTGGGTCATTTGTCTATGATTTCAACACCGACATCGTTCATGCATCGACCCAGATGCTGCGGATATTTGGGTTGCCAGCCAGCGTCGCGGCTATTGCTTTGGACGACTTTTTGGCTTGTGCATCTCAGCACCGTGAACTGGTTCGCCAGACTTTGGCGGGCAAGTTTGGGTTCCCCATCGACATTGCGGATTACCCTTTGGATGACGTTTTGGCGGGTGTTTCTGAACAGGATCCGATTCACAAGACTTTGGCTGATTTGATCAACCAAAGCCATGAGTACGACGGTGAGTGCGTCATACAGCCCGCCGACGGGTCGCAACCCAAGGTCATCCACGCCATCGGTAAGCTCGAACGGGACAGTCAGGGAACCCCCATCAAAATTTTGGGCTTTGTGCAGGACATCACGGAACGTAAGCGCGTAGAGAAGGCGAATACCGAGATGATGGATCGACTGGCCCAACTCAACCAGAGGTTTTTATTGGCCGCCGATTCGGCCCACATCGGGGTGTGGGATTATTTCGTGCAAGAGAATCGGCTGGTCTGGGACCCATGGATGTATGCCCTCTACGGCTTGCGTGAAGAGGCTTTTACTGGCGCATACGACACCTGGCAGAGTGGCCTGCACGCAGAAGACAAAGAGCGAGGTGATCTGGAGATCGGTCAGGCACTGCGCGGCGATAAAGACTTTGACACCGAGTTCAGGGTGGTCTGGCCCAGCGGCGAGGTTCGCCACATCAAGGCCAATGCCGTGGTGGTTCGTGATCCCAGTGGTAACCCGCTACGCATGATCGGGGTCAATTACGACATTACCGACCGCAAACGACTGGAAGACCGTGTTCGTGATCTGGCGTTTTATGACCCCCTGACCCATCTGGCCAACCGCCGTCTGCTGGACGACCGTCTGGGTCAGGTCATGGCATCGTGCAAGCGCAGTGCCTGCCATGCTGCGGTCATGGTGCTTGATCTGGATCACTTTAAGCCCCTGAACGACCAGCATGGACACCTGGTGGGTGACATGCTGTTGATCGAAGCGGCCAAGCGGCTGGGGGCCTGTATGCGCCAAATGGACACCGTGGCGCGCTTTGGCGGCGATGAGTTTGTGGTGATTTTGGGCGAGCTGGACGCTGACCGTGCGGTGTCCACGACACAGGCGATGGCGGTGGCCGAGAAAATCCGTGCTGCTTTGTCGCAAATCTATGTGTTGCACGTCACAAAGCCTAGTGGCAATGTGGTCATCGTTGATCACCATTGCACGGCCAGCATTGGCGTGGTGGTATTGAGCGACCATGAGGCAACACAGGACGACATTTTGAAATGGGCCGACGGTGCGATGTATTTGGCCAAGGATGCAGGACGCAATGCGATCCGCTTGTGTGTTCCGCCACCTAGGCCATCCGTGACACGCGGCATGTTGGAATGCGCTGGGGCTGCGTCACCCACACCTGACAGATTGGCTTAAGATGTTTCAATTAAGTTATATACATCATATTATTGACAAAATAAGCGATAACGCACGTATTTAGCGCATTGGGTGCTATCGTTTTATGATTTATCAAGTATATAATTTTTTATAGACAACTTAACGTGAAAG
>CAIJOK010000071.1 GCA_903822205.1 uncultured beta proteobacterium | reverse complement strand
CCTTTGGACTTCCGAACAGCCAAATACCGGACGGTTGCGAACCCTGCGCAACTGCCGTAATAAAATTTGCGCAGCGCAACTTTTGCTCGCTGCGCAACCGGTCACGATCGCCGGAATCGCCGGTCACGATCGCCGGAATACGCATACCATGTCCAAGAAAAAAAACAAAAATTACTGCAAAAAATACTGTCTGGCAGGGTCCATGCAGCAAAAACGCTCGTTTTCAGAAATCTTCGTTTTTAAAATACACTCCAAGTCATAGATATGTATGGACAAACATGGTTCTCGGTCAGACACGAGGTATTTGGTGATGACCACTCGTCGTGCATCCATGACCCAGACCATTCCTATGGCGAAAATAGATATATATACTTTTTGGTGTTTCCTCAAATGGAAATTTCCTTGTTGTGTCGTACACCGAAAGGTTGGACACTGTTCGTCTCATTTCGGCGCGGCGCATGACACGCCAGGAGCGTAAGGCTTATGAACAACCGTGAAGAAGATACATTAAGGCCAGAGTATTCGGCTGATCTGATCAAATCTGGGGAGCGGGGCAAATATGCCACCCGTTATCGGAAAGAAAGCAATATAGCTCTCATAGAGCCTGATTTGCATAGACTGTTTCAGAATTCTGAAGCAGTCAATTGCACTCTTCGTAAATATGCCGAAGAACACAATATGACATTGGCCTAACTGGTCATGCCAGCGGACTGTGTTGCCCTCAAAGTCATGCACCACTTGTTCAACATTCAACACCATCATGCGCCTGCCACAAACCGGCAACGAGGTCTTTGAGGGTAGTTTTGAAATGAAGTCTGATTGAACTGCTATTGTTAGAGTGGGTCCTGCATTTGGCTAATCCAGAAATCAATGTGGTGAAGAGGGGCACCACAGCGACAAATCTGATCTGACCCTGGCGGTTTGGTGTTCTTCCTCTCAAGCATTCGGCCAAGACAACTTCCACAGTACGGATCCATGCATTCCAGGCAAAACATCACGTTGTCGATGTCATATCGCTGTCCACAGGACGCACAATGGAACTTTGGGCCGGCGGCCAAAATTTGCCGCACTTTGTAGTCAATCACAATAAAACACTCTCTTGCCTTGCATCCAAAATCTGACGGACAAATGCACAAGTTATTTCGTAACGAATCCTTATCTTGCAGGTGATGTTGCGGTTAATTTGATTCCCACTTGTTTTAAATAGTCACCCACATCCGTAAAAGCGACAGCGGATGAATTCCTTCCGGGAGTGTAATAAAACTTCTTGTGCACAGTAATGCCTTGATAGTCCATAAAAAATTGCTGTCGGGTAAAGCGTGCAGCCTTGGCATTGCCGATTGTTTCAGGCAGATCCAAAATGCCGCTTTGCTGGATCACCTCGAATATCTGATCTAAAGCGGACTGATCCAGTAGGGCACTACGTTCCACACGCAAGGATTTCTGCGGACTAGGTATTTGTTGCTTTCCTGGCGTGAATTGCATCTCAAGATGGATGAAGAAAATGCGATAACCATCGTCGTTTGGTTGCTTGCGAACCTCAACTTGATTTGCGTATCCATCATCAAATCTAATCACAAGACTCATCACAGGGTCTGTCTGACTTGGGTTGAGTGGTTCAACTTGTAACAAAGGCTCAGCGTGCAGAGCGCACACAGCAACCATAGCCAACGCAATCGACATCCAATACTGCCACCTAAAAAAATACAATGAACTCATAGGTTCCAATCAATTTGCTTCGCACAATTACTGATGCCGTGATTCTCACGTTCGGTATGCCATAGAGTTTATAGCTATTAACGCAGGAAGGCGCATTGTCTGAATTTGGTGATCACACTCATCTCCCCAGTTGATCGTCAACCTAGTCAGATTGAGAGAAGCAGAAAGTCTCTGGCTGCTTGCGTACGCCCGAAGGCTCAAAAACTTACTGCGTCATTCGCTCCTATTGTGCGACCATGCACAAACAGGGAGCCAATATCTTTGAGTCTCTTGTCGCGGCATTCCAAGTTTCTACGCATCAGCCGAGCTTCGGTTGAATTTTGTCCGGCTGCATCAGGGGGGGCTGAGTAGTTACGTAATTTAATATTACTCAACTTTAGACATTCAGCACATCATGAAGATCTAACTTGTTGATTTCTAATAACAATGTAGAAAAAGTTCTGATTCCGTCAAGTCATTGATTTTGTTCAATAAATCTTCGAGAGTCTAAAGTGGAGTTAATATTATTAAATCCAAAACATTGCCACAGCCTTCGTTCTGGCGCTGTAAGTCAACGTGAGACACCACCACAATTGAATCGGGATTGGCTGACTGTCTCAAGGTGCAGCCAATTTGAAGCGGTGTACCGTGCAGTCTATTACCCTGGTAATTCACTGCGACCCATTAAATACGCATCGATCGCCCGTGCTGCCTGGCGGCCTTCGCGAATGGCCCAGACCACCAGGCTTTGGCCCTTGCGCATGTCGCCAGCAGCAAAGACCTTGGGAATGTTGGTGGCATAGCCGCCGGTTGACTCCGTAGCGTCTGTACTGGCCAAGGCATTGCCCCTGGCATCTTTGATGACACCAAAGCCGTCCAGCACACTGGCCACGGGGCTGACAAAGCCCATCGCCAGCAGCACCAGGTCGGCTGGCCAGGTTTTTTCAGTGCCTGCCACCTCGGTCAGTTTGCCGTCTTGCAGGGTTACCTGAACTGTTTTTAAGCCCGTCACACGGCCTTGTTCTCCGATAAATTCGGTGGTGGCAATGGCAAATTCACGCACACAGCCCTCTTCATGGCTGGAGCTGGTTCGCAGCTTGAGCGGCCAATACGGCCAGGTTAATGGGCGGTCTTCTTGGACTGGCGGCTTGGGCATCAGCTCAAACTGCGTGACGCTGGCTGCGCCGTGGCGGTTGCTGGTGCCCACACAGTCTGACCCCGTGTCACCGCCGCCGATCACGATGACGTGTTTGCCGTCGGCGCGTATTTGGCCTGTGAGTTTGTCACCGGCGTTGATTTTGTTTTGCTGCGGCAAAAACTCCATCGCAAAGTGAATGCCGTCCAGATCACGGCCGGGCACCGGAAGGTCACGCGACTGCTCTGCGCCACCGGCCAATAACACCGCGTCAAAGTCTTGCAGGATGTCTGCTGGTGCGATGGTCTCTGTGGCCCAGTTCGTCACTTTGCTGTCAGCAGGCAGTGTGCCCACCAACACACCGGTGCGGATCGTCACACCCTCGGCTGCAAGTTGTGCCACGCGGCGGTCAATGTGCGTTTTGTCCAGTTTAAAGTCCGGAATGCCGTAGCGCAGCAGGCCGCCCGCACGGTCGTTTTTCTCAAACAGCGTGACATCATGGCCAACTCGGGCCAATTGTTGCGATGCGGCCAGACCTGCGGGGCCGGAGCCGATCACCGCAACCTTTTTGCCGGTTTTGACCGTAGCTGGCTGCGGCAAAACCCAGCCCTGCTGCCAGGCGTGGTCGATGATGGCGTGTTCGATGGACTTGATGCCCACGGGCAAAAGGTTGATGCCCAGGGTGCAGGCGGACTCACACGGGGCGGGGCAGATGCGTCCGGTGAACTCAGGAAAGTTGTTGGTGCTGTGCAGCACGTCGATGGCCGCTTGCCAGTCGCTGCGTTCAACCAGCGCATTAAAGTCCGGAATGATGTTATGGACCGGACAGCCGTGGTTGCAAAACGGTGTGCCGCAGTCCATGCAGCGCCCCGCCTGTTGTTTGGCTTGGGCATTGTCCAATCCAATGACAAATTCTTTGTAATGTTTGAGACGATCGATGACGGGCGCGTAGCCCTCCTCGATGCGTTCAATTTCCAAAAATCCTGTTGCTTTTCCCATTGTTGTTTCCTTGGTGTTGTTGGATAGACATCCGAGCGATTCAAGCCTGTATGGCGTTTTGCGCACCCACTGCCATACGCGCTGCTTTTGCTAAAAAGCCGCTGCGCGTACATCCACTGGCACGCGCAGCTTGGTCAATATCATGAACCAAGCCGGCTGGAATGGAGATGTTGATGCGCTTGGGGCGTTGGCTGCTTTTGACTTCGAGTTTTGTGAGATCAATGTCCATCAGCATCCATACGCCGCCTGTGTAATCAGGGTGTGTGACCAGTTTTTCAAACGCTGTAGGTTCAGGCAGTGGCAGGTCTTCACCCATGCACCACAGTTCAACGGCCTCTTGCACCCTACGGGGCAAGTCCTGCCAATCGTCAGCCGCGCTAAAGCAGCCTGGAAAGTTAGGCACTGTCACTCCATGCGCATGGACGGCATCACCAGGGTGAACATAGATGGGGTACAGCATATGGTTTACTCCTTCCAATCCCAACCTGCCTGACGGTAAATGTTTCGCAAAGTGCCAATGGCCACGTCTTTACGAGGGTGCGGCACCACCACATGACAGGGTTGTGTGGGGTGTTTGAACTTTTCATGGTCACCCTTGCCACCTACCAGATACCAGCCCTCAGCAGTTAAACGCTTGATGATGTCTTTGCTGGTCATGCGTTAAATTTTACACACAACTACACACCGTGTGCGTCCCTATGATCGGCGTTGGGTTAGTGCAATGCTGCCATCTTCCTGGCATGGATCTCGCCTAATGCACGCTTGTACTCGTGGGGGAAGACCTTGATAAATTTAAGCCGGGCTGTGTCCCAATGATCCAAGAGTTCTCGTGCCCGTTTGCTGCCCGTCCAGCGGTTGTGGTTGGCCAGCATTTTTTTCAGCTGTTCTTCGTCGCTTAGTCCAAGATGCCATAGGCCAATGTCCAATGCCGTTTGCTGTTCGACCGTGCTCAAAACCGGTTGCAAGCTGACCATCGTGGTGTTGCAGCGTTTGGCAAACTGGCCGTCTTCGTCATACACATAAGCGATGCCGCCGCTCATGCCGGCCGCAAAATTGCGACCGGTTTTGCCCAAAACGGCCACCGTGCCGCCGGTCATGTACTCGCAGCCGTGGTCACCCGTGCCCTCAACCACCGCCGTGGCCCCCGACATCCGTACAGCAAAACGCTCACCGGCGATGCCGCTCAAGAAGGCCTCGCCGCTGGTGGCACCAAACATCACCGTGTTGCCGACGATGGTGTTTTGCGTGGCATCACCGCGAAAGTCGATGCTGGGGCGAACCACCACCCTGCCGCCGGACAAGCCTTTGCCGGTGTAGTCGTTGGCATCGCCGATCAAATACAGCGTGATGCCTCGCGCCAAAAATGCGCCAAAAGACTGCCCGCCCGTACCTTCCAAGTGGATGTGAATGGTGTCATCGGGCAAGCCCTCAGGGTGGACCTGCGTTAGCGCACCGGACAGCATGGCCCCCACAGAGCGATTGACATTGCGGACGGCTTCCATGATTTTGACTTGCTTGCCCGTTGCAATGGCTTGTTGGCTTTTGGCAATCAGGAGGTTGTCGAGCGATTTTTCAAGTCCATGATCCTGGGTTGCGGTGTGGTGACGGGAAACGTCATCAGGCACGACAGGGCGAGCCAGCAGGCGGCTAAAGTCCAGACCTTTGGCCTTCCAGTGGGCTACGCCGGCTTGCATGTCCAAAAGGTCAGATCGACCGATCATGTCATCAAATTTGGCAATGCCCAATTGCGCCATGATCTGGCGAACCTCTTCGGCGACAAAAAAGAAGTAGTTCACGACGTGCTCGGGCTTGCCGGTGAACTTGCGTCGCAGCACGGGGTCTTGCGTGGCCACCCCGACGGGACAGGTGTTTAGGTGGCATTTGCGCATCATGATGCAGCCTTCAACCACCAGCGGTGTGGTCGAAAAACCAAACTCGTCCGCCCCTAACAGCGCTCCCACCACCACATCGCGACCGGTTTTGATTTGGCCGTCTATCTGCACCCGGATGCGACCGCGCAAACGGTTGAGCACCAGGGTTTGCTGGGTTTCGGCCAGGCCGATCTCCCATGGGCTGCCGGCATGTTTGATCGATGACAGCGGCGATGCACCTGTGCCGCCGTCGTGGCCCGAGATCACCACGTGGTCGGCCTTGCACTTGGCTACACCTGCTGCCACTGTGCCCACGCCGATCTCGGACACCAGTTTGACGCTGATGCTGGCGCTGGGGGTGACGTTTTTCAGGTCGTGGATCAACTGGGCCAAGTCCTCGATCGAATAAATATCGTGGTGCGGCGGGGGCGAGATCAAGCCCACACCCGGCACCGAGTGGCGCAGACGACCGATGTAGTTGGACACTTTGCTCCCAGGCAATTGGCCGCCCTCGCCGGGTTTGGCCCCCTGGGCCATCTTGATTTGAATCTGGTCGGCACTGGACAAATACTCCGTGGTCACGCCAAAACGGCCTGAGGCCACCTGCTTGATGCGTGAACGCAGGCTGTCGCCCTCTTGCAGAGGCAGATCTACCTCGACCACATCGGCACCGATCACGCTTTTAAGCGTATCGCCCGCCTTGATCGGGATGCCTTTGAGTTCATTGCGATAGCGTGCGGTGTCTTCGCCACCCTCGCCGGTGTTGCTTTTGCCGCCCAAACGGTTCATGGCCACTGACAGCGTGGCGTGAGCTTCGGTGCTGATGGAACCCAGCGACATGGCACCTGTCACAAAGCGCTTGACGATCTCTTGGGCACTCTCGACCTGATCCAGCGGAATCGCTGAGGTGGGGTCTGTCTTGAAATCAAACAGGCCGCGCAGCGTGAGATGCCTGCGGCTTTGGTCGTTGATGATCTGGGCGTATTCCTGGTAAGTATCCCAGTGGTTGGCGCGGGTGCTGTGCTGTAGTTTGGCAATCGCGTCGGGCGTTAACAGATGCTCATCGCCACGGACGCGCCAGGCGTAGTCACCGCCCGCATCCAGTTGGTCAGCCAAAATGGGGTCATGACCAAAGGCAGCCCGGTGCATGCGCAGGGCCTCTTCGGCGATTTCAAACACGCCAATGCCCTCAACGCGGCTGGGTGTGCCGGTAAAGTATTTGGCGACCGTGCTACTGGATAGGCCGATGGCCTCAAACAACTGGGCACCGCAGTAGCTCATGTAAGTCGATACACCCATCTTGGACATCACCTTGGACAGGCCCTTGCCCACGGCCTTGATGTAGTTGTCTATGGCTTTGTCGCCACTCAGTTGACCGGGCAAATCCTGGGAGATGTCGGCCAAAGTCTCAAGCGCCAGATAGGGGTGAACAGCCTCTGCACCGTAGCCCGCCAGCACGGCAAAGTGGTGGGTTTCCCGGGCTGTGCCGGTCTCAACCACTAGGCCGGTCGTGGTGCGAAGACCTTCGCGCACCAGGTGCTGATGCACCGCAGACAGCGCCAGCAGTGCCGGAATGGCCACTTGTGTGGCATGCAGGGCGCGGTCGCTGAGGATCAAAATGTTGTGACCGCCCTGGATGGCATCGACGGCCTCCGCGCACAGGGATGCCAGCTTGGCTTCAACACCCTCGCGTCCCCAAGTCAGGGGGTAGGTGACATCAAGGGTGTAACTGTGAAATTTGCCATGGGTGTACTGTGCAATGTCGCGCAGCTTGGCCATGTCGGCAAAACTGAGGACCGGCTG
The DNA here is from genome assembly GCA_903822205.1 of uncultured beta proteobacterium. Classification (GTDB taxonomy): domain Bacteria; phylum Pseudomonadota; class Gammaproteobacteria; order Burkholderiales; family Burkholderiaceae_C; genus Rhodoferax. Next base: position 22,288 of record CAIJOK010000071.1, on the reverse strand, counting down.
GCTGACCTCTAGCCGCATGGGTGGGTTGACCTGGTTGATGTCCAGCAGATTGGGCTTGGGGCCGACAAATGTCACCAGGCTCATCACGATGGCCTCACGGATCGGGTCGATCGGGGGGTTGGTCACCTGGGCAAATAACTGCTTAAAGTAGCTGTACAGCGGCTTGTTTTTGCAAGACAAAACGGCCAGGGGGCTGTCATTGCCCATCGAGCCAATGGCCTCTTCACCGTTGGTGGCCATGGGGGCCATCAAAAACTTGATGTCTTCTTGGGTAAAGCCAAAGGCCTGTTGGCGATCCAGCAAACTGACCTGCGGTGACGCTGCGTCTATCCTGCGGTCGGCAAACGGCACATCGTCTAGGCGAATCCGCAGGTTTTCAAGCCACTGCTTGTAAGGCTTGCTGTTGGCCAGGCTGGATTTGAGTTCGTCGTCGTCGATCAGCCGCCCTTGTTCCAAGTCGATCAACAACATCTTGCCGGGCTGCAAACGCCATTTGCGAACGATTTTGTTCTCAGGAAACGGCAAAACACCGGACTCGGAGGCCAGCACCACCAGGTCATCGTCGGTAATGCAGTAGCGCGACGGACGCAGACCATTGCGATCCAATGTGGCACCGATCTGGCGACCATCGGTGAACACAATGCTGGCTGGGCCGTCCCAAGGCTCAAGCATGGCGGCGTGGTATTCATAAAAGGCCCGGCGGCGGGGGTCCATGCTGGTGTGCTGCTCCCAGGGCTCAGGGATCATCATCATCACCGCCTGACTGATGGGGTAGCCGGCCATGGTTAAAAGCTCAAGGCAATTGTCAAATGTGGCGGTGTCGGACTGACCGGCAAAGCTGATGGGGTAAAGCTTTGGCAGATCGGCCCCCAGCACAGGGGATGACATCACGCCCTCACGCGCTTTCATCCAGTTGTAATTACCTTTGACGGTGTTGATTTCGCCGTTGTGCGCCACATAGCGGTAGGGGTGCGCCAGTGGCCACTCGGGAAAGGTGTTGGTTGAAAACCGCTGATGCACCAGTCCCAGCGCCGACACGCAGCGGGGGTCTTGCAGATCAGGGTAATAAACGCCCACCTGGTCGGCCAGCAGCAGGCCCTTATAGACCACGGTGCGGCTGGACATGCTGGGAACGTAATACTCTTTGCTGTGCTTGAGTTGCAGGGCCTGAATGTGGGCACTGGCGGTCTTGCGGATGACGTAAAGTTTGCGTTCCAGAGCATCCTGAACGATCACGTCGTTGCCGCGACCGATGAACAATTGACGGATGACAGGCTCTTTGGCGCGAACGGTGGGCGACATGGGCATATTGCGATTGACCGGTACATCGCGCCAGCCCAGCAGCACCTGGCCTTCGGCCCTGACGGCCCGCTCCAGCTCTTGTTCGCAGGCCAAACGCGAGGCATGTTCTTTGGGTAAAAAAACCATGCCCACGCCGTATTCACCGGGAGGCGGCAGCACGATGCCTTGTGCGGCCATTTGGGGGCGGTACAAAGCGTCAGGCAGTTGGATCAAAATGCCGGCCCCGTCGCCCATCAACACATCGGCCCCCACGGCCCCCCGATGGTCCAGGTTCTCCAAAATTTTCAGCGCATTGCAGACAATGTCATGCGACTTGACCCCCTTGATATGGGCGACAAACCCTACCCCGCAGGCATCGTGCTCGTGGGTCAAAGAATACAAACCGTTGCGCTGTAGGTGCTCTATCTCGGCTGCCGTCGTCATGGACGCTCCTGTCAAAGTCAAAAGGGGGGGACTTTACCGCATCACTCCATGGTGTCTGAACGGAGGGGCTGGTGCTTAGCTTCGGCTTTCCAGTCTGCTGTCATGATGCTATTTGCTTGGGCCGGTTTTGTCACGATAACCCTACAATTTGTCGCCTGTTTTCCCCACAATGCCCGTACTTAACGCCCTTGCTTTGGGCCATCCCACCATGAGACACCACCGCAAAACTTCTAAAAACTGCCCTGCCAACTGTAGTGCCCCTGATTGCAAAGGCATTCAGCGGGCTGTGCCCGTGACGATGGGTGCCGCAGTGCTGGGGCTGCTGGCGTATGGGTTTATCGCCGTTTATGACGCGCAGGGCACTGACAAAAGCCCTGACACCATGACCGAAGAGGCTGTGATGGCGAGGATTCAAAAGGTGGGTCAGATCGCGCTGGACAGCGTCCCCCAAGGTGTCGGCCCCAGGACAGGCGAGGAGGTTTTCAAGGCCCAATGCACCACGTGCCACACGGCGGGTTTGCTGGGGGCACCCAAGTTTGCCGATGCAGCGGCTTGGGCAGCGCGCTTGCCGTTGGGCTATGAGGCCCTTTTGCACTTTGCCCTCAAGGGCAAGAACAACATGACACCCCAGGGCGGCGGGGCTTTTTCTGACCTGGAAGTTGGGCGTGCCCTGGTCTATATGGCCAACGCTGCCGGCGGGCATCTGGCTGATCCTGCCGTGGCTGACCCCGCTGTTCACGCCACTTCTGCCGCTCCCGCTGAGCCGCCTGTACAGGCTAACGGTAGCGCAGCTTCATCACCAAAATAGTTGCGGTCAGCGCCAGGGTGACTGCATTGGCCACCACGATCGGCCAAGCGGACAGCATCAGGCCATAGATCAGCCACAGCACGACACCTGCTGTAAAGGCGCTGTACATGCCCAGCGATATGCCGCTGGCATCTTTGGATTGGTACGTGTGCCAGACCTGCGGCACAAAGCTGGCGGTGGTCAACATGGCGGCCAGTGTGCCGGTCAGGTCGATCAATGACATAAATAACATAAATAATATACGTAATCAATGTGATAAAAAAATGAATATAGCACGTCAGTCAAGCACAGTTTGCTCATGTTTGATGAGTTATCGAGTCGATAATTTATTGTAATTGTAAAACAGGCCCAGGCAGTTTGCTGCACTGCAATAAAAAATTCAAAAGCACGGGGTGCATTGCCCAAAATTGCTATAGAAATCCATATAATGACGGCCATGCTGCACTGCAACATAGCTGGTTGATCCACTCCGTTGACGCACAGCGTGGCTACCGGTTCCTTGGGTTCATTTAACTTTTTTGGAGAATTGATGATGCTGACGATTGAACAAATTCTGGCCTCGCAAAAGGCTAACGTAGAAACCTTGCTGGGTTTGACTTCCAAGGCCTTTGAGGGCGTTGAGAAAATCGTGGAACTCAACCTGACGGCATCCAAGGCTGCCCTAGCAGAGTCTGGTGAACACGCCAAGGCCCTGCTGGGTGTCAAGGATGCGCAAGAGCTGATCGCGCTACAGTCCAGCCTGTTGCAGCCCCTGGCTGAAAAAACAGCCGCTTACAGTCGCCGCCTGTATGAAATCACGCAGGGAACCTCCGGCGAATTCAGCAAGGCGCTTGAGGCTCAAACCGCAGAGGCCCAGCAAAAATTTGCCAGCATGGTGGATGCCGCTACCCGCCATGCACCGGCTGGGTCTGAGGCCGCTGTGGCCGTCCTTAAAAACTCGGTAGCCACAGCCACCCACGCGCTTGACTCGGTGCAAAAAGCCGTCAAACAGGCCACCGATGTCGCTGAAGCCAACTTTAATGCCGTGGTCAATACGGCGGCTGATCTGACCAAACCTGCCGCCAAAAAGCATTGATACTTGATAAGGCTGATGCCTGACTGAGAAGGCTGATCGTGAAGATCAGCCTTTTTTGATGGGCGGTGATGCGGTGATCCGGCCATCCAGTCAGGTTGCACCGGCTGTCAACACCCCCGTCAGCAGCTCGGGCAGGCGGCTAACAGGCATTCGGAAACCACAGGCTTGCGCATGGCCGCCTCCTCCCATGCTGGCGGCCAGGTCAATGCAGTTAAACCCCTTTCTGGATCGCAGCCCGCACTTGACGATGCCCTTGGGCTCTGCCGTCCACATCAGGGCAAACGTGTCCGATTGAGCGCACAGCAGGTCACCCAGTCGGCTGTGAAACACACTGGGCGCATTGACCATCAGGCCCTGGATGCCGTTGAACGTCAGAGGGCAGGCAGACTCTGCGATGGTTTGAGCCAGTTTGATAAATTTCTCGTCCATTGCCCGACCCCGTTCGATAAAGGCCGCCGTTTGTGTGGTATCCATCGCAGCAATGGCTTGCCAGCGTTCAAAATCAAAGGCCTCCATGTCCAGCGCAGACAAAAATCCGGCGCTCTCGGGGTATTGCCACACCCAAATATCGCGGTCTTCCACAAAACGGATCAGGTCTGGAACGGGCTGGTCAGGATGAAAAAACTGCCATGCCAGGCGGGCACCCGACTTTGTCATGTCGAAATGCACACAGCCGCTGCGGCAGGCAAAACCAGTCAGTTTTTGTGCAGCACTCAGGTGGTGGTCCAACAGCACCAGCTTGGCGGCACGTGCCTCTATGTCGCGCAATAGGGCCTCGTCAAACGAAAAGTCCAAGACGTAAACGGCGCGTCCAAGCACAGGCGGCAGATCGCCTACTGACTGGATGTCGCCATGATTCAGCCCCAAAAACTCAGCCTTACCCTGGTAGTACAGCCAGGCCGCCAAAGCGGCCGCAAAGCCGTCAGGGCAGTGGTGACCGTGGTACAAAACCAGCGGCTGGGGGTCATCATGGGCGGGTCTGGCTGGCAGCGAAAGTGGAAATAACAGCGACATCAAAAGGTCTCCAGTGAATGGGGTGAATAGGGTGAATGGGGTGAATGGGGTGAATAGGGTACAAGGGTAACCGCTGGGTCGGTGTGTGTTGCGGCCCCGCCCGTCCAGATCACTGCATGTCATGAAGGCCGACCAAGCCCAATACACTTCCCTCCCTATTTTTGACTATTTTGCGACAACCCACGTGACATCTCTCGTCTCTAAAACCAACATGAATACTGACACAATCTGCTCAAAGATGGCAGGAAATTCGTATTTCCATTGTCAGAAACTGTTTGACTCGCTGACCATGGGTGTCGTTTTTCAGGATGTGGACGGTCTCATCGTGACCGCTAATCCTGCGGCCCAGCGCATCCTCGGTTTAACCCTGGATCAAATGCGCGGAGTGACCTCCATCGACCCGCGCTGGCTGGCTGTCCATGAGGACGGATCTTTGTTTCCTGGTCAAGATCACCCCGCCATGGTGGCACTGAGAACGCAAAAACCTGTGCTGGATGTTGTGATGGGTGTCTTTAACCCCAGAATTGAAGCGCAAACATGGATCAACGTTCGTGCGTTTCCCATCATCGACGACACCCGTGAGGGTGTCTGTGGTGTGTATGCGATGTTTGAAGACATCACCAAGCTCAAGCTGGCCCACAAAAATGAGCTGGAAAGCGAAACACGATTTCAAGCCCTCTTTGCGGCCATGTCTGAAGGCGTGGCCTTGCACCAGCTTGTTTATGATGCACACGGAAACCCCTCAGACTACACCCTCATCGATGCCAATCCGGCATTTGAACGTCAGACCGGCATGCAACGTGCGGTTGTTTTGGGTCAGTTGGCCTCGCAGGTCTATGGATCCGGCGAAGCGCCATTTTTGGACCTTTATGCAAAAACTGTGCTGAACCATGAGCCTGTCAAGTTTGAGCAGTATTTTGCACCCTTGAAGCGGGTGTTTCTGGTTAAGGCGTTTTCTTTTGAACCCGATAGATTTGCCACTGTTTTTGAAGATATTACAGAAAGCAAGCACACCCGTGCCGAGCGTGATCGCCTGCTCAAAATTGTCAAGGAAGCGCCTGAATACATTGGCATGATTAACTTGGAGTTTCGTTTTGTTTTTATCAACAGGGCGGGGCTTAGGCTGGTAGGGCTTCCAGAGGACACGGATGTTTCCACACTCGAAATCAAGGATATTCGTCCTTCCTCTGAGATAAAACGTGTGATGAGTGAAATTATCCCGACGGCACTCACGCAGGGTTTTTGGCAGGGCGAAACCGCATTGATGCACCGCGATGGCCATGAAATACCGGTGTATCAGGTATTGTTTGTTCAACGCGATGAATTTGGCAATCCGCAATATTTGTCCACGGTGATTCGAGATATTTCCCAGCAAAAAGCCTATGAAATAGAACTGACCCAGGCTAAAGAAACTGCCGAGACAGCTAACCTAGCCAAAAGCAGATTTCTGGCCACGATGTCGCATGAAATTCGCACGCCCATGAATGGCATTTTGGGCATGGCACAGCTTTTATTGATGTCCGACTTCACTGAGGATGAACGGCGTGGGTATGCCAGAACCATCTTGATGTCGGGTCAAACCCTGTTGACGCTGCTCAACGATATTCTTGACTTGTCAAAAGTCGAAGCCGATCAATTGCAGCTTGACAGCGTGGTTTTTGATCCTGCATCGCTTGTGCATGAAACCAGCGAATTGTTTGTGGGTGCAGTGCATGCAAAAAGGCTCAAACTTGAATATCGGTGGCGTGGCACACCCGGTTGCCGCTTCAAGGCCGACGCGTACAGGGTGCGTCAGATGCTCTCAAACCTGATCGGCAACGCCATCAAGTTCACAAAAACTGGCAGTATCCAGATTGAGGGCAATGAAAGTGAAAACAACGGGGATGGTGATACCGTCATCCTTGAATTTTCAGTCAGAGACACAGGCATTGGTATTCCCCCAGACAAAATGGATTTGCTCTTCAAGCCGTTTTCGCAGACTGACAATTCCATCACGCGAGAATATGGCGGATCGGGGCTGGGACTGTCCATTGTTCGTTCCCTGGCGCAGCGCATGGGTGGCGATGTGGGCGTAGAAAGTGTTTTGGGCACAGGCTCCAGATTTTGGTTTAGTTTACGGGCATCCCGTGTGTCAGAGGATCACGAGAGTCGCTGTTCCGATCGCAAAATGCAGGGTGCAGAGCAAGTCTCATCTGCACTGTCAGGCAAGCGGGTGCTGGTGGTTGAAGACAATGCTGTCAATCGCATGGTGATTGAGACCATTCTGGACCGGCTGGGGATACACACCACGGTGGCGCACGACGGCCAGCAGGCGGTCGATATCATCATGAACGCAGAACGCCCCGATCTTGTGTTGATGGACGTACACATGCCGATCATGGACGGTTACTTGGCCACAGAGCGAATACGCCAGTGGGAGGCCGCCAACCATCGGTCACGCCTGCCCATCATCGCCCTGACAGCCGATGCGTATGAACAAGACCACCAGCATTGCCTGAACGCGGGAATGGACGATTATTTAACCAAGCCTGTGGTGATCGATGATTTGCAAAGGGCTTTGGCTCGATGGCTGTAACCGCTGGAGCGGTTTTGCGTCAGTCCACAATAAAAAGCATTGGGTTACGAGTCGATTTTGGGAGCTGGTGGGGTCTGAATTTTTTGAGCGGGATTCAATGCGTCCAGAACGGCCTGGCGCACCAATTCGGCGATGTCCTGCCTAAGCTTGGCGCTGACCTCCGTCCACTGCATGGCAGAGAACATTTGCGCCAAATGATCTGACTGTTCGCGCAGTCGCCGTTCTATCTGGGGCTGAATTTGCAATTGCACCAGGTCGATGATTTCATCTTGCTCAGACTTGGTGGTGGCCGTGGTCAGGGTCAGTTGGTCGGCATTGACCACCTCGGTCAGGGTGGGAACAAAACGGGGAACTGGTTTGGTAGGGGGATTCATAATAGGTTTTTGCATGATGTCAATCAATAGATAAACTTGAACTGCAACATCCTCGCATGCGGGCTGTTATATCAAGTCAAAATCTATTATATTTTGATTATCCTTTGACCCGGGGCGCAATATCATGGCGCGTGAGATCGCAGCCCAAAACCTTGTATTGCTTCCAGCGCAAACGTGCCATGTGCTGTTCGGATTCAGCTTGTGACACAATTTCGATCACGCGTTCAAATTGAATGACCTCAGCAGGAACTTGCTCGCATAAATTAAGCAAAACGGCATGGTGCGGAACTGACGCGAGAGAATTGGCCAAGACCACAGGTGATTTATTCAGCAAACCAAGCGGGGCCGACAGGTCACAGTGCGGAATAAAGTCTGTGGCAGAAAACATCCATAATGCTTTATCCAGTTGCAACAGGGTTTGTTCTGCCCCCGTCACAATCACTTTGGCACCCGTGGCGACTGCCTTGCGCAACAGGCGACAGGCATAAGTCTGAGGGTCAGCGGTATAACAGTGAAAAACGACTGAAGTCACAGCGGGCTACGACCGTTCAGTGCCCTTCAGGGACAGCAAATAGTCCAGCAGCAGCCCCACGGGCCGGCCTGTGGCCCCTTTGGCGGGGCCGGTTTTCCAGGCTGTGCCGGCAATATCCAGGTGCGCCCAGGGGCATTGGCCGGCAAATTTTTGCAAAAACTTGGCGGCAGTGATGGCACCTGCCGGTCTGCCGGCCACGTTGGCTGTGTCGGCAAAATTGCTTTTCAGGCCCTCTGCGTACTCATCATCCAGGGGCATGGGCCAGCACAGGTCTTGAGAGGTTTCACTGGCTTGCAACAGTGCCGTGGCAAGGGCCGCGTCGCGTGAGAAAAATGCGCTGCGCACAGCACCCAGTGCGATGACACAGGCTCCGGTCAGGGTGGCAATGTCGATGACGGCCCGGGGCTTGAAACCTTGGGCGTAGGTGAGCGCGTCACACAAAATCAATCGGCCCTCAGCGTCGGTGTTCAAGACCTCGATGGTTTGTCCGCTCATGCTGGTCACCACATCGCCGGGCTTGATGGCGCGGCCACCTGGCAGGTTCTCGCACGTGGGGATGATGCCCACGACGTGGAGGGTGGGGGTGAGATCAGCCAGAGCCTTGAACACGCCCAAGACACTGGCCGCACCGCTCATGTCAAATTTCATCTCGTCCATGTCGGCGGCAGGTTTAAGGCAGATGCCACCACTGTCAAAGGTGATGCCCTTGCCTACCAGCACGACCGGTGCGGTGTTTTTGGGGGCGCGGTGGTAGTGCAGCACGATCAGGCGCAAAGGCTCAGCAGACCCCCTGGCAACGGCCATAAAGGCCCCCATGCCCAGACGAGCCACGTCTTTGGGGCCAAGCACGTCACAGGTGATGAAAGGCGATTGGGCCAAATCTGTCGCGGCCTGCGCCAAGTGCGAAGGCGTGGCAAAGTTGGGCGGACGATTGGCCCATTCTTTGGCCAGCTCAACCCCGCTGATGACGGCCACACTGTGTTCAAAGGCATCGGCCAAAGGGGCGCAATCGGGAACAAACACCGTGACACGCTGGATCGATCGCGGGTCTTGTTTTGTCTTGGTGGTGGTATAGACGTAGCTGGCATCGGCCAAAGCCGTCAGGGCGACGCGCAAGGTGGTGGGCGTTGGCGTTTGTAAAAAAGTCAAGACCACGTGTTTGGGTTTGCTGGGTTTGACCAGCGTCACGGCGGCGTTGATGGCCTGGCGAATCTCTGCAAATTGGGTGGGCAAGCCAGCGCGTACCAAAACAAGCCGCTGACACGGCGTGCCCGCAGGGCGGCAGATGTCGTGCAGACTGCCGGGATCGGTGGGCAGCAGGCCCTGCTGCAAGGCCTGGTCTATCACGTTGGACAGAGGGCTGCGATCGGGCGTGAAAGCGGGGGTGACGGGCACCAGCATGACATCGCAAGGCGGGTAAGCGGTGTTGGCGGAGCGCAGAGGGAGGAGTTCAAAGTTCATAATCGCAGGCTTTTTGGGGTCGGGATGGAGGCCAAACCGCACCCGTCTCAGGATGAATCCTACGGGTAGGTGCAGCGTCAGACCCGTGTCGTGTCGGTCTTTTGGGTGGAATGGATACGCGTTAATGTTATTCGATTCGTCTTTGCGCAAAGAGCTTTCCCGCAGTTTTGGTGTGGCCGTGATCGTGTTGGTGACGGTGGTGATGACCATGACGCTGATCCGCACTCTGGGAATGGCATCGCGTGGCAGTTTTAACCCCTCGGACGTGATGCTGGTGATGGGCTACACCGTGTTGGCTTATTTGCCCACTTTGCTGACCATGGGTCTGCTGATTGCCATCATGGCCACGCTGTCACGAATGTATGGAGACCATGAAATGGTGATCTGGATGGGCAGTGGGTGTGGCCTTGTGTCTGTTCTGCGTTCGGTGTCACGATTTGCCTGGCCGGTATTGGCTGGCGTGGCCGTGTTGGCTTTGGTGATATTGCCGTGGACCAATATGAGAATCGAAGAGATGAAATCCCAATATGAAAAGCGCAGCGATATCGATCGCATTGAACCTGGTCAGTTTCAGGAGTCTGCCGATGGGACGCGGGTGTTTTTTGTTGAAAAAAACAATACCCATCTTCAATCGGGTACGCATGTGTTTATTGCAGCAACAGAATCTGGCAAGGAAACCATGACATCGGCCCAAAGTGGGCGCATTGAGATATTGAATGGTGGACGATTTATACGCTTGGATCGTGGCCAGCGGCTGGAGGTTTTGCCGGATGTGCCTGATTTTAAGATCAGCGAGTTTGAGCAATATGGTTTGCGTGTGGGAAATGAAGTTTTAAATGAGACCCAGGACAGGTCTGTCAATACCCGAACAACGTTTGCATTGCTGCAAAATCTAAACTCTGTCAATTTGGCTGAGTTGTCATGGCGAATGGGTTTGATTTTTGCATCGATCAATTTTGTCATTATTGGTGTGGTGAGTGCAGGATTTAATCCAAGGTCTGGCCGCAGTGTGAATCTGCTGTTTGCTTTGTTTTCTTTTATTATTTATTATAATTTTTTGACATTGGGGCAGAACTGGATAGCCACCGGGCGATTGTCCTGGGGCGTGTTGATGATCAGTCTGCATGGCGGTGTTTTTGTGACGGCTGTTTTGTGGCTGATCATGTACCACAATCACTGGCATCCCTATCGGTATGGGCGCTCGTTATTCAAGGGCTGGCTTGGGCAACGGCCACAGGGTGCGTTGTGAAAACCATACGCCGACTGATTTATGGCGAGGTTTTGCAGGCTGTCGGGTTTGTCACCCTGGGGTTTTTGGCCTTGTTTTTATTTTTTGATCTGGTTGAAGAAATTCAATCGGTGGGTCGTCATGCTGCGACTGGCTATACCCTTGTTCATGCGCTGACCTACGTCGCCCTGTTGGTGCCTGGGCACTTTTATGAACTGATGCCGATTGCCGTGTTGATCGGAACCATCTTTGTCATGGCCCGGCTGGCGCAAAGCTCAGAGTACACCATTTTGCGCACCAGCGGCCTGGGGCCTTGGCGGGCACTTAAAACCTTGTTGTTATTGGGATGTGCCTTTGTGGTTTTGACCTTTGTTGTGGGCGATTATGTGTCGCCCCTGGCTGACCGCACAGCGCAATTATTAAAGTCTCGTTATACCGGTCGTATTACCTTGGGGCAAACGGGTGCTTGGCTAAAAGAGTCCCGGGCTGGTGGACAGTGCGCGGTCAATGTGGGCGAGTTATCGTCTGATGGCAGTTTGAAGGCCGTGCGGATTTTTGAGTTTGACCGGCGGGGTTTGATCTCGTCGGTGATGCAGGCGCAGTCAGCCAAATTTATTCAACACGATGCTTGGGAGTTAAGACAGGTGGTGCGCACCGAGTTTCCGGCACAGGATGCCGCAAAGGCTTATTCTGCCGCTGCCGCAGGAGTGACGCGGGTCACGTTGCAGACCTTGTATTGGCCCAACAAAATCAGTGCTGAAATGGTTTCAACGGCTTTGCTGAAGCCTGAAAGAATGCGGACAATCGATTTGTTTCAGTATATTCAGCATTTGCAAAATAACGCCCAAAGCGCACAGCGCTATGAGATTGAATTCTGGAAAAAAGTTTTTTACCCTTTGAGTGGTTTGGTGATGGTGGTGTTGGCGCTGCCGTTTGCGTATTTGCATTTTCGATCGGGATCGATCGCCACGTATGTATTTTTTGGGGTGATGGCGGGTATCAGTTTTTTCTTGATGAATAATGTTTTTGGATATATGGGTGATTTGCAAAAATGGCGGCCCTGGTTGACGGCTGCATTACCTGGCATGATTTATTCGGTGGTGTCATTGTTGGCGTTTGGTTGGTTGGTTTTGAAGCGATAATGACGGTAGGGTGTTGTATATTTTGAATTTTGAATATGATGACGGCCACCATTTTATTGGCGCATGGTTCGCGTGACCCTTTGTGGCGTTTGTCGATCGATTTGGTGCGTACACGCATGGTACTGATGGTGCCTGACCACCTGGTTCGTTGTGCGTTTTTAGAGTTTTGTTCGCCTGATCTGGGCGCAGCCCTGTCAGAGATGGTTGCATTGGGGGCCACAAGTATCACGGTGGTGCCGATGTTTATGGGAATGGGCCGCCACGTGCGCCTTGAGTTGCCGCGTTTGGCCGGCCAGTTAAAGCGACAGTTTTCGGAGATTGATCTGATCTTCAAACCTCCGATCGGAGAATCCCCAGAAATGATCGATTTATTGGCGCGGATGGCCTTGTCGTAATTATTTTATTTTTTTATTTCATACCAACCCGCTATGAATTTGCACCAATTTCGTTTTGCCCATGAGGCTGTACGTTGCAAGCTGAATTTGACCGAAGTTGCCAAATCTTTGCATACCTCACAACCTGGCGTGTCCAAGGCTATTTTGGAGCTGGAAGAAGAATTGGGCATTGAAATTTTTACCCGCCATGGCAAGCGTCTGATCCGCATTACCGAGCCGGGCTTGCAAGTGCTGAAAAGCATCGCCGTGATTTTGCGCGAGCTAACCCATTTGAAGCGTATCGGTGAAGAATACAGCGATGCCAACAAAGGCACTTTGTCGATCGCCAGCACGCACACCCAGGCGCGTTATGTCTTGCCTGGTCCGGTCGCCAAATTGCGTGCGGCTTTTCCAGATGTCAATGTCTGCCTGCATCAGGGGTCGCCTGAGCAGGTGGCGCGAATGTTGATCGACGAAGTGGCTGAAATTGGGGTGGCAACCGAGTCTTTGGCGGACTACGAAGAGCTATTGACTTTGCCGTGCTACGAGTGGCAGCACGTCGTGGTGGTGCCTGTGGGGCATCCCTTGGATAGCACAGAGCCTTTGACCTTGCAGCAGCTTGCAGAGCAGCCGCTGATCACCTACCACCCGGCTTACACCGGTCGCACCCGGATCGACCGCGCTTTTGAGGCGTGTCAGCTTACGCCCCGAATGGCCCTGGAGGCCATTGATTCGGACGTGATCAAGACCTACGTGCGTTTGGGGCTGGGGGTGGGCATTGCGGCTGAAATGTCGATGCGTGATGGGCCGGAGGCTCAGGCGGCCCCTGACCTGGTGGCCAGGCCGGCAGGGCATTTGTTTGGTCAAAATGTGACACGGGTGGCTTTTAAGCGTGAGGCTTATTTGCGCAATTTTGTCTATACGTTTGCTGAGCTGTTGAGCACCCGACTCACGCGCTGCGCGATAGAAGCAGCAGCAGATGCCAAGTCTGGTCTTGGCCATGCGGACAGGCCATGACGGTCAATAAATTGACAATAAGTTAGATGCGTCATTTTATGATGCATGATCGGCTGTTTCGCCTGATTCTATTGCACTGATTTCTATAATTATTGATTTTATGATGTATTTTATTTTTTTTGTAGATATTATTTGTAGATATTATTATTTGTAGATATTATTATTTTTTGTACGATGTCTTCCGTTTTTAACTTTACGTTTGTCCCCTGGTTTCGTTCGGTTGCCCCCTATATCCATAAGTTTCGAAATCAGACCTTTGTGCTGGGGGTTTGCGGAGAGGCCGTGGCTGCTGGCAAGCTGCCCAATTTGGCGCAAGACCTGGCGTTGATCCAGAGCATGGGGGTCAAGGTGGTGCTGGTCCATGGCTTTCGCCCGCAGGTCAATGAGCAGCTCAGGGCCAAGGGCCATACGCCGCGCTTTGCCCAGGGCATTCGCATCACCGATGAGGTGTCGCTGGACTGCGCCCAAGAGGCCGCAGGTCAATTGCGCTATGAGATTGAAGCCGCCTTTAGTCAGGGCCTGCCCAATACGCCGATGGCCGGGGCCACAGTGCGTGTGATCTCGGGCAATTTTTTGACCGCCAGACCTGTGGGCATCGTCGATGGGGTGGACTTTCAACGTTCGGGGGTGGTTCGCAAGATCGACACGGCGGGCATCGTACAGTCGCTTGAAATGGGGGCGCTGGTGCTGCTGTCGCCCTTTGGGTTTTCGCCCACCGGAGAGGCCTTTAACCTGAACATGGAAGACGTTGCCACCTCGGTGGCTGTGGCCTTGCAGGCCGACAAATTGATTTTTGTGACTGAAATTGCCGGCATCACTGCCCATTCCAGTCAAGTGGTCAGCGAGAGCAACCCTATCGTGACCGAACTGCCGCTGGCTGATGCAGAGCGGCTGCTGGCTGCTTTGCCTTGCTGTAACACGCCGGGTAACACGGCGTTTTACCTGCAACACTGCGTCAAGGCCTGTAAAAACGGTGTTGAGCGCAGTCACATCATTCCGTTTGCGGTCGATGGTTCTATTCTGCTAGAGGTCTATGTGCATGATGGCATCGGCACCATGGTGGTCGATGAAAAACTGGAAAGTCTGCGCGAAGCCACGGTCGATGATGTGGGCGGGATTTTGAAGTTGATCGAGCCTTTTGAAAAGGACGGTACCTTGGTCAAGCGTGGTCGCACCGAGATCGAACGCGATGTGAATTACTACACCGTGATCGAGCATGACGGTGTCATTTTTGCCTGTGCCGCGCTCTACATTTACCCTGAGTCCCGCACGGGAGAAATGGCCGCACTGACGGTGTCGCCCCAGGTTCAGGGGCAAGGCGACGGTGAACGGGTGTTAAAGCGCATCGAACAACGCGCCAAAGCCGCCGGTCTGGACAGTATTTTTGTGCTGACCACACGCACGGCGCATTGGTTTTTGAAACGCGGCTTTGTGCTGGTTGACCCCGACTGGCTGCCCGATGCCCGCAAGCGCAAGTACAACTGGGATCGCAAGAGCCAGGTGCTGGTCAAGCCCATGGGGCTGGCCTATCACGACCATGCGGGTTAGCCATTTTGTTGGGGGTGGGTGGGTGCATGGTCGGCAAATTAAAATAAATTAAAATAAGTTATGTACGTTATATTGACACGTTATTTTGTTATAGCGCCTGATAATCGTGCATAGTTTGCTATATTTATTGTATTTATAATGTATGTAATTTATATTGGAGTGTATGATGTCTGTCAATTTGTCTGCCCCTGACCCCTCACAACTTTTTGCCATAGCCGGTGTGCGTATGGGCGTGGCGCAGGCTGGCATTCGCAAGGTCGGTCGCGATGATTTGACCGTCATGCTGCTGGACAGCGGTGTGTCGGTGGCCGGTGTGCTGACCCAAAACCGCTGTTGCGCTGCGCCTGTGTTGGTCTGTCGCGAGCACTTGTCAGTTCGTGGCGGTACGGGGCAGGGCGGCATTCGCGCCCTGCTGATCAACACCGGCTGCGCCAATGCGTGTACGGGTGACGACGGCTATGCACGGGCACAAGAGACTTGTCAGGCGCTGGCGGGGCGGCTGGGTATGGGTATTGCCCCGCAGCAGGTATTGCCGTTTTCGACCGGTGTGATCATGGAGGCCTTGCCTGTGGACAAGGTGGTGGCCGGGCTGGACACCGCCCTGGCTGATGCCAGACCAGACCACTGGCTGAAGGCTGCGCGGGCCATCATGACGACCGACACCGTGCCCAAGGCTTTTGGGGCGCAGGTGCTGATCGACGGGGCCGTCGTCAGCATCACCGGTATCAGCAAGGGTGCCGGCATGATTCACCCCAACATGGCCACCATGCTCGGGTTTTTGGCGACCGACGCGTGCGTCAGTCCGGGGGTGATGCAGCAACTGGTGACCGAACTGGCCGAGGGTTCATTCAACCGTGTCACGGTGGATGGCGACACGTCCACCAACGACTCGTTTGTGCTCATGGCCAGCCACCGTGCGGCCCATGCGCCTGTCACCTCGCTGGACAGTGCAGCCGGTCAGAGCCTGCGGGCGGCGCTGCTGGGTGTGGCCCAAAAGCTGGCGCAGGCGATCGTGCGGGACGGCGAGGGTGCAAGCAAATTCATCACCCTCAAGGTCGAAGGTGGCAAAACATCGGCAGAGTGTCTGCAAGTGGGCTTTGCCATCGCCCATTCGCCCTTGGTCAAGACCGCGTTTTTTGCCAGCGACCCCAATCTGGGCCGCATTTTGGCGGCGGTGGGTTATGCCGGTGTGACGGATATGGATCAAACCCTGATCGACTTGTATCTGGACGATGTGCAGGTGGCAGGGCAGGGCGCACGTTATCCTGCGTACCGTGAGTCTGACGGGCAACGGGTGATGCAGCAGTCCGAGATCACGGTGCGGGTGGTTTTGGGGCGGGGTTTGGCCTCTGAGACGGTCTGGACTTGTGATTTAAGCCACGACTATGTGTCGATCAACGCCGACTATCGCTCTTGATTTTGCAGAGATGGCGAACGACCGCCCCGTTTGTTCATGGACAATCCTGCCATGCAATTCTCTTTTTTGACTGACTGGCCGGTTCGATCGGCAACCCTCGCAGCCTTTGCAAGCTTTGCATCGTTTGTATTGGCAGCGCTGGCAGCAGGCAGTGCGGTTTATTGGGCATTGCAGTGGCAAGACGAGCAGTCCTTGTCACTGAAGCCCACTGTGGGTATCACGACGACTGCCCCTGTGGATAGCGCCAAAATGGCACGGTTGTTGGGGGCAGACCCTGCCTCTCGCAGTCTGGCCGCATCGTCTGCGGCGCTTGTTGCCGCCAAATACAAGTTATGGGGTGTGATTGCTCACGGCAACAACGGCAGTGCCCTGATCGCCATCGACGAATCACCCGCCAAGCCCTACCGTGTGGGCGACCGTGTGGGCGATAACCTGACGCTGTTGTCAGTCCAGGCACGCAGTGCGGCATTGGCCCCCAGCCTACAGGCATCAGCGTCAATCACGTTGAACTTGCCGGCCTTGTTAGCGGCATCGGCAGCCTCGTCTGCAGCCAAATAAAAACATGCAGACAATGTGCGCTTTGGTGGCGGATTGGCTGATCGGAAACCGGTGGATGTTGGCTACAGCCGAAAGTTGCACAGGCGGGCTGATCGCAGCAGCCTGCACGGATTTGGCCGGGTCAAGTGCCTGGTTTGAACGGGGTTTTGTCACTTATTCCAATGCGTCCAAAACAGAGTTGCTGGGGGTTGATGCGGCGCTGATTCAGCAGCATGGCGCTGTCAGTCAGTCGGTTGTGTGCGCCATGACGCTGGGGGCCTTGGCGCATTCAAGGGCGCAGGTGGCGCTGGCCGTCACCGGTGTGGCGGGTCCTGCCGGTGGCACGCTAGAGAAACCGGTAGGCACGGTCTGGTTTGGCTGGGTTTGGCCTGGGCATGATGTGTGTTGTGAAAAGCGCTGCTTTCAGGGCGACCGTCGCAGCGTGCGTGATGCCACCGTTCAACATGCGCTGACCGCACTGGTGGCACGAACAGATCACGCTCAGGGCCATCTTGAAACCTGGATGCCAGGCCCCATATTGGACATGAGGCCGCTGGATGGGCCAGCAGCCTGTTTTTGTTTGATAGGAGCTTGAACCATGTATCGAACCTACACATCTAGCGACTTGTTTTCTGAACTCAGTCGCTTGCAACGGCAGTTTCAAAAATTTGCCAGTCCGGCATCCAGCATCAGGGGGTATGGTCGCAGTGATTTTCCGGCGATCAACATTGGCGGTACGCCTGAGTCCGTCGAGATCGATGCCTTTGCACCGGGCCTTGACGCTGCGTCCATTGATGTCACGATCGAGCGTGGCGTGTTGACCTTGTCTGGTGAGCGCCCATCGGTTGCGGACAGTCGTAACGAAGCTGTCCATATCAACGAAAGGTTCTCAGGCAAGTTCCGCCGGGCCATCAGCCTGCCTGACGATGTGGACCCCGCCCAGGTGAGCGCACGGTACGAGGACGGTATCTTGCGCGTCAGCGTCAGACGGCGTGAATCTGCACTGCGTCGTCATATTGAAGTTCAATAAGCTCAGCAGGCTCAATAAGCTATCAGGAGATCATCATGTTTGAAAAAGATACCACCAAAAATCAGGATGCAAGTCCAGCCGAAGACACCACGATGTTGCCCAGGGTGGATGTGGTCGAGGATGTCTCAGGGATTACCCTGTATGCAGATTTGCCCGGCGTGCCAAAAGACAAATTGTGTGTACGGGTTCAGTCAGACACACTGACGATCGAGGGGGACATCAAGCCGCCGCAGATCACGGATTTGCAGGTGCATCACGTTGAAGTGTCCTTGCCAAAGTTCTATCGAAGCTTCACGCTGGGCCGCGAGCTGGATTGCGACAAGGTTGCAGCAGAGTTTAAGCAGGGTGTCCTCAAACTGCATATTCCCAAGGTTGAACATGTCAAACCGCGCAAGATCGAGGTGACCGTGGTTTGATCTCACTCAGGGGGACTCTCCAAGTAACCAGGCGATTTGCGCAGGCCAGTGTTGGGGCTTGGCAGATCGCCTGAGTCGGGTGCGATCACGGCTATAATCCTCTGTTCTTCAACAGGCAAGAGCAACAGCAGCACCTCCGGGCCAGGCTATCAGATGCTTATCTTTAGCATCAGGCCGACCTACCGCAAGGACTGCATTTCAAATGTTTGCCCCCACATCTTGCCAAAATCTGCTTTTTTTTACTGTCTCACGGCGCTTTTCTGCCATAGAAGTCCGTAGGTTCGTTTGCGCCTGCTGCGTACGCATGGGTATGTCTCGTTCACACCCGTTTCAGGCTGTTGTGGTGGGCACTTAGCTTCATCGTACAAGTCGCCTCGTGGTGTTGTCACGGATTGTCGTTTGTCATAGGCGCATGTTGCGTAGTTTCATGTGAGTTGTTTGAGAAGTTTTGTCATGTCCACACCCAAGTCCAAAAAATCTGAACCGTCCGCAACAAAAGTCAAAACTGTCCAGGCCAATAAGGTCAAGAAGACCGCTCCAATCGCGCACGACGAGCCTGTGCCAGCTTTGGTGGCTACCGTATCGACAGATGTGCAAAGTGCAGTGGTTGCCACCGTAAGCAACAAAATAAGCGACAAAATAAGCGACAAGAAAAAAATCAAGCGTTCAGCAAAAATTCTGACGGACTCTACGGTGTCTGTGATGCCGGAGATTGTGATACCGCTGTCTGAGCCAGTTGAAGCTGCAGTCAAACGTGGGCGCAAAATGAAAGCGGCCAAAGACACCCCTGCATTGCCAGCGGCAGATGAACCCGACATATCTGGGATTGAAGAAGAACTGGTCGGTGAACCTGTTGTCGCGATCGAAAAGTCCAAACCTTTGCGCATGAAGATCAGCAAGGCCAAAGAGCGTGCGCTGATGAAAGAGTTTGGTCTGGATGAAACTGTTTTGTCTGAAGAAGACCTGATCAAGCGTCGGCAAAGACTTAAAGCCTTGATCAAATTGGGTAAAACCCGGGGTTACCTGACCCATGGCGAAATTTCAGATCACCTGCCTGACAAGCTGGTCGATGCAGAAACCATGGAAGTGGTGGTTTCCATGTTGAATGACATGGGGGTCGCCGTTTACGAACATACGCCTGACACTGAGACGCTATTGCTCAATAACAATGGACCGTCAGCCGCTACCGAAGAAGAGGCTGAGGAAGAGGCTGAGGCTGCATTGAGCACGGTGGACAGCGAGTTTGGCCGGACGACAGACCCTGTTCGCATGTACATGCGCGAGATGGGGACGGTGGAGTTGCTGACGCGCGAAGGCGAAATTGAAATTGCCAAACGCATCGAGGGTGGCTTGATGGCCATGATGGAGGCCATTTCTGCATCCCCTGCCACCATCGCTGAAATACTACAGTTGGGTGAGGACATTCGCTCTGACAATGTGGTGATCACCACCATCGTGGATGGTTTCACGAATCCCAATGAAGCCGATGACTATGTGGCTGAAGAAGATTTTGACGAGTTTGACAACGAGGATGATGATGATGGTCAGGGTGGCTCCAAGGCATTGACCAAAAAATTGGAAGAATTGAAGTCCGAGTCCATGCGCAGGTTTGATCGGTTGCGAGAATTACACGAAAACATTCACAAAATTTATGCCGCTGAGGGGTACGGCACACCCCATTACGTCAGGACCCAAAAAGCTTTGTCGGCTGAACTGATGTCCATACGCTTTACGGCCAAGATCATCGAAAAATTGTGCAATATGGTGCGATCCCAAGTCGAGGACGTTCGCAAAAAAGAACGTGAGTTGCGCCGCATCATCGTCGATAAATGTGGTTATCCCCAAGAGCTTTTTATCGCAGACTTTAGTGGTCGTGACAAGCACCACCACAAGGTTCCCAGTCATCTGTTGGATTTGAACTGGATCCAAAAACAGGTGAGCGTCGGTAAGCCTTGGAGCGTCATCATGGGTCGCAACATACCGCCGGTGCAAGATATTCAGCAAAAGCTGATCGATCTTCAAGCCAAAGTTGTAGTGCCGCTCGATCATCTCAAGGACATCAACAAGCGCATGAATGACGGCGAGTTTGCGTCGCGTGCCGCCAAAAAAGAAATGATCGAGGCCAACTTGCGTTTGGTCATTTCCATTGCCAAAAAGTACACCAATCGTGGCTTACAGTTTCTTGATTTGATTCAAGAAGGCAACATCGGCTTGATGAAGGCTGTTGATAAGTTTGAATACCGGCGCGGTTACAAGTTTTCAACGTATGCCACTTGGTGGATTCGGCAGGCTATTACGCGCAGTATTGCCGACCAGGCCCGTACCATTCGCATACCGGTTCACATGATCGAGACCATCAACAAAATGAACCGTATCAGTCGCCAGCACTTGCAAGAGTTTGGCTGTGAGCCAGATGCCAGTGTGTTGGCTGTGCGCATGGAAATACCTGAAGACAAGATTCGCAAGATCATGAAGATCGCCAAAGAGCCCATTTCGATGGAAACACCCATTGGCGACGATGACGACAGCCACTTGGGGGACTTCATTGAAGATGGCGTGAACACAGCGCCACTGGAGGCTGCCATGCAGTCTGGACTGCGCGATGTGGTCAAAGAAATTTTGGACAGTCTGACACAGCGTGAAGCCAAGGTTTTGCGGATGCGTTTCGGGATTGAGATGACCAATGACCACACTTTGGAAGAGGTTGGCAAGCAATTTGATGTGACACGCGAACGTATTCGCCAAGTTGAAGCCAAGGCATTGCGCAAGCTCAAGCACCCCAGTCGGTCGGACAAACTGCGCAGTTTTACAGACAACATGTGATCAGTGATGTTTCAAGGAGCCGTGCTATGGTGGGTGGTCGTGCAGGGGAAGTGTTGATCTTGCATGTAAATTCTCGATGTCTTGAGGGCAAGACGTGATAGATGCAAAATGCGAGGGGCGTGATGTGACTTTGCGAGATCTTTATCCAAATCCGTTGATCAAAGATCGGATAGCAATGCTGCTGTCTGTGGTCGAAAAAGCAGACGGGAATGCTCAGGAAGCCCATGTGGTTGAACTGCGATTGATCGAAGAGATGGACGCAATCGGTCAAGATATCCTGCAATTTTGGAGTCACCGTAGCGAGAGCAGAAACCTTGCAAAAAGCTGATCGGGTTAAGCGTGTTGCTTGGTGTGTTGCGTACTCGCTGGCCTTGTGTGATCAGTGCAATGTGTACGACACTGGCGTAGGCAGTTATGCTTAAATAGTTGAGTGTTGATACGTTATAAAGCATTGTAAATAAAGGACTTATGGTGCATTTGTAGGCATGTAGCTCTTGCATGATGTTTCAAGCGGTTGTGTCATAATGGCCGCTGTCTGTGCTCACGATCACCTGCTGCTGAAGTTGTCAAATCAAAAAGACAGAAACAGTTAAAAAAGTTTGTGTGATGGCTTAAAACAGCTAAAACGTGATGCTAGAATGCTTGACTTCGCTGATTACGGTGGAGCAAGTAGGAGCAGAGAGAAGTAAGGAAGAAGAGAAGATCATTAACAACAAGCAGCCGATAAGTGTGAGCGTTTGAAGGCGATTGACAGGATTGAAAGAACAAGTCGAAAGACGAGCGCGGACATTGAAATGGAAGGGGAGGAAGCCTTATGTAAATGAGGAAGAATTTTTGGAGATGGAGATGACGCGCGGATAGAAAATGAAAGAAGATTAAACCATAGAGTTTGATCCTGGCTCAGATTGAACGCTGGCGGCATGCCTTACACATGCAAGTCGAACGGCAGCACGGGAGCAATCCTGGTGGCGAGTGGCGAACGGGTGAGTAAAGTATCGGAACATACCCAGTCGTGGGGGATAACGCAGCGAAAGCTGTGCTAATACCGCATAATGTCTGAGGAAGAAAGCGGGGGATTCGAAAGGACCTCGTGCGATTGGAGTGGCCGATATCAGATTAGCTAGTTGGTGAAGTAAAAGCTCACCAAGGCGACGATCTGTAGCTGGTCTGAGAGGACGACCAGCCACACTGG
>CAIJOK010000070.1 GCA_903822205.1 uncultured beta proteobacterium | reverse complement strand
CAGGCCGCAGTGGCCCGGCAAGAGGCCGCCAATGCCGCTGCCGCAGAGACTTTGGCCGATCTGCACGATGCCGTCAAAGCGACCGGCTATTGCGGCAAAGACCTGGAAACCCTGCTGGTGCGGATATTGTTTTGTTTGTTTTCCGACGATACGGGCTTATTTGGACAGCCGCATTTATTTACCCAACTAATTCAGGATACACGGGCCGATGGGCGTGATTTAAGTGGCATGTTGGATATGCTGTTTCACACACTGGACAGTCAGACGAATGAAACTTACCGCGCAAAAACTCTTTATCCAACGCTGATTTCATTTCCGTATATCAATGGCAGTTTGTTTACAGGCCGTATTGCCCCCTGCTATTTTGATGATCTGTGCCGAAAGGCATTATTAAACTGCTGTAACGTTGACTGGTCCGAGATCAGTCCCGATATTTTTGGATCGCTGTTTCAGGCCATCATGCACTTTGAGGATGAGGCCGCGACGGGCAAACCCAAAAAGCGTCGGGAGTTTGGCGAGCATTACACGTCCGAGGCCAATATTAAAAAAGCCGTTGATCCGCTGTGTCTGGATGACCTGAAAGATGAACTGCGATCCATTCGCAGCGACCCCAAAAAACTGGATGGTTTTTTGGCCCGATTGCGTACCCTCAAATTTTTGGACCCCGCTTGCGGTTGTGGCAATTTTTTGGTGGTGGTCTATCGCGAGATCAGGTTATTAGAGGAACAAGCATTGGATTGTTTGTGCAATATCAAAGGTCAAACATTGCGATTCCCGGAATGCAATGTTGATCAGTTTTATGGCATGGATATTGACCCGTCCGCAGTGCAAATTGCCACCGTCGCGCTGTGGCTAACCGATCATCAGATGAATCTGCGCGTCAAAACATCGGACGGCACACCGTATGTGCGACTGCCGCTGACAGCTCACCCCAATATTATCCACACCAACGCGCTGCGTACCGACTGGAATAGTTTGCTGCCTGCAGGTGAATGCAGTTTTGTGGTGGGCAATCCGCCGTATGTGGGTAAAACGTATCAAAGTGCAGAGCAAAAAATTGACATGGGTTTGGTGTTTGATGGCATTGACGGGGCCGGTATCTTGGACTATGTGGCGGCTTGGTATATGACTGCTGCCAAATACATCAACAGAGTGCCAGAGCGCCCACTGGGTTGCGCGTTTGTCTCGACCAATAGCATTACCCAAGGTGAACAGGTTGGCATTTTGTGGGGCCTTCTGCTCAAACAAGGTGTCCGAATCAACTTTGCCCACCGTACCTTTCGCTGGCGCAACGAGGGCCGTGGCATGGCCGCCGTGCATTGCGTCATCATTGGCTTTGCACTGGCGGACAAACCCAAAAAAGTGATTTGGGATTATCCAGATGTTAATGGCGAACCCAAACGGAAGAAAGCCAAAAACATCAATCCGTATTTGGTGAATGCGCCTGATGTCACACTTGGAAAAAGGCGCGTGTTATTGTGTACTGATGCACCAGAAATGCTCAACGGCGGCAAGCCAACCGATGGTGGGCACTTGTTGCTTGATCAGAAAGAGCGTGAACTCATTTGTGCCAATGACGCTATCGCTGCCAAATTTATTCGCCCTTTTTTGATGGGCGATGAATTCATTAACGGACACCCCCGATACTGCCTGTGGTTGGTAGAAAGCACAGAACACGAGCGAGCACAATCACCAGAACTCAAAAAAAGGTTGGAAGCGGTGCAAACCATGCGCTTATCCAGCACCAAAGTACCAACGCAAAAGCTGGCAGCAACCCCGCATTTGTTTGGTGAAATCCGCATCTCTTTGACCCGATATCTGGCCATTCCCAAAGTGTCCTCTGAAAACCGGCACTTTATACCGATTGGGTATTTGGAATCGGATGTTGTCTGTGGCGACAAACTGTTTTTTTTACCGAACGCTTCGCTTTATCATTTCGGTATTTTGACATCGACCATGCACAATGCCTGGATGCGGTACACCTGTGGCCGGTTAAAAAGTGATTACAGCTATTCCAACACGATTGTCTATAACAACTTTCCATGGCCTGCACCACCCAAAAAATCAAAATCCAAAACGGCTGACATGCGCGTGGATACAGCACAACTTGCTATAGAAACCATAAAAACCATAGAAACAAAAGCGCAAGAGATACTCGATGCCCGTGCAGCTCACCCCGATAAAACCCTGGCGTGGCTGTATCACCCCGATACCATGCCTGATGATTTGACTGCCGCCCATGCTGCACTGGATATTGCGGTGGATGTGGCTTATGGTTATAAAGGAAAACCTGACGATGCCAGTCGGGTGGCGTTTTTGTTTAAGGCGTATCAAAAGCTGACAACAAAAGTTGATGAAAAAAATTTGACAACATTTGATTGACAGATCGGTAAATATATCCGTTCACACTGCTTGATGGACTATCAGAATAATCATTATCTACCCCTACAAAAACCACACCATGCTTAATCTGGAAGACCTGCAATCCCGCGCTGACGAATTTTGCAAAGAATTTGAAGGCATCACGTATGAATCAGGCCATGCACAAAACTTTATCCGCGAGCTTTGTGCGGTATATGGGCTGAATTATTTGCGCTGTGTGCGGTTTGAAGAGCGCATTCAAAAGCAAAATGAGCAAGGTGAGGCTGTCGCCGGTATCAACCGGATCGATGGATTCTTTCCGGGCATGATGCTGATTGAAATGAAATCAGCGGGGAGCGATATGGATCAGGCGTTTGAACAAACCCTGCGCTATATCCCGTTATTGAGTGAGGCCGACAAACCGCGTTATGTGCTGGTCAGTGATTTTCAGAATCTGCATTTGTATGATTTGACAACCCCCGACCAGGAACCTTTGCGCTTTAGATTGTCAGAGTTTCGCCAGCACGTTGATGCAATGGGGTTTCTGTGCGGGTATGAACAGGCCGCAGTGGCCCGGCAAGAGGCCGCCAATGCCGCTGCCGCAGAGACTTTGGCCGATCTGCACGATGCCGTCAAAGCGACCGGCTATTGCGGCAAAGACCTGGAAACCCTGCTGGTGCGGATATTGTTTTGTTTGTTT
>CAIJOK010000069.1 GCA_903822205.1 uncultured beta proteobacterium | reverse complement strand
GGCTTTGGCAGCAGGCCAACATTTTCTGCCACGATCAGCCCCAAAATGGCCAGCGAGCTTGCCACAGTGGACATCACAATGCCGCGCCATTGAAACAGCAGCCCCATGATGATCATCCAAAACAGATACATCGCGGCAGTCGGTGTGCGGATGGTTCCCAGAGTGACGTTCAGTGCTGTGAGATGGAGAAAGAAAGGGGCAGTCAGACAGAACATCAACAGACCGATCTTGCCGCGGTACAACATGAGACGAAACAGAAAAAGCAGCAAGAAAAAACCCATGTCGAGCATCAGTGTCTGGACTGGAACATTACGCCCCAGCACAATGCCAACCATCGACAGCAACGTAAACAAAAGGCCGGCAACGACAAACAGATTGAGCAGACCAGCCCGTCTTGTTTTCTCCGGATCACCGTCAAAAACCGGCGGTGACAACCAGCGCTTGATGGCGAGTATCCAAGTGGATTGCATGTGTTTTTTCATGGGCTATTTCGATCATTCGATCATTCGATCATTCGATCATTCAATCATTTGAGCATTTGAGCAAGGGGTTGAGGGACACCAACGCAGTAGTACGACCGCCAGGCAGAATATAACGACGGGGATGGATTTGCGTCAGTCTTGTGAATACCACGTAGATGCTTGCGGTGGACTGTCGCCTTAGCTTGAAACAGCAGAGCGCCAATCAACCGTGATAGACAAATCCTTCAATAATGTAGTCGTTTCTGACGGGCAATATGCCCTCATCAAAACGCCCAACGCAGTGCCACAAAGCCCTGACGCTGCGCAGGCAGTTGCGCCATGATCGCCTCAGCAGGGCCGCTGAACACGCGCACACCGCTTTGCACCGTCACCCGGTCACCTTGCCATGTCAATGACCCCGTCACCACCCGGCCCTGATCGGCGGGCGTGTAGAGCACATCGACTGCCGGTTGCCAGGCCTCGTGTTGCCAGCTCAGTCGCACATACACATTGCTGCGTCGCAAGTTGGCCGATGCCCCCAGCGCCTGGGCCTGCCAGGCCAGATTGCCTGCCACAGCGGCAAGCGGTGCGCCCTGGCCGGCCAGGGCCATCAACCGGCGGTTGCGCTGACTCCAGTCGTCCCACTGCGCATCAGACAAGGCGCTGCCGTCCCACCAAAGCTCGGCCAGCAAGCCAAGCTGGCTTGAGTGCGTCCAGGTACCGCCCACCAGCCACTGCGTCACATCGCGCTCTGTGCTTGCCTGCCAGGGGCTGCCTGTCAGCAGGTCACCGGTGTTTTGCATCATCGTCAGGCGATCAACCCGCTCACTCCTGCGCATTGAGCCGTGTAGCTCAAGTGCATCGCCCGCCACCCAAGCCACAGCAGCGCCCAAACTGTGGCCCGTGTGATCACCCATTCGGGCAAAGCCATACCAGTCCACTGCACCCCTGCGCCGATACATGCGCCCTACCAGGGCAGGCTCCTCTGCACCCAAAGCGTCCACAGTGGCCGTTGGATTGACCCAGACCATGGACCAGGCTGCGTCAGTGTCAAAGTACTCGGCCTGCAAAAGTGGTCGGCCCGTTGCGGTGCTGTTCACCAGTGTGCGGCGATCTTCTTGCTGCACCGTGTCATTGGGGCGAAAGGCATAGCCCACGTCCCATGCCACGATTTTTTTGCCAGCGCCCAATTGCCAGGCCCCCGCGTCATGCGAGGCATACAGTTCATTGACCCAGGCCCGTGAATGGGGCGCAGTGTCAGATTGGCGCAAGGTAAGCACACTGGTCAGCCCCCGACCGCTGGCACGCAGTTCGGCTTCCAGACCCACCTGGCGGACAGGCGCAGCCACCGTACCGGCCTGAAAGTTGTTGGCGGTTGCAATCACACCTGACGGATGACTCAGGCTATCGTCCCATTGCAGGCGCACCTGTCCGTTGAATGGCTGCGCTTGCACATCGCCCAGGCACAAAACGGCCAGCCATACGACGTAAACCCAAATCGGCCTCACAGGTTTATGGCCTACTCAATCGGCGGGTTGCGTACCAAAAACATGGGGTTAAGCCACTCTGGCGGCACTTGGCGTGGTCGGCGACTGAGGTAGCGCACGTGCGTGGTTTTATGGTTGCTGACCTGGTCGGTCAACACCATTTCAGTGACCGTTGTGGGCTTGACGGGATGGTCCATGACAAAACGCGCTTGCTTGGCCAGTTTGTCCGACAAAACATACAAGTCGGCCCGCACAGGCTCATGCTGCGCTTGGCCTATCCACAGTTCAATGCGTTGGTAGGTCACGCCTTTTCGCGTGGCGGTCAGGCTCAAATGCTGACACATAGACGATGGAGCGGACGATGGATCGGATGGTGGCGCGGGTTGTTCTGCTGTGCCACAAGGCTCGTTGCCTGCTAGTTTGCCTGTGTAGTCATCGGCCCAGCTCATCGTCGCCACATCGCCGGTTGAGGCATCGCCCAACAGCTTTTGCATGGGCGTGATGCGCAAAGGACGCTGGCTGCTTGGCATCAGCAACCAAAAATCATCGCCCAGCATCAGCACTTTTTGGCCTTTTTCAGCGGGGCTTTGCATCAGCACCAACGACTGGCGGTTGGCCTGGGCAAAAACGGTGTAGCGGCGTTCCTTGTCGGGTGTGCCATCCGCATTGATCACATTGATTTGCGTCTCAACCTGCAAGTTGTCGGCGCTCATGCGAAATTTGTCGGTGGCTTTTAACAAGGCGGCCACGTTCTGTTGAGCGTCTTGGGCCTGCGCAGACAGCGCGGTCCACAACAACGCAGTGACGAGAGTTTGCAAAATCAGGGGCATGACGGCGCTTTCAGGTGTGCGCCAGTGCATCGACCACCGGCATATGGACCGTTTTGCGGGCAACCCAAACGGAGGTGAGCATGGTCAAAGTGATGATGGCAGCGATGGTGGCCAAATACATCGCGGGGTCTATCGTGATGTAGAGCGGATACCCCACCGAATGCCCGGGCGGCGGTGGCATATTGACGGGAACGACGTACAAAAATACCGACACCGCCAGCGCCAGCGCCGCACCGGCTAATGCCCCCACGCCGCCCAGCACCATGCCTTCGAGCGACAGTGTTCGCAATATCTGCCAGGGCAAAGTGCCCAAGGCACGCAGAGTGCCGATCTCGCGGGTGCGCTCGATGATGGCCATCGACATCGCGTTGGTCACCACAAACACCACAATCACCGCAATAATCAAGCCCAATGCCCCAAAAATGCGGTTGTACAAATCACGTACCGACTTGTAATAAAACGCCTGGTCTTCCCAGGTTCGCACCGTCAAGGCGGGGTAACTTTGCGCCACTTTGGCCTGCATCGTCACGGTCTGGTTCATGCGGCTTAAAAAAATGCCCAGACTGCTGACCTTTTGCGTGTTCAACAGGCGTTGCGCGGTCGCAATATCGACATAGACCAGCCGCTTGTCAATTTCCAATACACCGGTGGTAAAAACACCTTTGACCCGCACATCCAGGGCATTCAGGGCACCTTCGGTGGTGCTGGCCAACAGCGTCAGGCTGCTGCCAGGCGTGGCTTTCAGGTTACGCGCCAGGGCCTGGCCCAACATCACCTCGGGGTCTTGCGAACCGCTGGTCAAAACATCGCCCGCTGTGACCGTCAAAAATGGCCCTTTGACCGAAAACTCGGCATCAGGCTCAACCCCCAGACCCACCATCACGACAGACTTGTCGCCATTGCTGATAAGGCCGCTGAACTCGACCTTGGGCAGGACACTGCGTACCTGCGGATGTGCCAGCAACTGTGAACGCAAGGGGGCGGCGTTGTCCAGTCCGTATTGCAGCGGCGTTTCTTCGTCCTTGACAAATTGATCGGGTTTGCCCAGCACCAGGTGACCGGACTCACGCGCGGCGGCCTGCGCCAGAGACTCATAGGTATAAAGGGCAAAGCCACCGGCCAGCAAAATGCCAGCCGTGCCCAAAGCGGCGATCGACACCGTGACCAGCGAACGCCTACGGTTGCGCAAAGTGTTTTGTATGGCAAATTGAAGCCAGGTAAATTGAAGCCAGGTAAAGCTCATACCAATCTCCCGTCCAGCAAGGCCAACACCCGGTCGCAGCGGCCTGTCAGGCGACCGTCGTGGGTGGCGATCACAAAGGCCGCGCCCACCGCATGGCCACATTCACGCATCAGGTCCAGCATCTGGCTGGCGGTGCGTGAGTCCAGACTGGCGGTAGGCTCATCGGCAACCACCAGTTGGGGGCGTTTGATCAGGGCACGGGCTATCGCCACCCGCTGGCGCTGCCCACCAGACAAAGCGTCAGGCAAGTGGTGCGCATGGTCTTGCAAACCCACGGCCATCAACTGCTCTGCCACCCGATCGCGCCGTTCTGAGGGCAAAACGCCAGCGATCAACAGGGGGTAATCCACGTTTTCGGCCACCGTCATCACGGGCACCAGGTTAAAGTTTTGAAACACAAACCCCAAGGCATCGCGACGCAGCAAGGTGCGCTGAACCTCGTTCAAACCTGTCACGCTTTGCCCAGACAGCAAAATGTCACCCGCATCCGGTGCATCGATCAAACCACACAGGTTGAGGATCGTGCTTTTGCCGCTGCCTGATGGGCCGGTGAGCGCGAGCATTTCACCCCGATGCACACAGAGGTCAACCCCCTGCAAGGCAGGAATGACGTGCGTCCCCAAACGGTAGGTTTTATGCACCGCTTGCAGTTGAACCACCTCCGTCATGATGGCAATGTCCCCAATTGGGCGCGTGCGGCCTCAGCCTGTGGCGCACCAGCCCCAATGACCTGCTTGAAATATTTGCGGGCATCGTCCATGCGCTGTTCCTTGACGGCCAGGCTGGCGGCGGTCATCCATACGTCTCCCCTGAATGCCGGTGGCGCTGATGCCAACGGCGGACTGGCCAAAATGTCGTTCAACAGCTTGGCCCCGCGCCCTCCCTTGTTCATAAACCCAGGCACAGCCAAAAACGTGCTGGCCGCCACAAACCGCACTTCCATCGCGACGGGCACAGCCCCCAATATCGGTGCGCTGTGAGCCGATGTCAGTGTGGACAGTGCCCTGTCCAGTAGAGCCATTCCGTCTTCGGCGTATTGCATCTTCTTCCAGGGAAGCCAAGTGGTTGTGGCACGCATCGAGGTAGCTGCACCACAGTAGGCCATCCACAGGGGGTTGGCGGGGTCAGCCTGTAGCAGCTTGGTAAAAGCATCAACCGACTGGGCAATGGCGTGCTCATCGCCCTGTCTGGCCTGCGAAAACAAAGCAAACGCAGCAGCAAAGGGTGTAGGTGGTGCGGGCGGCGATGCCAACGCAATGGTCATCCATCCGGCCAGCAAAGCGGCCAATAAAGCGGCCAATAAAGCAACAGACCAGCGATGGCCCAAGTGGGTGAATGTGACAGGTAGCATGGTGTCCTCCAAAATGCTCTGGCATGGGGTCGTGGCAAAAAACAAGGCGCGAACTATATGCGCAACCAGGACAAATACGTCGTCTTGTGGCTGTCATACGTGGATCGGGTCTTGGGGTCTTGGGGTCTTGGGTCGTGCTGGCAAAGGTATCGCCCAGTTGTGGGGCGGCTGGTGTCGATGGGGTTTAATCCGACATAATTGACATACGATTGCCAAATACGAAGCAAATATGGAAATAGACAAGCGATTTTTACGGGCGCACACCGGCAGTTTCTTTCTTTTTGGGCCTCGCGGAACAGGCAAATCAACGTGGTTACGTTCCCTTCGTGATCATGCGGTCTGGATTGACTTGCTTGACCCTGAAACTTTTCGTCTTTTTCAGGCCAGGCCCGAGCGTTTGGTAGAACGGGTCGCCGCACAGCCCTTTGCAGTGGACGTGGTCATTGACGAGGTTCAAAAGGTACCGGCACTGCTCGATGTGGTGCATCAACTCGTGGAGGGTGATCGGCCCTTGCGGTTTATTTTGACGGGGTCAAGTGCCCGAAAGCTTCGCAGGGGTGCTGCCAATCTGTTGGCAGGTCGGCTGACCGAGCTGCACATGCATCCGTTCATGGCGGCAGAGCTGGGCCTGGCCTTTGACCTACAACGATCACTGGCTGTGGGTCTGGTGCCCTTGGTTTGGCGTGCCGTCCAACCCGAAAACACCTTGCGGGCGTATGCCTCTTTGTACCTGAAAGAAGAAGTGCAGGCAGAGGCTTTGGTACGGGATTTGGGTGCATTTGCCAGATTTCTTGAAGCCATCAGCTTTTCTCATGGTTCTTTGCTTAACCTGGCTGAAGTATCTCGTGAATGCCAGGTTGGACGCAAAACGGCAGAGGGTTATCTCGAAATACTCGAAGATTTGCTGCTGTCATTTCGTATTCCGGTTTTTACGCGACGCGCCCAACGCAGTCTGGTGGCCCATGACAAGTTTTTCTTTTTTGATGCAGGGGTGTATCGATCCATTCGCCCGACCGGGCCGTTGGACAGACCGGAAGAAATTGAAGGCATGGCGCTGGAGGGATTGATCGCTCAGCACTTGCGTGCCTGGGCCAGTTATCGCAGTGTGCCGGCAGAGCTTTATTATTGGCGAACCAAATCAGGCAGTGAGGTGGACTTTGTGTTGTACGGCGCAGATGTTTTTGTGGCAATAGAAGTCAAGCGGTCGCGCAACGTCCATCACACCGATCTGCGCGCATTAAAGGCCTTTCAAGCCGATTACCCACAGGCCAACGTTTGCCTTTTGTACATGGGAACTGAAGAATTAAAAATAGGCAATATATTGTGCCTGCCCTGTGGTACTTTTTTGAAAAACTTGCATCCTGAAAATAATCAGTTGATGGCGGTTACGCCCATCCAATCAGGCGTAGCAAGATAGCCCGTATGCAGCAAAACAGAATACGGGATCGTCGCCCTCCATACGGTTGTATTGCGCCCAAAACCCCGTATTGCGCTTGCGATTTATGCGGGCTACGTTGGCGTACCTTGCTTCGCCATGACAATTTTGCGCTGTCAGAAGTCTAAAAAGCCATAATTTCAGGATAAAAATGCGACACGAAAAACGCAAAAAAGCCGGTTTTTTCAAAATTCTGTGAAGTCGATTTTTATACAGGGGGGGTTGTCAGACACTATTTGATTTTTTGTAAATCTCAGGGGGGTGTATTCAGTGAAGACGCACTTTTTGGCATCGGAAGCCACTTGTGTAAAGCCGATTGCAGGGCATCCAACGCGATGGGCTTGGTCAGAAAGTCATCCATCCCGACAGCTAGG
>CAIJOK010000068.1 GCA_903822205.1 uncultured beta proteobacterium | reverse complement strand
TAACGCGGTTTGTCGGCCTCACTCAATAACGGGATATAGCGCAGGGTTTGTTCAAACGCCTGATCCATATCGCGCCCCGCCGATTTCATTTCAATCAGCATCATGCCCGGAAAGAATCCATCGATCCGGTTAATACCGGCGATAGTTTCACCTTGTTTATTTTGCTTTTGAATGCGTTCTTCAAACCGCACACAGCGCAGATAATTCAGCCCATATACCGCACAAAGCTCGCGGATAAAGTTTTGTGCATGGCCCGATTCGTATGTGATGCCTTCAAATTCTTTGCAAAATTCGTCAGCGCGGGATTGCAGGTCTTCCAGATTAAGCATGGTGTGGTTTTTGATGGTTAGGTCGCTATTATCTTGATCACTTGGCAAACAATATAAACGGGCATATCAGCCGATTTGACAATCAACTGTTGGCAGTTTTGCACAAACTCAAACAGGTGGTGTGTGTGAAGGACTGACAGATATGCCCGCATGACGCAACGATTGATGCGGGCTACCTGACTGTGGCAAGGGTGTCGTCACTGAAAAGCATCGACACCTCATTCAACGCTCAAAACCAAGCGCTTTCCAAGTGCAGCGGCGGTGCGTTCAAGCTGCTTGATGGTGGGGTTGGCGCGGGGGCTTTCCAGCTTTTGTGCAGCCGCCCACGATGTGCCCAATGACCGCGCCAACTCTGCCAACGTTCGCCCCTGCGCTTGGCGTGCTGTGCGTATGGCCATGGCTGCCTGGATGACCGCAGCGGGTTCAACCCACGTGCCGCCTCTGACTTTGCTTACAACCGGCAACGCATCGCCGGATGCAATGCGCTCTTCAAGGCACAGGGTCAGCACGTCTGATGCATGAAACAAGGCCTCTTCTCTGGATTCGCCTTCGGTAATGGCCTCCGGGATGTCGGGGAAGGTAACGGTAAACCCGCCCTCAGGCTGTGCCTCCAACACGGCGGCGTAACGGACGATGCTCATTTGAGTTTGACTCCTGACTGTTTTTCAATGCTCTTGAACGTGCCAACTTTGACATCTCCTGCGCCATGCACCGGCACGGTCACTTTGCGCAAGCCATTGCCCAGTATGTGGTGGCTGCCTGTGACCCGCAACTCGGAGAACCCTTGTGCAAGTAGCAGTTTGATGATTTGTTTGCCGTTCATCAGGTGTAATTCTATACTTTATAAAATATACAGGGGTTCATTTTTCATCGTTTTTGCCAGTGGCTTGATTGGATAGCTTTTGGTAAGCCTTAAACAAAAACGCCACCCGGCTGGCATCGTCAGGTTTTCCGGCATAACCATAAGCGGCATCTACCGCCGCGTCCAGTGCAGCATGGGCGGCCGTCAAATCATCAGGCATGGTATCGGGGTGATACAGCCACGCTAGGGTTTTATCGGGGTGTGCTGCTCGTGCATCGAGTATCCCTTGCGCTTTGGTTTCAAGGGTTGCAATAGCAGACTGTGCAGTATCCACGGGCATCACAGCCGTTTTGGATTTTGATTTTTTGAGCGGTGCAGGCCATGGAAAATTGTTATAGACAATACCGGCAGAGTATTGATAGTCACTCTTCATTCGGCCCGATACGGCCCGCATCCATGCCATGTGCATGACAGATTGCAGTATGGCAAATGTAAACAAACTGGCCTCTGGCACGATCAGCGCACTGCCATTGGCGATGGTATGCGGCTCCATAAAGCCAATAGGCATATACCGGCGGTTTTCGGACGAGACCTTGGGCAGCAACAAATAAGAAGTATTGGGCTGCCTGATTTCCCCAAACAATGCAGGTGTCACGGCCAATTTCTGTGTAGCCAAGCGTTTGCTGGCAAGTCTGAACTGTTTGACGGATTCAATGCGTTTTTGCAATGCAGGGGATGTTTTCAATTCATCTTGTGAAATATCTTGTAACCAAAAACACCATCGCTTTTCATTGTTCAAAAACTCCTGACCACCGGTAAAGGATCGGATGTATTTGGTCAAATGAGGATATTCTTTAATAAAATCCAAGCGTTCTTCATCAGTCAAAATTAAATGACCATCATCATTGGCCATGCTGCCATAAAAAATGGGCGTGGCCGCACAAATGCTGGCGCTTAATCTGGCAAGCACCACATCAGGCGCATTGACCAAATAGGGGTTGATTCGTTTTACTTTTTTGCGATCAGGCTTGCCATGTATATCATTGACATTGGGATAATTCCAGATGACTTTTTTGGGTCTGTCGTCCAATGCAAAACCAATAATGACGCAATGCACTGCCGCCACGCCACGGCCTTCGTTGCTCCATCGAAAGGTGCGATGGGCAAAATTGATATGAACGCCCTGCTTCAGCATCCATGACCACAAAATACCCACCTGCTCACCTTGAGTAATGCTGTTGGTCGATACAAACGCGCAGCCTATGAATAGTGCAGTACGCGGCACATCATGCGGCAAAGCACGCAATTGCGCCGGTGACAAACCATACATATAGGCCGTGGCTGTGACATACCAAGCGGCGACATAGTCCAAAACGCCTGCACCATTCAGGCCAGTGCAAACACCGTCCATATCAGTTTTTTGCGCAACGCTTTGTTCTTTTTTACCCACATACGGCGGATTGCCCACCACAAAACTGCATTGATCGGCAGGCAGCAAACTATTCCAGTCGGTACGCAGCGCGTTGGTGTGGATAATATTGGGGTGTGCTGTCAGGGGCAGTCGCACATAAGGTGTGCCGTCCGATGTTTTGACGCGCAAATTCATTTGGTGGTCGGTCAGCCACAGCGCGACGGTGGCAATTTGCACTGCGGACGGGTCAATATCCATGCCATAAAACTGATCAACATTGCATTCCGGGAATCGCAATGTTTGACCTTTGATATTGCACAAACAATCCAGGGCTTGT
>CAIJOK010000067.1 GCA_903822205.1 uncultured beta proteobacterium | reverse complement strand
GATCCAAGATTGCGGTTTCGGTGATGCAGTTACCGGTAGCCAGTCATGTTTTGAATCGTTTTTGCCATTTTCATCAATTTTGTTGGGAGTGGCGGGAGACATGCTGTGTGTCTAAAGTTGAGTAAAATCATTTCGCCAGACGCAAAAACATTAGAGTCACCGCGTGCTACGCTCCCAACCTATCCATCAACATTACCCCTCATTTCAGGAAAAAAAACAATGGCCACCAACACCCCCAAAAGCAAGGACAATGACGACCTGGATGTCGGGCTTCTGCTTAACACACTGATTGCCTTGCGACGCGGTGATTTCGAGACGCGAATGCCCAACGACTGGACAGGGCTGCCGGGCAAGGTGGCTGATGCCATCAATGACATCATCGACATGGCGCAACGCGCGTCGGGCGACTTTGAGCGTGTCTCAAAGGTCGTGGGCGAGGCGGGCAAAGTCACCGCTCGTTTGTCGGTCGCCAATCTGCATGGCTCCTGGGCCAAACTGGTCGAGTCCAGCAATACCTTGATAGAGAATTTGGTCAGCCCCTTGAATGAAATGGTGCGCGTCATTAGTGCGGTCTCTACCGGTGATCTGTCGCAAACCATGCCAATTGAAGTGGGTGGCAAGGCACTTGAAGGCCAGTTTCGTCAATCAGCCGAGATCGTCAACGGCATGGTCAATCGACTGGGAACGTTTTCTGCTGAAGTGACGCGGGTGGCACGCGAAGTAGGCTCTGAGGGCAAGCTCGGCGGCCAGGCCAGGGTGCCCGGCGTGGTCGGCATCTGGAAAGACCTGACCGAATCAGTGAACTTCATGGCCGCCAACCTGACCAGTCAGGTGCGCAACATTGCGTTGGTGACAACGGCAGTGGCAGGCGGCGACCTCTCCAAACAAATCACCGTCGAGGCCAAAGGCGAAATTGCGGAACTTAAAACCACCATCAACACCATGGTCGATCAACTCTCGCTTTTTGCCTCCGAAGTGACACGGGTGGCACGCGAGGTCGGCACCGAAGGCAAACTGGGCGGTCAGGCCGATGTCAAGGGCGTGGGCGGTACCTGGAAGGATTTGACCGAGAGCGTCAATTCAATGGCGGCCAACTTGACCAGCCAGGTGCGCAACATTGCGTTGGTCACGACGGCAGTGGCGGGGGGTGACCTGTCCAAACAGATCACGGTCGAGGCCAAGGGCGAAATTCTGGAGCTTAAAAACACCATCAACACCATGGTCGATCTGCTGTCAACGTTCTCATCCGAAGTGACACGCGTCGCGCGTGAGGTCGGCACCGAAGGCCGTCTGGGCGGTCAGGCTGAAGTTCAGGGCGTGGGCGGAACCTGGAAAGACCTCACTGAGTCAGTGAATTTCATGGCAGCCAACCTGACCAGCCAGGTTCGCAACATTGCGCAGGTGACCACCGCCGTTGCGCAGGGCGACCTGGGCAAAAAGATCACGGTCGAGGCCAAAGGTGAAATTGAAGAACTCAAATCCACCGTCAACACCATGGTCGATCAGTTATCCACCTTTGCCTCTGAAGTGACACGGGTGGCGCGCGAGGTAGGCACCGAGGGCAAGCTAGGCGGACAGGCCGAAGTTAAGGGCGTGGGCGGGACGTGGAAAGATTTGACCGAAAGCGTCAACTCCATGGCCGCCAACCTGACCAGTCAGGTGCGCAACATCGCGCAGGTGACCACGGCCGTGGCGCAAGGTGATCTGGGCAAAATGATCACGGTCGATGCCAAAGGTGAAATTCAGCAACTCAAAAGCACGATCAACACCATGGTCGATCAATTGTCAACCTTCGCATCTGAAGTGACGCGGGTGGCGCGTGAAGTAGGCTCTGAGGGCAAGCTCGGCGGTCAGGCCAGGGTGCCGGGTGTCGCAGGCACCTGGAAAGACCTGACCGAATCAGTCAACTTTATGGCGGCCAACCTGACCAGCCAGGTGCGCAACATTGCGTTGGTCACCACGGCGGTGGCTGGCGGCGATCTGGGCAAAAAAATCACAGTCGATGCCGAGGGAGAAATCGACAAACTCAAAGGCACCATCAACACGATGGTTGATCAGCTCAATAGTTTTGCGTCCGAAGTGACACGGGTGGCGCGTGAGGTGGGCACCGACGGCAAACTGGGAGGTCAGGCCGATGTCAAAGGCGTGGCCGGCACGTGGAAAGATTTGACCGAAAGCGTCAACTTTATGGCCGCCAACCTGACCAGCCAGGTGCGCAACATTGCCCAGGTGACCACGGCTGTGGCACAGGGCGATCTGGGCAAAAAGATCACGGTTGAAGCCAAGGGCGAAATCGAGGAACTTAAAAGCACGATCAACACCATGGTCGATCAACTCTCAACCTTTGCGTCAGAAGTGACACGGGTGGCGCGTGAGGTGGGCACCGAGGGCAAACTGGGCGGACAGGCCGAGGTCAAGGGCGTGGGCGGCACCTGGAAGGATTTGACCGAAAGCGTCAATGGCATGGCGGCCAACCTGACAGCTCAGGTGCGCAACATTGCTTACGTCACCACGGCGGTGGCCAAGGGCGACCTGTCATGCACGATCACGGTCGATGTTCGCGGCGAGTTTTTGCAACTCAAGGAAACCATCAACACCATGGTCGATCAACTCTCGACGTTTGCTTCCGAAGTGACGCGGGTGGCACGCGAAGTGGGCGCTGAGGGCAAGTTGGGCGGTCAGGCCGATGTACCCGGTGTGGCCGGTACCTGGCAAGACCTGACCGAAAACGTGAACATGCTGGCAGCCAATTTGACCGGCCAGGTTCGCAACATCGCACAGGTCACCACGGCGGTGGCAGGCGGCGACCTTGGCAAAAAAATCACGGTCGAAGCCAAGGGCGAAATTGCCGAACTCAAAAGCACGATCAACACCATGGTCGATCAGTTGTCCACCTTCGCGTCTGAAGTGACACGGGTGGCGCGTGAAGTGGGCACCGACGGCAAACTGGGTGGCCAGGCCGAGGTGGAGGGCGTGGGCGGCACCTGGAAAGATTTGACCGAAAACGTGAACATGCTGGCAGCCAACCTGACGAGTCAGGTGCGCAACATTGCCGAAGTGACCACTGCGGTCGCACGCGGCGACCTGGGCAGAAAGATCACGGTCGAGGCACGCGGTGAAATTCTTGACGTGAAGAACACGGTCAACATCATGGTGGACCAACTCTCGACATTCGCATCCGAAGTCACACGCGTGGCGCGTGAAGTGGGTGTCGATGGCAAGCTGGGCGGCCAGGCGGCCGTACCGGGCGTGGCCGGCACCTGGAAAGACCTGACCGAAAACGTGAACATGCTCGCAGCCAATTTGACCGGTCAGGTTCGCAACATCGCAGAGGTGACGACGGCGGTGGCGCGCGGCGATTTGGGCAAAAAAATCACCGTCGCTGCGATGGGCGAAATTCTGGAGCTTAAAAGCACGATCAACACCATGGTCGATCAACTCTCAACCTTCGCGTCTGAAGTCACACGCGTGGCACGTGAAGTGGGATCCGAGGGCAAGCTCGGCGGCCAGGCAGCGGTGCCCGGTGTGGCGGGCACCTGGAAAGACCTGACCGACAACGTCAATTCCATGGCGGCCAACCTCACCGGACAGGTTCGCAACATTGCCGAAGTGACGGTGGCTGTGGCCAACGGTGACCTGTCACGCAAGATCATGGTCGATGTGCGTGGAGAGTTTTTGCAACTCAAGGAAACCATCAACACCATGGTCGATCAATTGCGGTCTTTTGCATCTGAAGTCACACGCGTGGCACGCGAAGTGGGGATGGAAGGACGTCTGGGTGGGCAGGCCGCCGTGCCGGGTGTCTCGGGCACCTGGAAAGATTTGACCGAGTCGGTCAACATGCTGGCAGCCAACCTGACCAACCAGGTGCGCAACATTGCACAGGTGACCACAGCGGTTGCCAATGGAGACCTGGGCAAAAAAGTCACGGTCGATGTGAAGGGCGAAATTCTGGAGCTGAAAAACACCGTTAACACCATGGTCGATCAGCTCAATTCGTTTGCAGCCGAAGTGACGCGGGTGGCACGTGAAGTGGGCACCGAAGGCAAACTTGGCGGACAGGCCATGGTGCGCGGTGTCTCAGGCACCTGGAAAGATTTGACCGACAACGTCAACTTTATGGCGGCCAACCTGACGGGTCAGGTGCGTGGCATTGCCAAGGTAGTGACGGCTGTTGCGACTGGCGACTTAAAAAAGCGGCTGACGGTGGAGGCCAAAGGCGAAATTGCCGATCTGGCCGACACGATCAACGGCATGACCGAAACGCTGGCGCTGTTTGCCGACCAGGTGACTTCGGTGGCGCGCGAGGTGGGGGTTGAGGGCAAGCTCGGGGGGCAGGCCAATGTGCCAGGCGCTGCAGGCACCTGGAAAGACCTGACAGACAACGTGAACGGTCTGGCTGCCAACCTGACGAGTCAGGTGCGCGCCATTGCTGGCGTTGCCACGGCGGTGACCAAAGGTGACCTGACCCGATCGGTCATGGTCGAGGCCAAGGGCGAAGTGGCGGAACTGAAAGACAACGTCAACGAAATGATCCGCAACCTGCGCGAAACGACCAACCAAAATTCTGAGCAGGACTGGCTGAAAACCAATCTGGCCAAGTTCACGCGTGTGCTGCAAGGCCAGCGCGACCTCATCACGGTGTCTAAAACTGTCATGTCTGAACTGGCACCACTCGTATCTGCACAACACGGCGTGTTTTACATCATGGACGAGACTGCGGGCAGCGAGCCTAGGCTCAAGCTGCTGTCGGCTTACGCGTACAAGGAACGTAAAAATCTTGCCACGCAATGGAAGATCGGCGAGGGCATGGTCGGCCAATGTGCTTACGAAAAGCAGCGCATTTTGCTCACCAATGTGCCAGACGATTACGTCCAGATCACCTCAGGCCTGGGGTCGGCCACGCCGCTCAACATTGTGGTGCTGCCCATCGTCTTTGAGGGCAAGGTCAAGGCCGTCATTGAGTTGGCCTCGTTTGAGCGCTACTCTGCAACGCATCAGGCTTTTCTGGATCAATTGGGCGAATCCATCGGCATTGTGTTGAACACCATCGAAGCCAATATGCGCACCGAAGAACTGCTCAAACAGTCACAGTCGCTCGCCAATGAACTGCAAAGCCAGCAAGAAGAATTGCGCAAAACCAACGACAAGCTTGGTGACAAGGCGCGGTTGTTGGAAGAGCAAAAAATGGAAGTCGAAACCAAAAACCGTGAAGTGGAACAGGCCAAGGCCGCCGTTGAAGAAAAAGCAGAACAACTGTCCATCACATCCAAATACAAGTCAGAATTTTTGTCCAACATGTCGCATGAACTGCGCACACCGCTGAACAGCCTGTTGATTTTGGCGCAGCAACTCGCTGAAAACCCACAAAATCACCTCGATAAGGACGAAGTGAAATACGCCAAAACCATCCAAGAATCAGGCGATGATCTTCTGTTGTTGATCAACGAAATTCTTGATTTGGCCAAAATTGAGTCTGGCACCGTGGCGCTGGATATCTCGGTCGTGCCGTTTTCTACCTTGCGTGACCAGATTGACCGCAACTTTCACCACATCGCGCAAAAGCGCGGTCTTGGCTTTGACATCCACCTGGCCAGCGACCTGCCGCCAACGCTCCTCACCGATGAAAAAAGGCTACAGCAAGTCCTTAAAAACCTGTTGTCCAATGCCTTCAAATTCACCGAAAAAGGGCGTGTGGCTTTGCGTGTGGCGCGTGCCACTGACGGCTGGAGTCCTGACCTGGTCAGTCTGAACGGGGCCAGCGACGTGTTTGCCTTCAGTGTGGAAGACAGCGGCATTGGCATCGCAGAGGACAAGCAGCGTCTGATCTTTGAGGCCTTCCAGCAGGCCGATGGTTCCACCGCACGCAAGTATGGCGGCACCGGCCTGGGTCTGTCGATCAGCCGCGAGATTGCCCACTTGCTCAGTGGCGAACTCAAGCTGAGCTACAGTGAGCCAGGCAATGGCAGTTGCTTTGTGCTCTACGTGCCGCAGTTAATCGCTGACACCATCAGCGTGCCATCACCCGGTGTCAGGCCGCTGAGACAGTTTGATGTCCCGTCAATGCCGATCAAGCTGGAACGTGCGATGAGCAAGACATCAGCCATCGAAGAGGCTGATGACCGCGCCAATATCTTGGGCAGCGACCTCGTGCTGCTGGTCATTGAAGATGACACGGCGTTTGCCAACATCATCATGGATGTGGCACACGAACATGGCTTTAAGGCTGTGATTGCATCGCTGGGTGCGCAATCGCTTGAATTGGCGCGCCGTTACAAACCCGATGCCATCACGCTGGACATTCGCATGCCGGTCATGGATGGTTGGACCGTCCTGGATGTGCTCAAGCGCGACCCTGACTTGCGCCATATTCCGGTGGATGTCATCACCGTTGAGGATGACGCACTGCGGGCGATTTCCATCGGTGCTTTCCAGTTTCTCACCAAGCCGGTGAATCGTGAACGCTTGGGTGAGGCCATGGAAGCCCTGCGCAAGTACCGTGAGCGAGCGATCAAAACCTTGTTGCTGGTGGCCGACAAGCAAGTGCAAAAAGAGACCGCCGACCTGCTCAGCGGCGGTGATGTACGCATCCAGAATGCCACCAGCGGCGAAGCAGGGCTGGCTGCCCTGCACAAAAAATCGTTCGACTGCGTGGTGGTCGGTGCCAAACTGTCTGACATGAGCGGCGTTGACTTTGTTACCGCCACGCGCAAGGATAAATCACTGTCAGTTGTCCCCGTGGTGGTCTATAGCAATGCACCGCTTGATGTCAGTGAACTGACCACGCTTGAAAAACTGGCCACCAGCAGCGTCACACACAGTGCGCCGTCACCCGAACAACTGATCAGCCAGGTCACGCTGTTCCTGCACAGCGTCGTGTCGAAATTTCCGATAGACAAGCGCCAATTGATAGAAAAAGCCACGAACAACCTGGCCGGCAAAAAAGTGCTGATCGTCGATGACGACGTGCGCAATATTTTTGCGCTGACCGCTGTGCTGGAGCGCAAGGGCGTGACCGTGTTATCAGAAGAAAGTGGTCAGGCTGCCATCGATACCCTGATGAAAACACTTGACGTGGATATGGTGCTGATGGACATCATGATGCCCGGCATGGATGGCCTTGAGGCCATGCGTGCGATTCGCAAGATGGAGCGATTTGCCAAGCTGCCGATCATTGCGCTGACCGCCAAGGCGATGGTGGGTGACCGTGAAAAATGCCTTGAAGCCGGTGCGTCTGATTATTTAAGCAAACCCGTCAATATTGAACAACTCAACTCGTTGATGCAGGTGTGGTCGTCATGATGAATGCTATCCCTGTCAGCGTCCTGATTGTTGACGACAACCCTGCCAAACTGATCGCGATGTCGGCATCGCTGTCGGGTATGGACATTGAGATCGTGACCGCAAACTCTGGCGCGGACGCACTTCGCAAGCTGTTGGTGCAAGATTTTGCAGTGATGCTGCTCGACGTGAACATGCCCATCATGGATGGTTTCGATACTGCCGAAATGGTTCGATTGCGGCCGGTCTCCGAGCTTTTGCCGATTATTTTCATCACCGCCGAAAGGATCACTGATGAATCACGGTTGCAAGGCTATGGGCTGGGTGCGGTGGATTACATTTTGAGCCCAGTTTTACCGCAAATCATTCGCGCCAAGGTAGCCGTGTTCGTTGACCTGTACCGAATGCGAATCGCACTGCGCGAACATGTTGACTTGGCATTGCAAGCCAAACAGGTGGCCGAACAGGCAAATAAAGCCAAAAGCCAATTTTTGGCCAGCATGAGCCATGAGATTCGCACACCGATGAATGGCATTCTTGGCATGGCGCAACTGCTCGTCTTGCCCCAACTTCAGGACGACAAGCGTGTGCAGTACGCGCAAACCATTCTTAATTCGGGTCACACACTGCAGTCGCTGCTCAACGACATCCTGGATCTCTCCAAAATAGAGTCCGGCAAACTTAACCTGGAGTCGATTGTCTTTACCGTTCTGCCTGTTATTTCTGACACATGTTCCCTGTTTGCCCAAACGGCCAACGCCAAAGGGCTGCAACTGACATCCACCTGGCAGGGGCCGGCAGGGCAATGCTATCTGGGTGACCCCTTCCGGCTAAGTCAGATGCTCTTAAACTTTGTCAGCAAT
Organism: uncultured beta proteobacterium; assembly: GCA_903822205.1. Classification (GTDB taxonomy): domain Bacteria; phylum Pseudomonadota; class Gammaproteobacteria; order Burkholderiales; family Burkholderiaceae_C; genus Rhodoferax. Next base: position 19,873 of record CAIJOK010000067.1, on the reverse strand, counting down.
GCCATCAAATTCACCGCCAAAGGCTTTGTTCGCATTGTGGCCAACGAGATTGAACGCGAGGCCCAGCACGCTGTCCTTGAGTTTTCGGTTTCAGACAGCGGCGTTGGCATCACCCATGAACAGCGGGAACGTCTGTTTCAGCCGTTTAGCCAGGCCGATACTTCAACCACCCGACAATTTGGCGGAACTGGTTTGGGGCTGTCCATTGTTTCACGGTTGGCGCAATTGATGGGGGGTGACGCGGGAGTTGACACCGAACCCGGCCAGGGCGCACGTTTTTGGTTTCGTGTCCGCGTTCTTATTCATGCCGAGGCGCGGATGTCGCATCGGATCACTGTAGCGGCCGAGCCAGCCAAGCGTTTGACAGGAACGGTGCTGATTGCTGAGGACAACCCTGTGAACCGAATGGTCATCATGGCAATGCTGGACGCGCTGGATCGTTCGGGTTTGGCGGTCACCGTCGTTGATGACGGCAGGCAAGCGCTTGACTACATCACCCAGGGCGGCAAGCCCGATCTTGTGTTGATGGACGTTCACATGCCCGTGATGGGTGGTCTGGAAGCGACTGAAACAATTCGTTTGTGGCAAGCTGAAAACGGCAAACCACGCGTGCCCATTGTTGCCTTGACCGCCAGTGCCTTTGAGGAAGACAGGCAAATGTGTCTGGACAGCGGCATGGATGATTTTCTGGTCAAACCCCTCGACATGAAGCAGCTACAGGCCACGCTGGTTCATTGGCTCTAGCGATGTGGCGCATGGTTTTTGTGATGGTTCTGTTACGCAACGCGCTGGCGCAGATGTTGTCATCATGATGAACGATGTCCCCGTCTGCGTCCTGATCGTTGACGATAACCCTGCAAAATTGACCGCACTGTCAGCCGTACTAACGGGAATGAACTTTGAGATCGTCTGCGCAGAATCGGGCACGGATGCACTGCGAAAGCTGCTGGTACACGATTTTGCGGTGATGCTGCTCGACGTGAACATGCCCGTCATGGACGGTTTTGCGACAGCCGAAATGGTTCGCAGACGGCCAAAGTCCGAGCACCTGCCGATCATTTTTATCACCGCTGAACGGATCACGGATGAATCGAGGCTGCAAGGCTACGGGCTGGGTGCGGTGGACTACATTTTGAGCCCTGTTTTACCGCAAATCCTTCGCGCCAAGGTAGCCGTGTTCGTTGAACTGTACCGAATGCGCATCGCACTGCGCGAGCAGTCCATTCACGACGAGCTCACAGGTCTGTACAACCGGCGCTTTCTCAACGAGTCGCTCTCGCGAGAAATTGAGCGCACCCGTCGCAGGCAAGGCCAACTGGCAGCCATCATGATGGACGTTGATTTATTCAAGCCCTTCAACGACACGTATGGCCACGAGGCCGGCGATGTGGTGCTGGCGGCCATTGGTGGCATGCTCAGGGAACATGTTCGCGTCAGCGACGTGGCCTTTCGCTACGGTGGCGAAGAATTCACCGTCTTGCTGCCCGACGGTGACATTGCCACGGGGGTAGAGCGCGCTGAAACCCTACGCAATGCAGCGCATGGGCTGCATCTGCACCACAACGGCAAGATGCTGCCCCGTGTGACGCTGTCGCTTGGCGTGGCGCAATACCCGCTGCACGGGACAACTGGCGCTGAGTTGCTTGACGCTGCCGATGCCGCACTCTACCGCGCAAAACAAGGCGGGCGTGACAGGGTTGAAGGGGCGGTTGGGTGAGGGGTGCTACGATTATTGAGTTGTTTTTAACAAGCTGCTCAGCATGGTGTCTGATGCCTGATGGCCTCTTGCAAGGGGTTATTTGGCGTGGCGGGTGCATCAAGCATGGCCAGAAAAGCGGCAGAATTTTCTGGTTAGACGGCGCACCGCGCAAAGGCAAGTTTGGATCTCTGAGCACCGATGGGATACCGGACTGCACACCTCCTAAAATCACTCGCTGCTGTCAGTTTGCAAGCACCTTTGCATGGTTTCGTCAGCGTTCTCCCCCACTCCGCAACTTACCCCCACCCCACCATGCTTACACCAGACCACGGCGTTGCCGTTGAAAAGGCCAACCTGCTGGAATCTGTGTGATGAACACCACCACCAGGCCCGCCACACTGGCCGTCGATCGTCCGCCGCGTCAGCCACGCAAGGGGGTGACCAGCACAGGGGTCTTGAAAGCCGCCAGCAAATCGCCCCGTTCACGCTCACGCGGGTTTGCATTGCAAGCCCTGTACCAGCGGCTGGTGGGCAAAAATGACGTGGCCGATATCGATGTGTTTACCCGTGACCTGGCGGGTTTTAACAAGGCCGATGAGCCTCATTTTGTGACGTTGCTACAAGGCTGTACAGCGCAGGCTGATGTACTGGATGGTTTGATCTTGCCCATGATCGACCGCAAGTTATCTGACATATCGCCCGTTGAACACGCCGCAATGTGGATTGGAGCCTATGAGTTTGTGCATTGCCCCGAAGTGCCCTGGCGGGTGGTTTTGAACGAGTGCATTGAGCTTGCCAAAGAGTTTGGCGGCACAGATGGTCATAAATTTGTCAATGGTGTCTTAAACCGGCTGGCGCGTGAACTGCGTCCCGATGAGGTTGCCGCTGACCCCTGTGCGTCACGCTGATACGGTCATCGTTGGATTGATTTGATTGAATTTGATGGAATCCCCTGTGAAAGCGCCTGTTCTACCTCCTCTGAGCGCCCTGTGGCGGCCCATTGTGGCCATGCTGGTCGTCATCACATCGTCCAACTACCTGGTGCAGTTTGCCATCAACGACTGGCTGACTTACGGCGCGTTTACTTTTCCGGTTGCTTTTTTGGTCACCGACTTGACCAACCGTGCCGTAGGCGTGGCGGCCGCACGCAGGGTGGCGTGGGCAGGTTTTGCAATGGCCTTGCTGGTGTCGCTGGTCGTGGCACCGTGGCGCATTGCGGTGGCTTCAGGCACAGCCTTTATCGTGGGGCAACTGTTGGACATCATGGCCTTTAACCGCTTGCGCCGCATGACATGGTGGCGGGCACCGCTGATCGGCTCCGTGGCGGCATCGGTCGCCGACACGGGAATATTCTTCTTTTTGGCCTTCGCAGGCACGGGCCAAGACTGGCTGATGCTGGCCACCGGCGATTTAAGCGTCAAATGGCTGATGGCTGTTCTGCTGCTGGCTCCCTACGGTGTCCTGCTGCCGCGCCTGCAACGCTGGGTGCCCATGCCCACTGTTTAAACATGACCACCATGGCACATGGACGGCTCTGTGGTATCGTAAACACTTCTTTGGCTGCTATTGGCCCCGACAGGCTTTGACAAACTTTCCCATCTCACCTTTGAACACGGAGAATATCGTGAACAACAAATCCCAACTCGTGCAAGATCTCTTCCTCAACACACTGCGCCGTGAGCGCGTACCCGTTTCCATTTACCTGGTCAACGGTATCAAACTGCAAGGACAGATCGAGTCTTTTGACCCCTATGTGGTTTTGTTGCGCAACACCGTGACGCAAATGGTCTTCAAACACGCCATTTCAACCATCGTCCCGGGACGTAATGTCAATTATGAGGCCGAAGGTACGGGTGAGGGTGACGAGTCTGACATCGCCTGACCGCCCCATGCACGCCATGGCCCCCACGCTTTTGGTGGGGGTTGATTTTGGGCTGCCCCACTTTGACGCGCCACTGGCAGAGCTGGGCCTGCTGGCTCAAACGGCCGGTTTGCAGCCTGTTGCACGGGTGACCTGCAAGCGCAGCGCCCCTGACCCCGCCCTGTTTGTCGGCAGCGGCAAGGCTGATGAGATCAAACAACTTGCCGCCAGTCTGGGTGTGCAAGAGGTCTTGTTTGACCAAAACCTAAGCCCCGCCCAGCAGCGCAACCTGGAGCGTCACCTTGGTCTTCCGGTCAATGACCGTACTTTTTTGATTCTTGAAATTTTTGCCCAACGGGCACGCAGTCATGAGGGCAAATTGCAGGTAGAACTGGCCAGACTGCAATATTTGAGCACCCGTCTGGTCCGGCGTTGGTCGCATCTTGAGCGGCAGAGCGGCGGCATCGGTATGCGTGGTGGCCCGGGCGAGGCCCAGATCGAGCTGGATCGCCGGATGATCACCGTCAGCATCAAGCGCCTGAAAGACCGTCTGATCAAGGTCAAGCGCCAGCGTCAAACCCAGCGCCGCCAGCGCGAGCGCCGTGACACCTTCAAAATCTCTCTGGTGGGCTATACCAATGCTGGCAAATCGACTTTGTTCAACGCTTTGGTCAACGCCCAGGCGTTTGTGGCCGATCAACTGTTTGCCACTTTGGATACCACCACCCGTCAACTGTATTTGGGTGATACAGGCCGCTCTGGCCGCGCCGTGTCGCTGTCTGACACGGTCGGGTTCATTCGCGACCTGCCTCATGGCCTGGTGGATGCTTTTGCAGCCACCCTGCTAGAAACCGCTGATGCCGATCTGCTGCTGCACGTGGTTGATTTTGCCAACCCAAACCACCCACAACAGATGCAGATCGTGGGCCGTGTCCTGGCCAGTGCTGGCGCGGGTGATGTGCCGCAGCTCATTGTTTTTAATAAACTGGATGCGGTGGATACCGCCCTGCACCCGCTGGTTCTGCCTGACAGGTACGACCAAGATGGCCAATCCACCCCTTGCGTGTTTGTGAGCGCACAGTCGGGTGAAGGTGTGCCATCCTTAAGGCAGACTTTGGCCAGCAGGGTGTCGCAGGCTGTGCCCATCACCGATCTTTTGCCCCCCACGTCGGTCCGTTGGCCCGACTGCTAAGACCGTTAAACCCTGCCGATTTGATTTTGACTAAAGTAATCTGATGAGTAATCTGATGAATTTGAAACACACCTTCTTTGACATGCTGCATCTGCCCTGGCGCTTGAATGGCGCGTTCAACCTCAATGACCCCCAATGGGGGCGCAAGACCGACACACCTGACACCCCAGATACAGGTGTCAGCCAGGATGCCAAGCGCCCCAATGGCGGTGCGCAGCCTGATCCGGCCCCCCAAGCCCCCAACAACCGTCGGGGCCAAAAGCCCGAAGACCCGCCCGATCTCGACGAGATATGGAATGACTTCAACAAAAAATTGGGGGGCTTGTTCTCGGATGTCAAAAACGGCAAAAAGATACGTCCGCTGCCAGCTCATGGCAATGGAGGCAATGGCGGTAATGGCAGCGGGCCGGGGGGGGTGTCGTCCGACGGTGGGCGAAATGTGGGTATTGGATTGGGCGTGATCGCAGTGGTCGCCGTGTTGATCTGGCTGGGTACCGGTTTTTTTATCGTCCAGGAAGGCCAGCAGGCCGTCATCACCCAGTTTGGCAAGTACAACGCCACCGTGGGGGCGGGGTTTAACTGGCGTCTGCCCTATCCCATCCAGCAGCACGAACTGATCTTTGTCACCCAAATTCGCTCGGTCGATGTGGGCCGTGACACCGTGATCAAGGCCACAGGTTTGCGTGAATCAGCCATGCTGACCGAAGACGAAAACATCGTCGAAATCAAATTTGCGGTGCAGTACCGCCTAAGCGATGCGCGGGCGTTTTTATTTGAAAGCAAAAACCCGACCGAGGCCGTTGTTCAAGCCGCTGAAACGGCCGTTCGTGAGGTCATCGGCAAAATGCGAATGGACAGCGCCCTGTCTGATGAACGCGACCAGATCGCCCCCCGGGTGCGCGCCCTGATGCAAACCATCTTGGACCGCTACAAGGTGGGCATTGAAGTCGTGGGGGTCAATCTGCAACAAGGGGGCGTTCGCCCACCTGAACAGGTGCAGGCAGCGTTTGACGACGTGCTCAAGGCCGGACAAGAGCGTGAACGATCCAAAAATGAGGCGCAGGCCTACGCCAACGACGTGATTCCCCGTGCTGTGGGCGCGGCGGCGCGGCTAAAGGAAGAGGCCGATGCTTACAAATCCCGCATCGTGGCCCAGGCCCAGGGCGATGCCCAGCGATTCAGGTCTGTGCTGGACGAATACCAAAAAGCCCCCCAGGTCACCCGCGACCGCATGTACATCGATGCCATGCAGCAGGTGTACAGCAGTGTGACCAAGGTTCTGGTGGACTCGCGCCAAGGTGGCAACCTTTTGTACTTGCCACTGGACAAGATCATGCGAATGACATCCACTGACGACATAGCCGCAGCGTCTGCAACGCCCCCCAACACGGCGGGCAACGCCCCCGCCGTCGGTACTGATGTTCGCGCCCGCGACGCTGCGCAGCCCCGCAATCGCGATATCCGCTAGGAGTTTGGTATGAAACGTTTGGGTCTGGTATTTTCTGGTTTTGTCTTTGTCACGGCACTGGCCAGTTCAACTTTGTTTGTGGTCGATCAACGTCAGTTTGGCGTGATCTATGCCTTGGGGCAGATCAAGGACGTGATCACCGAGCCGGGTTTGAACTTCAAACTGCCGCCACCACTGCAAAATGTGTCTTACATTGACAAGCGCTTGCTAACGCTTGACAGCACCGACACCGAGCCGATGCTGACGGCCGAGAAACAGCGTGTCGTGATCGACTGGTATGTTCGCTGGCGAATCTCTGAGCCTACGCAATACATCCGCAATGTGGGCACCAACGAGTCTGCCGGAGCCAGTCAGTTGAACCGTGTGGTTCGCAATGCCTTTCAAGAGGAAATCAACAAGCGCACCGTTAAAGAGCTGTTGTCCGCCAAGCGCGAGGCCTTGATGGAAGATGTCAAGCGTGAGGTTTTAAGCCGTGTGCGCGGCGACAAACCCTGGGGTGTGGATGTGATCGATGTGCGGATCACACGGGTGGACTACGTCGATGCCATCACCGAGTCCGTCTATCGCCGCATGGAGGCCGAGCGCAAGCGGGTGGCCAATGAACTGCGGTCCACCGGTGCTGCCGAAGGCGAAAAAATTCGCGCTGATGCCGACCGCCAACGCGAAATCACGGTCGCCAATGCCTACCGCGATGCCCAAAAAATCAAGGGTGAGGGCGATGCCGAGGCCTCGCGCCTGTATGCAGAGTCTTTTGGCAGGGATGCCCGCTTTGCCCAGTTTTACCGCAGTCTTGAGGCTTACAAAGCCACGTTCAATAAAAAGAGCGATGTCGTGGTGCTCGACCCGTCCAGCTCAGAATTTTTGAGGGTATTGCGCGGGGATGCACCGGCGGGTCAGCCCGTTCCCGCTAAAAAATAGTGGAGACATCCATGGTGTCTCAGAGCGCCAGCACCGGCACGTTTGTGCATTTTGAGGGTTCTCCGTTTGAGCTGTTTCAGCCCTACCAGCCCGCCGGTGACCAGCCACAGGCCATTGACCAACTGGTGGAGGGCGTGACAAACGGCTTGGTTTATCAGATTTTGCTGGGGGTGACGGGGTCGGGCAAGACCTTTACCATGGCCAATGTCATCGCCCGTCTGGGCCGGCCTGCGATTATTTTTGCCCCCAACAAAACCCTGGCCGCACAGTTGTACAGCGAGTTTCGCGAGTTCTTTCCGCGCAATGCCGTCGAGTATTTTGTCAGTTACTACGACTATTACCAGCCTGAGGCCTATGTGCCCCAGCGCGACTTGTTCATTGAAAAAGACTCGGCCATCAACGACCATATCGAACAAATGCGTCTGAGCTGCACCAAAAGCGTTTTGGAACGGCGCGATGTGGTGATCGTGGCCACGGTATCAGCCATCTACGGCATTGGCCAGCCAGAGTCTTACCACCGCATGGTGATGACCCTACGCTGTGGCGACAAAATGGTGCAGCGCGACATGATTGCTCAATTAGTCCGGATGCAATACCAGCGCAATGATGTTGATTTTTCACGCGGAGCTTTCAGGGTGCGCGGCGACACCCTCGACATCTTTCCGGCAGAGCACAGCGAGCTGGCGCTGCGGGTTGAATTGTTTGACGACGAAATTGAATCGCTACAGTTGTTTGACCCCCTGACGGGTCGCATCCGACAAAAGATCGTGCGCTTCACGGTCTATCCGGGCAGCCATTACGTCACTCCGCGTGATCAGGTGCTGTCTGCCATCGAGGCCATCAAGACCGAGCTATCTGATCGCGTCGCTGAATTTGTCAGTCAGGGCAAGCTGGTCGAGGCCCAGCGTCTTGAGCAGCGCACCCGCTTTGACCTGGAGATGCTGACCGAACTGGGGCACTGTAAAGGCATCGAGAACTACAGCCGCCATTTGAGCGGTTCGGCCCAGGGCGAGCCTCCGGCTACGCTGACCGACTATTTGCCCAAAGACGCAATGATGTTTTTGGACGAATCGCACGTGTTGATCGGCCAACTGGGCGGCATGTACAACGGCGACCACGCTCGCAAAAACACGTTGGTGGACTATGGCTTCAGGCTGCCCAGCGCGCTGGACAACCGGCCCCTGAGGTTTGAAGAGTTTGAGACCCGGATGCGTCAGGCCATTTTGGTGTCAGCCACACCCGCCCAATGGGAAAGAGACCACGCAGACCAGACTGTCGAGCAACTGGTGCGCCCAACCGGTCTGGTGGACCCCGCCGTAGAGGTTCGTCCGGCCACATCACAAGTGGATGATCTCTTGCAAGAAATTCGCCTGTGTGTGAACAAGAATGAACGAATTTTGGTCACCACCCTGACCAAGCGCATGGCCGAGCAACTGACCGATTATTTAGGCGACAACGGGGTGAAGGTGCGCTATCTGCACAGCGATATCGACACGGTTGAGCGCGTCGAGATCATCCGCGACCTGCGACTGGGGGCGTTTGATGTTTTGGTCGGTATCAACCTGCTGCGCGAAGGGCTAGACATTCCTGAGGTCTCACTGGTCGCCGTTCTGGATGCTGACAAAGAGGGTTTTTTGCGATCAGAACGCTCGTTGATTCAAACCATGGGCCGCGCCGCCCGTAACGAACAAGGACGGGCCATTTTGTACGCTGACAAGGTGACTGCATCGATGCAAAAAGCGATGGACGAAACCCAGCGGCGCAGACAAAAACAACTGGCGTACAACTTAGAAAACGGCATCACCCCGCGATCCATCGTCAAGCAGGTGCGCGATCTGATCGACGGTGTTTACAGCGAAAAGGCAGGCAAAGAGGCCGACAAACTGGCCCATACCGCCATGCAGCAAGTCCATGTGGCGCAGATGACGGCGCAAGAGGTTTCACGCGAGATCAAACGGCTGGAGAAACAGATGCACGAACACGCCCTCAACCTGGCGTTTGAACAGGCTGCTGAGGCCAGAGACCAATTGGCCCTGCTCAAAAAACAGGCTTTTGGTGCGTCGGGGGCTGACCAGTATCGGGCATAACAGCGCTTTTTTTTAAGGTGTCACAGAAAACTTATGCCATTGCGCCGACCCCTATCTGTAAATCGAACCGATTACCTGCCTCTGGCAAACTTCAACAAAAGTTGGTAATCGCGCACATTGGCTGCGCGCAAGGCCTCAAGATAAGCGCGACGTTTTTCTCCTGCGCTTACCAGTGCTTGACCACCCCAATTGAATGCGGGCTGCCCCAAGCGCGCAATCAGTAAGTCAGCCATCAACCTCGCATGGCGACCGTTGCCGTTGGCAAAGGGGTGAATCCACACCAATCGGTGGTGAAATCTCAAAACCAATTCATCCGTTGGGTATGACTTAAATTCAATCTGTGTTTTGGCATCGCCCAGAAGGTTGCACAATTGCACCGGAACTTGCTGCCAATCGACACCGATATTTTTGTCGGTATGACGAAACTGACCAGCCCACTTCCAGGTCTTGCTGAACATGCGGTGATGCAGCTCACGCACAAAAGCCTCATCAAGCATGTCGCGCCGACCTTGTTTGACCGCCCAACGCTGCCCCTCCAGAATATTCGCTTGTTCCCATTCATTGAGCTCAGCCTGGGTCGTGATATGCCGCGCCAGCAGGCCAACGCTTTCATCGGGGTCCAGTGGTGTTGCGTTGGGCGCGTACTCAAAACGGATCACCACAATTGGTTACCTGGGCCAAGCAACAAAGACTGTGCGATGTCTTGCACTTGCGCTTGCGTCAAGTGGGCATCGACGGCTTGATCTTCCAGCGCCATGCTGTGCGCCACTGCTGCAACTTGTTGCTGTGCCAATAGCATCGCCCGCTCTTGCCGGACGGATTCAAGGCTTTTTCTGGGTACCAAGGCGTACTTTAATTCGCAGTCCAGTGCGGCAGCGGCGCGGCGCAAAGTACCCAATGAGATGGCATCGCTGGCTTCAGACATTTCGAGCTTACGTACCGCAGAATCTGTCACCCCGATCCGCTGCGCCAATGCCGCAGAACTCATGCCTAGCGCGTCGCGAACGGCACGCACCCAGCCGGTGGCCGGTGTCAGCGGCAATGTGGCATTGCGCCACTTTGCCAAGGCAGCATCCAACTGGCGCAGACGGAGTTGTTGAAATTTTGTTTTCATTGGTAGTTATAAATCACAAGTGTATTTAATTTTACAACTTATTGCTCTCGTAAACTAGAATAAATGTGACTAATAGCTACCAATATAATTCACTTTTAGGAGTTCACTTGACAAGCACGAAGCGATGGACGAAACCCAGCGGCGACGGCAAAAGCAACTGGCCTACAACCTGGCATACGGCACCACCCCGAGAGCCATCGTCAAGCAGGTGCGTGATCTGATCGACGCTGTCTATAGTGAAAAAGCAGGCAAGGAGGCCGACAAACTGGCCCATACCGCTATGCAGCAAGTCCATGTGGCGCAGATGACGGCGCAAGATGTTTCACGCGAGATCAAACGGCTGGAAAAACAGATGCATGAACATGCCCTTAACCTGGCGTTTGAGCTGGCTACAGAGACCAATTGGCCAGGCTCAAAAAGCAGGCCTTTGGTGCATCAGGGGCTGAGCAGTATTGGGCATAAGCGCTTCACGTAAAGTTTTCTACCTCAATAATGACACAAAATTCGGCTCTAACGCGCTATGGCATTGCGTAGTGCGCTATTTTTTTTGAATTTTAAGGTAGGAAACTTATTGGCTATAACTTAACTGCTTTTTTGACGTGTACAGAATGTTCGGGCTAAGTTACTAACCATAAGTTTCATACGTATGTTTTGCTGTAAGTGATTGATTTATATGATGCATCAGTTTGCTATACGTATCTCATTTGTGATTCGTAACTTAATAGAGAAAAGTTAAGGATTTTATTTTTGCCAAAAAGATCGCCAGCATACAATCCAGACGAACAAGTTTTGATGAGATAAAAAACAATTCAATCGGAAAGCAACCTGTTAGGAATAAGAAAGATTTATTGAATAGACTGACAGAATCATTAGATTCTTTTAAATATAACACAAAACGAATTATTTCGTTTTTTCAATTACCCCGCACTAAATATGCGAGCGGTGTCGCTTAATCAACTTCGGCATCTATAGTAGAACTTGTTCAAGCTCTCAATGAACAGCAGCAGCTCTTTTGCACTGTACCAGCTATCTATTAGCACCCGATCGAAGGTGACACGCTTGCAACCTACCAGTGCAATCAGCATCTCTCTGACATAATCTAGCTTGGTCTTTCCATCTTTCTCAGGGTCATAAATACGGTAGTCCACAATCCAATACTGACCGCTATCTGGATTAACGTAGAGGCAGTTGACCATACCAATGCCCTTAATCAACCCATGTGCATTGCCACTATATTGGAGCTTGACCATTTCAATTTTGTGAGAGTAATTTTTATCTAAAACTGAATCATCAATAACAATGCATCCTCGAGGCGACTGGATGATATCTCCTTTGACATACTCCAAAATAATTCGAGCAGTAATTTTATCTTGTTGTAAATATCGGTTAATTGCATCATGACTAAAATTATTGACGTGATCGGCATAATTTGTGATGATGTAGTCAATCTGTGTTGAACGCAAATATTGGCAATAATCTAGACGTGTTGGCATTTGCTTGATACTTCTTGTATCAACATAAGACATTGCATCATATAATGCCACTAAAATGGCGAGTAAAGTGCATTTTTATAATTTTTTCTAATTATTTTGTGAGTTATTTAATGTTTTGCGTAAGTCCTAAATAAATGACGTTAATAACTTTTTGTGTGATGTGGGTCTGTATCCGTTGTCGTCCGGCAGCATCTGACGCAGATAATCGCCCTTTTTGACAAAAAGTCTGTCGCCCACACCATGTTTGATCCCGCTACGATGCCCGCCTACGACCAGGGTCAAGACCGCCAAGTGGCGCAGTTGCGCATCCCGCCGCATTCGCTTGAGGCCGAGTCCAGTGTGCTGGGTGGCTTGTTGCTTGAGAACACCGCATGGGACAGGGTGAGCGACGTTTTGGGCGAGTATGACTTTTACCGGTACGAGCATCGCCTGATTTTTGCGGCCATCAGCGCCCTGATCAACGCCATGCGGCCCGCCGATGTGATCACGGTCTATGAGCAGCTGCAAAGCCAGGGCAGGGCCGACGAAACCGGTGGTCTGGGCTACCTGAACGCGCTGGCCCAGTACGTGCCGGGGGCCGGCAACATCCGCCGTTATGCCGAGATCGTCCGCGAGAGGTCGGTTTTGCGCAAACTGGTTGTGGCCAGCGAAGAAATATCCACCCACGCGTTTAACCCCCAGGGGCGGCCTGTGGCGGCCATTTTGGACGAGGCTGAGCAGAAAATTTTCAACATCGGCGAAGAGGGTTCGCGCACCCGCCAGGGCTTTTACAGCATGGACACCCTGGTGGTTCAACTGCTGGACAGGGTGCAGTCCATGGCCGAACACCCCAACGACGTGACCGGCGTACCCACCGGCTTTTATGACCTGGACCGCATGACCGCTGGTTTTCAAGCCGGTGATCTGATCATTTTGGCCGCACGCCCGTCGATGGGCAAGACCGCCTTGGCCATCAACATTGCCGAGCACGTTGCACTGCATGAGGGTCTGCCTGTGGCGGTGTTCTCGATGGAAATGGGCGCAGCGCAGTTGGCCGTGCGGATCGTGGGGTCGATAGGCCGGATCGACCAAAGCCATTTGCGCACCGGAAAACTGAGCGACGACGAATGGCCGCGCCTGACTGAAACCATCGAAAAACTGCGCGTCATCTCGCTGCACATCAATGAAAACGCCGGTTTGACATCGAGTGAGCTACGTGCCCACGCCCGCCGCCTATCGCGCCAGTGCGGCCAAATGGGGCTGATCGTGGTGGACTATTTGCAACTGATGAGCGGGTCAAGCAGCAGCGACGGTGAAAACCGCGCCACCGAGCTGGGCGAAATCTCTCGCGGACTCAAGATGCTGGCCAAAGAACTGAAGTGTCCGGTGCTGGCCCTGTCGCAGTTAAACCGCAGCGTGGAGACGCGCCCCGACAAACGTCCGATGATGAGCGACTTGCGAGAGTCCGGTGCCATTGAACAAGATGCCGACATCATCATGTTCATCTACCGCGATGAGTACTACACCAAAGAGGCCTGCAAAGAGCCAGGCGTTGCAGAGGTCATCATTGCCAAGCAGCGCAACGGCCCAACGGGGGTGATCAAACTGGCTTTCTTGAACAAAATCACCAAGTTTGAGTCCCTGGCCACCGGCGTGGGGTAAAAATTAAAACCCCAATAAACCCCGATTACAACGCCATCTGCCGGCGATACCACTGGTGAAAATGCTGCATGCCGTCCTCCATGGGGTGTTGGTACGGGCCAACTTCATTGTCACCGCGATCGAGCAAGGCCTTGCGCCCAGCGTCCATGCGCTCTCCTATCTCGTCGTCTTCAATGCAGGTTTCCATATAGGCCGCCTGCTGTGATTCGACAAATTCGCGCTCAAACGCATGTATCTCTTCAGGGTAATAAAACTCGACCTTGTTCAGCGTCCGATCCAGACTGATCGGGTGCAGAGTAGAAACCACCAACACGTGCGGATACCACTCGACCATGATGTGCGGGTAATACGTCAGCCAGATGGCACCGCGCTCAGGGGTTTTGCCGTTGCGGTATTTTTGCAAGGCATCGTACCAACGCTGATAGACCGGCGACCCGGGCCTGCCAAAAGCACCTGACACACCGACCGTTTGCACCGAATAAGGGTCGCGAAACTCCCACTGCAAATCATCACATGTGACAAAGCTGGACAAACCTGGATGAAACGGCCCCACGTGGTAGTCCTCAAGGTACACCTCGATAAAGGTTTTCCAGTTGTATTTGCATTCGTGTAGCTCCACTTTGTCCAGCACAAAGCCTTCAAAATCAAACTCTGTTGAGACGCTCATGTTGGCCAGGTCTGCGGCAATGTTGCGACCGCTGCCCGGCCCGCCCGACAGGCCGTCCTCAAAAAGCAGACCCTTCCATTCTTGAAGCCGGTAGTTGTTCAAGGGCAAACAGGGGGTGTCAGCAAAATGCGGTGCGCCGATCAGCGTACCGACAGGTAGATTGGGTAAATTGGGTAGATCGTCAAGGGACTGTCCGCCTGCACCCTCATAAGTCCAGCGATGAATGGGGCACACCACGTGACCACCGGTTGTATTCAGCGACCCCTTGCCCTTCAAAATGACGGCCTGGCGATGGCGGCAAACATTGCTGAGCAGCTCTACCCCCTGGGCGGTATGGACCAACGCACGGCCTTCCCCCTCGTGGGGCAGGGCAAAATAATCGCCCACACACGGCACACTGAGGGCGTGTCCAACGTAACGTGGCCCCGACTGGAACAGGGTTTGTAGTTCACGCTGGTAGAGTTCAGCATCAAAGTAGCTGCTGACAGGAAGTTGGGGACTTAAATCGGACATATCGGACTCGGGTGTAGGTGCAGGCTTGCAAGCGCTTGAACACAAAGGGGATATCATTCTAATGAGGGGCTGAAACTGGCCCTGTTGCCTGGATGGAGTGCAACAAAATCCAGGGCGTACGCGCTTGGTTCGTGTTGGATCTCCCCGTATTGCGCTTCGCTTCATACGGACTACATCTTCGACTTCGTTGTTTCACCTTAACATGGAAAAACTGTGAGCCATGCTGTGATGCTGCGTTTTTATTGTCCAGTGCCCCTTAACCCAGGCGATCTGTTGTCGCTGCCCGCCTGTGCGGTGCGCCATGTGCAAGTACTGCGCCTGCAACCCGGGCAACGGGTCACTTTGTTCAACGGCATGGCTGGCGAGTTTGCGGCCACCATCACTGACATGGGGCGCAGCAGAGTGGATGTCAAGGTGGGCGCTTACACCCCGGTAGAGCGTTCGGCCAGGTGTCCTGCGCATCTGGCCGTGGGTATGCCGGCCAACGACCGCATGGACTGGCTGGTTGAAAAGGCCACCGAGCTGGGCGTGGCCAGCGTTCAGCCTTTGATGACCCGGCGCAGTGTCTTGAAACTTGGTGGGGATCGCGCTGTCAAAAAACAGGCGCACTGGCAAGCCATCGCAGCCTCAGCCTGTGAGCAGTGCGGCGGCAACCTGATGCCACAGGTGCATGGGGCGATGATGCTGACAGACTGGCTGTCCGACCATCCACCCACCCATCATGAAGGGATGCGCCTGCTGTTGTCGTGGCGGGCGGGGGCTGTGCCATTGCCATTGGTGTTGGCTTCGGTCGCTCAGAGTGAAGTCTCGTCGCACAGGGGCTACCACGTTTTGTGCGGACCCGAAGGGGGCCTGTGTGCTGAAGAAGAAGAGATGGCCATCGCCAGCGGCTACCAGCCTGTCACGCTGGGGCCGCGTGTGCTGAGAACCGAAACTGCCGCCCTGAGCGCATTGGCCGTTTTATTGGTGTGACGGCACTCAGTCCGCCCTGCGGGGTTGTTTGTAACGGGCATAGCCCCACAGGTACTGCTGTGGACACTGTTTGATCAGCGCCTCCATGGCGCGATTGACCACAGTCACGGCCTCTTGCACATCGTCAGGCAGCGGCACATCCAGCGCCTGGACATGCACCTGGTAGCCCCGCCCCCAGGGCAACCTTTGTGCCCACGCCAGCCAAATGGCGGCCCCCGTTTGTTGCACCAGCCGCACGGAAAGGGTCATGGTGTAAGCATCGCGACCAAAAAACGGGGCCATCACCCCCATGCCGTACGGGGGCACCTGATCAGGCAGCAGCCCCACGGATTCGCCGTTTTTGAGCGCCCTGAGCATTTGCCTGACCCCCGCGAGCGTGGTGGGGACCATCTGTAGCCCGTCTTTTTGACGTGCGGCCTGTACCAAACGATGCAGCCAGGCTTGGCGCGGTGGCCTGTACATGACCCTGAGCACGTGTTGATGGCCAAACCGTTGCACAAAGGCTCGAGGGGCAACCTCAAAACACCCCAGATGCGGTGTCAAAAACACAAGACCGCGCTGTGTGGCCAAGGCCACCTCAAGCGCCTCAACACCTTGCCATTCCACATGGACAGGGCGGCCCATCCATACTCTGGGCAGTTCGGCAGCCAGTTTGCCGCTTTCGGCCACTGCGTTCAACCACTGGCGTGGATTTAAGCCCGCCAGAATTGCATGGTCCACAAAACGCCTGCGGTAACCGGTCGAACAGAGCATCAAAAGCCAGCCCAGGCCCCAGCCTATCGCGTGCAACAGCCACAGAGGCAGCAGCGCCCCCATTTTGCAAAGGGTGATCATCTTTGGGATAAACTTTGAATCGTCGCTGAGTTACAGAACTACTTGCAGAGCGACATTCACGATAGACCGCCCCACACGGGCCAACATTGTGCATTGCCAAACCCTTGGCTCATCTGCTAAAGCGTTCGCCGAAAGCCACAAAGGCCCCAAGCAACGCAAGATGCTTGGGGCATTTTTATTTTTACAGGAGCTTTTATCATGGCGAACGACTTTCTCTTTACTTCTGAATCCGTCTCTGAAGGCCACCCCGACAAGGTGGCTGACCAGATTTCGGATGCCATCCTTGACGCGATCTTCGCGCAAGACCCCCGCAGCCGGGTGGCGGCTGAAACCCTGTGCAACACAGGACTGGTGGTGTTGGCCGGTGAAATCACCACCAATGCCCATGTCGATTACATCCAGGTGGCGCGAGACACCCTGAAGCACATCGGCTACGACAACACCGACTATGGCATTGATTACAAAGGCTGCGCCGTGCTGGTGGCCTATGACAAGCAAAGCAATGACATTGCCCAGGGGGTTGATCACGCGTCAGACGACCACTTGAACACCGGAGCCGGTGACCAAGGGCTGATGTTTGGCTATGCCTGCAACGAAACGCCCGAGCTGATGCCCGCCCCCATCTACTACGCCCACCGGCTGGTTGAGCGCCAGGCCCAGGTGCGCAAAGATGGCCGACTGCCGTTTTTGCGTCCGGATGCCAAAAGCCAGGTCACGCTGCGCTATGTAGATGGTAAGCCCCACAGCATTGACACCGTGGTGCTGTCCAGTCAGCACGCCCCCGAGATGAGCCTGGGCAGTCGCATGACCGATGCCTTTTATGAGGCTGTGCGTGAAGAAATCATCAAACCTGTTTTGCCTAAAGAGTGGCTAACCCCCGACACCAAATACCTGATCAACCCCACCGGACGCTTTGTGGTGGGCGGGCCGCAAGGCGACTGCGGGCTGACCGGACGCAAGATCATCGTTGATACCTACGGTGGGGCTTGCCCACATGGCGGCGGCGCATTTAGTGGTAAAGACCCCAGCAAAGTCGATCGTTCGGCGGCCTATGCTGCCCGTTACGTTGCCAAAAACGTCGTGGCCGCAGGGCTGGCGCGGCAGTGCCAAATTCAGGTGGCCTACGCCATCGGTGTGGCCCGGCCCATGAACGTGACGGTCTATACCGAGGGCACCGGCGTGATTCCGGACAACCAAATCGCCCGTCTGGTGCAAGAGCATTTTGACCTGCGCCCCAAGGGCATCATCGCCATGCTGGACTTGCTGCGCCCCATCTATGAAAAAACCGCGTCCTATGGTCACTTTGGCCGCGAAGAGCCAGAATTTACCTGGGAACGTACCGACAAGGCTCAAGCGCTTCGTGCGGCTGCCGGTCTGCAATAAGCGTCGATAAGCGTCGATAAGCATCGATGATTAAGCGCCTATGAAACTACAGACACAACGCTGGATTGACCGCTGGGTGGGTCAGGCGCTGTGTGCTGTGGTGTCGCTGTGGGAACGATGGACACAATGGATCGGCATCAGCGGGCCAGTGTCCATGCCCGATCACCCGCGCCACATTTTGGTCATTCTGTTGTCCGAGATGGGCAGTGTGGTGCTGGCTGGCCCGATGTTTGCAGCGTTGCATCAGCGTTACCCAGAGGCCACGCTGCACGTCTTGCAGCTTTACAAAAACCGCGAAGTCGCCCAATTGCTGGGGCTGGCTCGCCCTGAGCACCTGCACACCTTGGACGACAGCACAGCTCTTCGGCTGTTGCAAGACATCTGGCGCGTTTGCAAAAAACTGCGCGCCCTGCCGCTGGATGCCGTGATCGACTGCGAATTGTTCTCGCGCATCAGCAGCCTGCTCAGCTACTTAAGCGGTGCCAGGCTGCGCACAGGCTTTACGCCGCACACCCAGGAGGGCCTGTACCGTGGCAGTTTTATCAACCGCGCCATTCCCTACAACCCCTATCGCCACATCGCGTGTCAATTTTTGGCATTGGCTGATGCCTTGGACGATGCGTCGCTACCGCGTCACAAAGCTGCCCCCATTCGTGCCATCCCCACTGATTGCAGTTTGTCGGTAGTATTTTTGCCCGATGAACTGAGTGCCTATCGCAGGCAAATGCAAGCAGACCACCCTGCCCTGGCTGGCAGGCAAGTGGTGTTGCTGTACGCTGGTGGGGGCTTGTTGCCAGAGCGTGCCTGGCCTGCCGCCCACTTTGCAATTCTGGCGCGGGGGCTGTGTCAGGCGGGGTACGCCGTGGGGCTGATCGGACTGCGTGACGATGCCGAACTGGCCCAGCACTTGTGCGGTCTGGTGGCCCATGAACACTGCGTGGATCTGACCGGCTACACCCGCAGCATTCGTGAGCTTTTGATGCTGTTTTATGCAGCCAGACTGCTGGTCACCAACGATGGGGGCCCGGGGCACTTTGCCAGCCTGACACCCATACGCACCATCCTGTTCTTTGGCCCCGAAACCTCGCGGCTGTACGGCCCATTAACCCCCAATGCCCATGTCTTTGAGTCTGGTGTGGCCTGTTCACCCTGCCTGAGCGCCTATAACCACCGACTGACCTTTTGTGATGGCGACAACCAGTGCCTGATTCGCATCGATCCAATGACGGTTCTGGCCCAGGCACTGGTGGCCTTGACGTGACCCGTTAGAATGAAAGCCTGAAGACCAGTCGGTCTCAAACAGACCGGTGACTGGTTAACCGTGTCTGGATAATCCTAACCGGAATGATCGGTGTGTGGCGCAGCTTGGTAGCGCACTTGCATGGGGTGCAAGGGGTCGAAGGTTCGAATCCTTTCACACCGACCAATTAAATCAAAGACTTAGAGCAGAAATGTTCTAGGTCTTTTTCTTTTTTTGGGCTTTCATCCTTTTGGTTGCCGTTCAGTTGCCGTTTTCCCACGTGTGACGCAATGTCGAACGGCTGGCCAATTTTTGAGATGCCCATAAAGGCCAGCCCTGACAATGCGTCACAAACTTCAGTTGGACAAAGCTGGAGTTGGTATGTCGATTTACCAGCTCCAGTCTCTATAACCCCCTGGGTTTTTGACGTATCGAAAGGATGAGACTGGGCATCTCGATTGTCATGACATTGCCGTTCTCAGTGACCAGCATGGAAGGTCGGTCTGCAAGTACACGGGGCAAGTACTCGATGCTTTCGGGTCTGGAAACGCCGCCGACTCTCCACTGATAGCGCCAGCGAGATTGGCCAAACTCACATTTTTCCGGTGGCAGACGGTCAATGAGACCTTTGCGCCAAAGATTTCCCAGGTAATCAGCATCCCAACCCCGCACACGGGCTAGACGTTCCTAAAGAAACATGGGGCTAGGTCTGTGCTACGCGCAAATTTGCGTTAAAAAGCGAATGGCAGCGCCGCAATGACCGCAAAAGCATTGGTGCGAACTCGCAGTGG
>CAIJOK010000066.1 GCA_903822205.1 uncultured beta proteobacterium | reverse complement strand
TTGGTATCTTTGCAAAATCCGAGTCGCTGTACGTTGCAGTGTTCAGAATTTCGTAAATTTTGACCGTTTATGCTTGATTTATATTGATATTTTTACTTTACAAAAGTCAAACCGGCTGTGTAGAGATCAGGTTGTCTGAAGATTGTTTATCACCTCTACGGCCTGACCCCTGACGAAATCGCGCTAATCGTTCACGACCGACCGCAAGCGCTGCGAACCGGCTGTCGTCATCGATCAATCCTCAGTGATAGTCATTTTCAAGCTGATCGCTAAGCCAATAGGTGATGAGTAAATTAATGGGGAGTTGATAAGTCAGAAAAATAAAGTTATTTAGCATTGAATGCAATAATTTAATTTACCAAAAAAATGTTCAAGATGTCACTTTCAAGGTATCGTAAGCTGTTGATTTTTATAGCAAAACACGAATAGTTGAATTTGATCTAACAATTTTAGGTCAATGATAAAGAACTTGTATGGTCTAACTTACCTTGCTTGCGGCAATAAAGATGGAATGATAGTCACTGGTGTGAGCAAGTGGATCAAGTGGATGCACATGACGGGCTGTTTTGACGTTCCCAGCCCCAAAGCCACCAACCGCCGCCATGCGCGATCAGCCAAAGTTGGGCGTTCATCAACCTAAAATCCACCGTTTTTGGACCCCCTCAGGAGCCTCCCCATGCAGCTATCAGCATCCATTTTTAAGGCCTACGACATTCGCGGTGTGGTCCCCGTCACCCTTGATGCGTCCATTGCCCAGGCGCTGGGCCGGGCCTTTGGCACTGTCGCCTGCCGTGCCGGCCAGACTACGGTGGCCGTGGGGCGCGACGGCAGGCTGAGCGGCCCCCTGCTCAGTGCGGCCTTGGTACGCGGGCTGACAGAGGCCGGCGTTGCAGTCATTGACATCGGCATGGTGACCACCCCCATGCTGTACTTTGCAGCCCACACCCTGTGCAGCAGTGGCATTCAGGTCACCGGCAGCCACAACCCCCGCGACGACAACGGTTTTAAGATGGTGCTGGATGGGCGTGCCATCTATGGCGATGACATCACCGGCCTGCACCGCATGATGGCCTCTGAAAATTGGGACTTGCCAGGTGGTGGCACGGTACACAGCGTCGATGTTTTACCGGCCTACCAGGCTCGCATCGTGGGCGACATCCATCTGGCGCGTCCCCTCAAGGTCATCATGGATTGCGGTAACGGCGTGGCCGGTGCATCGGCTCCGGGCATTTTCAGGGCCATCGGCTGCGACGTGACCGAGCTTTACAGCGAGGTGGATGGCAATTTTCCTAACCACCATCCTGACCCTGGCAAACCGGCCAATCTGCGAGATTTGATCGCGATGCTGCAAGCCAGCGATGCCGAGATTGGCCTGGCATTTGACGGTGACGGCGACCGTCTGGGCATCGTCACCCGCGACGGCAACACCATCTATCCAGACCGCCAACTGATGCTGCTGGCCCGGGATGTGTTGCAGCGATCACCTGGCGGCACGATCGTGTTCGATGTCAAGTGCTCACAGCGCCTAGCCCCCGAGATCACGGCGGCGGGCGGCCTGCCCATGATGTTCAAGACCGGCCATTCGCTGATCAAGGCCCGCATGAAAGAAGTGGGGTCGCCCCTGGGCGGCGAGATGAGCGGCCATCTTTTCTTAAAAGACCGCTGGTACGGCTTTGACGATGGCACCTACGCCGGTTGTCGTTTGCTTGAGCTTTTAAGCCGGTCGCCTGATGCCAACGCCGTGCTGAACGGCCTGCCCACCAGCCACAGCACCCCTGAGCTGAACGTCAAATGCGCCGAGGGCCAGCCCCACACGGTGGTGACCCGCTTGCTTGATCTGGCCCGTTTTGATGCGCCCGCCGCAGTCTGCACGATCGACGGGCTGCGAGTGGACTGGCCTGATGGCTTTGGCCTGATCCGTGCATCCAACACCACGCCCGTGCTGGTTCTGCGCTTTGAGGGCCATACGCCCGCCGCACTCGACCGCATTCAGTCCGAGATGATGGCCCTGCTGCGTCAGGTGCTGCCCGGCGCGGTCACCGATGCCTCTGCACATTGATCTTCATTGCACATTGAAAATTCTCATCGTCAAGTTGTCATCGCTGGGCGACGTGGTTCACGCCATGCCGGCGGTGCAAGATATTCGCCGCGCCTTGCCCCATGCGCAGATCGACTGGGTGGTTGAGCGCAGTTTTGCGCCCTTGGTGCGGCGCTGCGAGGGTGTTCACCGTGTGATCGCATGCAATCTGCGTCGCTGGTGTCATGACCGTCATCTCTCTGACACCTGTCGCGAATTGGGTGCGTTCTTTGCAGACCTCAAGCAAGACACTTACGATGCGGTGATCGACCTGCAAGGTTTGACCAAATCTGCCTGGGTGTCCTGGCTGGCGCGTTTGAGCACGACAGGCAAACGCTATGGCCTGGCCAATCAAACCGAAGGCTCATCCTTTGAGGCCCCTGCACGCTGGGTGGCCCACGTGGCCATTCAGATGCCGCCGCACATCGATGTCATCTGGCGTTCACGACGCTTGTGTGCCCAAGCGCTGGGCTACTCCCCACCGGGGGTATCGTCGTTTCTATCGTTTGGACTGCAAACGTTTGATTTGCAAGCCCATGACGCTGTCCATTCCATAGATGGCAAACCCCATCGGCGCAAAGTGGTTGCCTGCGTTTTTGGCACTTCACGCGCCGACAAAAAATGGCCCTTGGCGTATTGGCACACGCTGGGCCGTCGCCTGAATGATGCAGGCTACTTTGTTGCCTTGCCGCATGGCACAGACGCTGAGACCGCTGTTGCCAGTGACATCGCTCAGGGTGTGCCCCATGCCCAGGTGTGGGCGCGTCTGGAGCTTGACGCTTTGGCGGATGCCCTTGCAGGGTGTGAGGGTGTGATCGGTGTGGACAGTGGTCTCAGCCACATCGCTGTGGCGCTGGGGCTGCCGCATGTGCAGATTTACAACTTTGACACCGCCTGGCGCACCGGCCCGCCGCCCGCCCACGCCCACCGTCAATGCAGCGTATTTGACCGGCCTTGTCCTGCCCCCGACACCGTCTGGCAGGCCTGGTTGTCCGTATCAAAGTCGTTCTCAACGTCAGCATCACAGTCCGTATGATTCTTTGGCTTTATTCAACGCTGATGGTGCTGATGCAGCCCCTGGTGCGGTACAAACTGCTCAAACGCAGTGTGCAAGAGCCTGGTTATGGCGTGGATGTGTCGGCCCGTTTTGGGCACTACACCTGCGCGGCACTGCCCGCCGACGGGCGCACGGTGTGGGTTCATGCTGTGTCATTGGGCGAGACCCGGGCCGCTGCCACATTGCTCGCAGCGTTGCGCAAATTGCAGCCCCGGATGCGCTTGCTGCTGACCCACGGAACGGCCACGGGCTATGCCGAGGGCCGCAAACTACTGCAAGCAGGCGATGTTCAAACCTGGCAGCCCTGGGACACGCCTGCTGCGGTGGCCGCATTTCTAAACCATTTCAACCCTGCCATCGGGGTGCTGATCGAAACCGAAATCTGGCCCAACTTGTTGGCCGTGTGCCAGCAACAAAAAGTGCCTGTGGCACTGGCCAACGCCCGCCTGAACAACAAGTCCCTGCGATGGGCGCAGGTCTTGGGTGGTTTGTCGCGCCCGGCGTTTGCTGCACTGAATGCGGTCTGGGCGCAAACCGAGGCCGATGCTCACCGACTGCGGCAGTTGGGGGCCAGGGTGCAGGGTGTGTTTGGCAATATCAAGTTTGATGCCTCGCCTGATGCCGGGCAGATCAATGTGGGCAAAACCTGGCGTGGATGCGTAGCCAAGCCTGTGGTGATGCTGGCCAGTTCTCGCGACGAAGAAGAGCTGGCGCTGTTGCAGGTCTTGCGAGCGCTTGGGCAGGTTGCGTCCAACATTCAGTGGCTGATCGTTCCCAGACACCCGCAGAGGTTTGACGCGGTGGCGGCCCTGATCGAATCGCAAGGCTTTGCGGTATGGCGACGCAGCGCAGACGAAACAAACAGAGCAAACGGGCTAGAGAGGACGGCTGCCACCCTGTGGCTAGGCGACACTTTGGGCGAAATGGCGGTCTATTACAGCCTGGCGGATGTGGCCTTGCTGGGCGGCAGTTTTGAGCCTCTGGGTGGACAAAATTTGATCGAGGCCGCCGCATGCGCCTGCCCCGTGGTGATGGGGCCGCACACCTTTAACTTTGCCGATGCCGCCATCCTGGCGCTGCAAGCAGGTGCTGCCAGGCGGGTTAGCGACATGGCGCAGGCGGTGCAACTGGCCATGCAACTGGCCGCCAGCCCAGCGCAGCGGAGCAGCATGGCGTTGGCCGCAGAACGGTTTGCCAAAAGCAATCAGGGTGCGGCAGATCGGACGGCCCGCGCTGTGCTGGGGATGCTGCCTCTATCCAGCCGTCAAATAACGGATGCAAAACGCCCCGATGCCTTGGGTTAAACCGTCTGCGGTACATCAACACAGCGCAAACACCGACACCAAGACACCTGTAGCTAACAAAACCTGTTTTCCAACATGAGATGCCATTCATGATGTCGGGCGGATCAAAAAGTCTGAACTTGAGACATCCTGATCCGCATGGAAACTGACTTGACACGAGCTGACTGTCGCAGGGGCGAATTGATTCGCCCATCCTCACTCACAGATCAACCTGCTGCAAGGTTCCGGCCTGTCCAGACTCCGTCAAAAACACGCCCGTGCTGCGCACTTGGCCCTGGGTTTGTCCAGATGCCGTTTTGACCGTAAACGGGCTGGCCACATTGCCCAGATACAGTGCCCCCACGCCGGCCTGCTCCAGGGTTTTGAGCTGGTCTGCACCTGCTGCATCGCGCTGCCAGACGTGCAACTGGGCAAACGCAGGGTCATGGCTGTCGATCCACTGATTGCCGTCTGAATCCAACTTGGCCAGGTCTGCAAAGCCGTCACCACTTTGCGGGCCAAACAACTCGCTGCCGTTGTTGACACGGCCATCACCGTTTTTGTCCCACGCCAGGAATCCACTGCCGCCCGCCACAAAAGCCATTTGCTCTGACTGCCCGTCGGCATTCAGGTCAAAAGAAAAGCGGGTATCGGTCAAAGCAGCCCCTTGTCCATCAAAATTAAGCACCAGGGGGTCTTGGCGCACTGCGTCGCCAGAACGGACGGACGAATTGAACGTTTGCGTCATCGATCGGTTCATCTTGAGCTGAAGATCAAAGGCGATGGTCTGCCCATCAGCCGTATGCACCTCGCCCCGTGCGCTAACCTGTGTGGTCTCGGTCTCATGCAGCACCATCTGGGTGTCCACCTCCAGACCCCAGCCGGCGGGTGTTGGCCCTGATGTCTGCGCCGGTGCTGCAGTCGCTGAGGATGCAAAGGCAGACGCAGATGCATACGTAGCCGCCACCTGGGCCGTGCCGGTGTGGGCCGATAGGGCACTCGCATCAAATACCCTGACCGGGCGACCGGTCAGGGTTTCGATGATTTTGATCAGCATTTGCATCCTGGGGTCCATACCTGTGGTGTCTGTCGCAGCCACCGCAGCAGTACCACCCGTGTCGGTGGGATGTACCCGACTGGACGCTGCCTGCATTGCTGTGGTATGCGACCAGCGCTCCAGTGCCAAACGCGCTACATCCGTCAGGCTAAAAATCACCCCAGCTCGGGGCTGTGCCTGGCTGGCCTGTGTGCCTGGGGTGGAGGCCGTACTCCGATGTTCAAAATCAGGACGATCGGAACCTGTCCAGGCACGCACCGTGGATTGTTGCGACTGGTAAGCATGGCTGACATGCTGGCTTTGCAACGAAGTGGAAGATTGTGTGATAAACATAATCAGGATCATCGACACATTCTGAAGGGTTAATAGGTGTAATTTTGTACATGACTACAGCCATTTAGCCCAATTCCACCTCAACCCTGTGACACTGCCGGTCACCAAAGACGGGCACGATCTGCCCATCCACGGGCCGCCCATCGACCACCAAAGACCGGACACCGCTGCAAACCGCCTGCGGGTTTTTAACATCGATCTGGTAAGTGGCCCCTCTAAAAATACGCGTGACCGAAAACTCTTTCCAGTCCTTGGGGATGCAAGGGTTGATTTTCAATCCGTTGTACGAGGCCTGCAGTCCCAAAATATATTGGGTAGCGGCCTGGTACGTCCAGGATGCGGTGCCTGACAACCAGCTATTGCGGGCCAGACCAAACTGAGGGTGTTCATTGCCAAGGATATTCTGGGGATACGAATAAGGTTCACATTCATAAATATCGATGATATTATTTTTGGATGCAGGATTGATCTGCTGATAATACTGAAACGCCCTGTCACCGCGCCCCAACAAGGTCTCGGCAATCATGCACCAGGGGTTGGTGTGCAAAAAGATACCGCCATTTTCTTTGGCCCCCGGGGGGTAAGTGGTGATACCGCCCTTGCTGGCATCAAAGCCATTAAACCCGGGCCAACTGAGTTTGATGCCATACTGGGTGTTCAAGAGCTGATGCACAGAGTCCATGGCCAAACCTGCCCTGTCGGCGGGGGCCGTGCCAGCCAATACGGCCCACGATTGGCTGTTGACGTAAATTTTGCCGTGTTTATTTTGATGTGACCCCAGCGGGGTGCCGTCCTCTTCAAAATACCGAACATACCATTGGCCGTCCCAAGCGTGGGTATTGATGGCACGCTTCATGTCGGCATAATGGGTTTGATATTCATTCGCTTGATAAACGATGCCCAGATGGTTCATCAGTTCGATCATCTCAAGCAAGGCCTTGCAATATTGGTTGGCCACAAACAAACTCTCAGCCCTGCCCTTCAGATTAACCGTATCGTTCCAGTCAGCAAACCCCAATAAGGGCAAATGATGCTGCCCCAAATGGGTTTGTGTAAAAGCCAGTGCGCGTTTAAGATGATCCAAAACGCTGCCGTGTGTTCGCTGCGCCATGGCGACATTCTTGTCATAAAACGTCACTTCACGGTTTAATAAATTCAAATCTCCGGTTTCTTTAAGGTAAGCGCAGACCGCCAATACGATCCAAAGGTGGTCGTCCCCATAAAACTGATGGCCGTGCTTTTCGCGAGAATCGCCCTCGTTGGCCTCTAAGGTTGAGGCATAAAACTGGTGCATGGCTGAACCATCGGGCTTTTGCACACTCAAAATTTTGAGAATCAAGTCAAGCGCCTCATGGGGCATGTGCGCCAAGGTTCCCATCACGTCTTGCGAGCTGTCCCTAAAACCCAGACCGCGCCCACCAAACCCCAATTGGTACAGCGACAAATCCCGAGACCAGTTCATGGTGGTATGACACTGGCGGGGATTGTGGACATTGACCATGGAATTAAAAGCCGCATCAGGGGTATGAACCTGCAAGGTGGCCAGATAACTATCCCAATAAGCCCCAAGCTGCTTGAATGCCACATCAACCTGCTGCGGGTCTCTCAATCGTTGGATCGAAGTCATCGCCTGATCCAGACTGTCTGCCTGGCCTAGTTGGGTGATGATGCGACGGCTTTGACCGGGCATCAATGTGCCCAATGCGTGCAGCAAGGCGCTGATGTTGTCGGCACGACGGGCCTGTTGATTGGACAAATGCGTTTGTTGCAAAGCCAGGGGGTTCTTCCAGGTGCCATATTCGTTGTCACCCAAAAATGTCCGGCGGTCGGTTTCCCAAGAATCAACAGGGGCATTGGAGGTAAAGTAATTGACAGCCGTGTCCCTGTTCATAAAGGCATACTGTGTGTGAACCACATGGCCCAGATCATCCCGTGCTGCATCGACGGTCATGGTTTGCGGCACCCAGTCGGCATTGGTCAATTGCTTGAGGGCATCATAATGGCTGTATTCCACCACAGGTATCAAATCCAGCGTGATGGGCTGTGTGCTGATATTGGTCACCTCAATATCCCGAATAACCACATGGGCATGGTCGGGCACAAAAATGGTCACGCTGGTTCGAATACCGTACAACTCAGAAATAATCCGTTGATACGACAGGCCTACGTGGCATTCATACTTGTCGTAAGGGTCAAGCGTGGGCACATAAAAGGGTGAAAATACCCGATACGGGCTGGACAAGTTGGCCTGGTGCAGGCGAATATACAAGGTCTCGCCCTTGAAATCAGAGGCGGGCAATTGTGGAATATATTTGGTAATACGGTTGAGCGCGGGGTCGCCCTTGCAGATAATTGACCCTCCAGTATGGTCGACGATCCCGCCAAATTTCAGTGTTCCAACATAATTGATCCATTTAACCGGTGTCTTTGGGTTGGTGATCACATACTCGCGATTGGCATCATCAAAATAACCATAATTGTTCATTGAATATCTCCTGTTATACCTATCAAATATCGCTAAAACAAATACCGCCCAAAAAACTGGCTTTACGCCAACTCTTCCTTGCGAATGCGGATGATGGGTTGCAGCACACTGGGCAGGGCCTGCATCTGCGCCATCGCAGCATTCATGCGGGCCTCCTGACAGTCGTGCGTCAGGATGATCACATCGGTCTGCGCCACCTCTGCCACCTCTGCCACATTCGCAGGGCCAATCTCATGGGCCTGCCTTTGCAGCACAGCGTCGATGCTGATACCAGTCTGCGCCAAAATGGCGGTCACTTTGGCCAGCACACCGGTCTCGTCGGCCACGCGCAGCCGCAGGTAGTAACTGGTCACCACCTGGTCCATCGGCAGCACGGCCAGATCGCTCATGGCGTTGGGCTGAAAAGCCAGATGCGGCACCCTTTGGGCGGCATCAGCCGTGTGCAGGCGGGCCATGTCCACCAAGTCGGCGATGACGGCGCTGGCTGTCGGCTCCGACCCCGCACCCTTGCCGTAATACAGCGTGGTTCCGACTGCATCGCCCTGCACCACCACGGCGTTCATGGCCCCTTCAACGTTGGCGATCAGCCGACGGGACGGGATCAAACAGGGGTGAACGCGCAGCTCAACCCCATGCGCTGTGCGTTTGGTCATGCCCAGCAGCTTGACCCGGTAGCCCAGTTGGTCGGCATAGTGGATGTCGGCGGCGCACAGACGGGTGATGCCCTCGATGTGGGCGCGGTCAAACTGCACCGGAATGCCAAAGGCGATCGCGCTGATCAAGGTGGCCTTGTGGGCTGCATCGATGCCTTCGATGTCAAAAGTGGGGTCAGCCTCAGCGTAGCCCAAGCGCTGCGCCTCTTGCAGTGCCACACCAAAATCTTGACCCTTGTCGCGCATTTCGCTCAAAATAAAGTTGGTCGTGCCGTTGATGATGCCGGCCACCCATTCGATGCGGTTGGCGGTCAGTCCCTCGCGCAAGGCCTTGATGATGGGGATGCCCCCCGCCACGGCGGCCTCAAAGGCCACCATCACCCCCCGCGCCGAGGCTGCGGCAAAAATCTCGGTACCGTGGACAGCCAGCAGGGCTTTGTTGGCTGTCACCACGTGTTTGCCAGCGGCGATAGCCTCAAGAACCAAGGTCTTGGCGATGGTGCAGCCGCCGATCAACTCGACCACGATGTCAATGTCGGGGTTGGCGATCACGGCCCTGGCATCGCTTGTCACCGTCACATCCGGCCCCACCCAAGACCGTACACGCTCCACGTTCAGGTCAGCCACATGGATGATCTCGATGCCGCGCCCGGCTCGCCGCCTGATCTCCTCCTGGTTTCGTTTCAGCACGTTAAAGGTGCCTGACCCCACCACGCCCATCCCCAACAGACCCACTTGAATTGGTTTCATACCGTTCACTTTTTAGTTCACATCCATCTTAAGCACTACAGCGCAGGCGGTAGCCTTCCAAAAACTTGGCCATGCGACCGATGGCCTCACGCAGGTCTTCTTCGTGTGGCAAAAACACGATTCTGAAGTGGTCCGGCGCAGGCCAGTTAAACCCCGTGCCCTGCACCAACATCACCCGGGTGTCTTGCAGCAGTTCCAAAAAGAATTGCTGGTCGTCGGCAATAGGGTACATCACGGGGTCAAGCCGTGGAAACATGTACAGCGCTGCCTGCGGCTTGACGCAACTGACACCTGGAATGGCGCAGATCAGTTCATAAGCCAGGTCACGCTGACGGCGTAGCCTGCCGCCATTGCCCACCAGGTCATTGATGCTCTGGTAGCCACCCAGCGCGGTCTGTATGGCCCATTGGCCCGGCACGTTGGAGCACAAACGCATGTTGGACAGCATGTTCAGTCCCAAAATGTAGTCACGGGCCGATTTTTTGTCGCCAGACACCACCATCCAGCCCGCACGGTAACCGCATGAACGGTAGCTTTTGGACAAAGAATTAAAGCTGAGAACCAGGATGTCGTCACACAGCGACGCAAACGCAGTGTGCCGGTGACCGTCGTACAAGACCTTGTCATAAACCTCGTCGGCAAACACCACCAGGCCATGCTGCCTAGCTATTTGCACCAGCGCCATGAGTACATCGTCCGAATAAAGTGCCCCCGTGGGGTTGTTGGGGTTGATCACCACCAGCCCCCGTGTGCGTAGCGTGATTTTGCTTTGCAGGTCGTCCAGGTCAGGCATCCAGCCATTGGACTCGTCGCACCGGTAATGCACCGGTGTGCCGCCAGACAGACTGGCCGCCGCCGTCCACAGCGGGTAGTCCGGCGCAGGCAGCAAAATCTCATCACCCACATCCAGCAAGGCATTGGTGGCCATGACGATCAGCTCGCTGGCCCCATTGCCCAGATAGATGTCGTCCAGTGTGACACCCTTGACCCCTTGCTTTTGGGTTTCATGCATCACGGCCTTGCGGGCGGCAAAAATGCCCTTGCTGTCAGAGTAACCCGCAGAACTGGGCAGATTGCGGATCATGTCCTGCTGAATTTCCTCTGGCGAATCAAAGCCAAACACCGCCAGATTGCCGATGTTGAGTTTGATGATTTTGTGACCCTCTTCCTCCATCTGACGCGCAGCATCCATGATGGGGCCGCGAATGTCATAGCAGACATTGGCCAGCTTGGCGGATTTGCGTATGGTCTTCAAGGTCTCTCCAAAACATCAAGGGGGTAAGCGACTTACAAAAAGTTAAATGCTGTATAAGTTATAAAAATATAGCAACCAATGCAAGAGAGACGTGCGTCAGCGCAAACATGATCGCAAATCTAACGTATATAACTTATTCGAGATGGCCGACCATGGGCATCGTAGCGAGGTTAAAAACTATAATTTGAACACAAGGCTTGCGGCCAAAATTGAGTCACCGGTTCGTCACAGATTCCACCAACGGCCCCATTTTTTATCCGTCCTTTACTCGTCCTTTACCCGTCCTTTACCCGTCCTTTACCCCATCCTTCCATGCAACTTCACCAAGACTCCCCCGATATCCAGTCCATCAGCGCCTATGGCTCAGGCTGGATCAGGGTGGCGGGCCGCCAGATTACCCATAGCGTGATCATCGGCCCCGACGGCAAGCTGCTGGACTGGCAATGCGCCGGTTTTGAAGACCTGACTTGCGCACATTTTGAGCAGATCGCGGGTCTTCAGGCCAGCCTGGTGGTCTTTGGCAGCGGCCCCAAACTGCGTTTTGCCCCATGCCATTTAACCCGTTCGCTGACCGACCGACAGATCGGCATTGAGTGCATGGACACCCACGCAGCCTGCCGAACTTACAACCTATTGGCCGCCGAAGGCCGCCAAGTTGCAGCCGCCTTGCTGGTCTGATACGTCGTGGGTTTGCGCATAAAATCCGCCCCCCGCAGTTGGGGGCGCGTAGCGCTTCATTCAGGGCGCACTTGCGCTTGTTCCATCTGGAGTGTGTCCACAGCTTAAGCGGCTGGCGCATCCTGTCACACGAGACCGAATCACCATGGCGATTGTTGTCAATAAACCCCTCCCTGAATTTGAATCAACCGCTACCGGCGATGTTTTGGTCACCAACACATCCCACCTCGGTCACATTTTCATTCTGTATTTTTACCCCAAGGACAACACCCCGGGCTGCACCACAGAGGCACTTCATTTTCGTGACAAATTTGATGAATTTACCCAAGCCGGTGCGGTCATCGTCGGTGTGTCGCGCGACAACATGAAGTCCCACGAAGAGTTCAAACAGGCTCATGAGCTACCGTTTGAACTGATCGCAGACACCGAAGAAAAAATGTGCCACATGTTTGGTGTCGTCAAAAACAAAATCATGTACGGCAAAAAAGTCAAAGGCATTGAACGCAGCACTTTTTTGATCGGCGCAGACGGTCTGCTTAAGCAAGAGTGGCGCAGCATCAAGGTGCCAGGTCATGTGGATGAAGTTCTGGCCGCTGTCTTGGCGCTGCACACTGCGTCGTCTGCGGCCTCATAGCCCGTGACCTGATCGGCATCTTCATGCCACTGCCGCCAGCTCCCACTGTCCGCGCCGATCGCCTGGCGCTGCCTGACAGCCCAGCGCCAAGCCGCCCGCCCAAGCGCCGTGTGGCCTCACCCCCCACCGCAGCGCCGGCCAAACAGCCCATCGACACACCTGCTGCCCCTGTGGCAACGTCGGCATCCAATGGGCCGAGCGGCCCGGTCAAGCTGTTTGTCCTTGACACCAACGTCTTGCTGCACGACCCCACGTCTTTGTTCAACTTTCAAGAGCACGACATTTTTTTGCCGATGGTCGTGCTCGAAGAGCTGGATGCCCACAAAAAAGGCATGACCGAGGTCGCCCGCAACGCCCGTCAGACCAGCCGCAGCTTGGACGCTCTGGCCGTCCAACAGGGGGCTGACATTCTCACCGGATTGCCTCTGAACGCCACCGGCCACACCGAGGCCCGTGGCAAGCTGTTTTTTCAGACCCAGTCGCTCACTGGCACTTTGCCTGCTGGTTTGCCGTCCGGCCTGGCCGACAACCAGATTTTGAGTGTGGTTGAGGCTCTGCGCCTCCAACACGCACCGCGCACGGTGGTGCTGGTGTCCAAAGACATCAACATGCGGGTCAAAGCCCGCGCACTGGGCCTGGGCACTGACGACTATCAAAACGACAAAACACTGGACGATGGTGATCTGTTGTACTCGGGCGTTTGGGCCTTGCCGGTAGATTTTTGGACCATAAACAGCCAGTTCATCGAAAGCTGGCAAGCCAATGGCCTCACGTTTTACCGTTTGTCCGGCCCCCTCGTGTCAAACCTGTTCGTCAACCAACTGGTCTATTTTGAGGCCCCTGGCGAAGCCAGCCTCTACCTGCGCGTGGCCGAGATCGTCCAAGGTACGGCTTTGCTCAAAACGCTGAAGGACTTTACGCACCTTAAACACGCTGTCTGGGGCATTACCGGTCGCAACCGTGAGCAAAACTTTGCCCTCAATCTGTTGATGGACCCCGAGATCGATCTGGTCACTTTGACCGGAACAGCCGGCACTGGCAAAACCTTGCTGGCCTTGGCGGCGGGTCTGTCGCAAATGTTGGACGATCGTCGCTTTACCGAGATCATTGTCACCCGTGCGACTGTCAGCGTGGGTGAGGACATTGGCTTTTTGCCCGGTACCGAAGAAGAAAAAATGGGCCCCTGGATGGGGGCGCTGGACGACAACCTTGAGGTTTTGAGCCGCACCGGTGAATGGGGCAGGGCTAGCACGATGGACCTGATCCGCAGTCGCATCAAGGTCAAAAGCATGAGCTTTATGCGCGGTCGCACTTTTTTGAACAAGTACGTCATCATCGACGAAGCCCAAAATCTGACCCCCAAACAGATCAAAACCCTGATCACACGCGCCGGCCCTGGAACCAAAATCGTCTGCATGGGCAACATTGCCCAGATCGACACACCCTACCTGACCGAAGGCTCCTCGGGTTTGACCTACGCTGTCGATAAGTTCAAGGGCTGGCCCCACAGCGGTCACATCACACTGGCCCGTGGCGAGCGATCACGTCTGGCCGACTTTGCCAACGATGTCCTTTGATCTCTGACAAAGTGACCGTTTGGGATTGGGTCGAATGAATCAACTCCAACTGTTTTTGCCCTGTGCCGCAGGCATTGAGGGCTACCTACTGCAAGAAGTGCTGCGCATCACCGGATGCCCTGCCACTGCTGCGGCAGGGCGGCGCGGTGGTGTCGAGGTTTTGGCATCGTGGCGCGATGTGATGCGGCTTAACCTGCACTGCCGTCTGGCACAACGGGTTTTGGTGCTGCTGTCATGCACGGCGTACCGTCATGAACAGGACCTGTACCGCGCTGCCAGCGAGGTTATCTGGGAGGCCTGGTTTACCCCCCGTCAAAGCATCAAAGTCGAGGTCACAGCCCAGCACTGCCCGCTCAACAGCCTGAACTTTGCCGCACTCAAAGTCAAGGATGCCGTGTGCGACCGTTTTCGCGCCCGGGCTGGCGGCATTCGCCCAGATGTCGATACCCACCAGCCCGATGTTCGCATCCACACCCACCTGGGCACAGACACCTGTTTGCTTTACCTGGATACATCAGGCCAGCCCCTGTTCAAGCGCGGCTGGCGAGAAGACTGTGGCGATGCCCCGCTGAAAGAAACCCTGGCTGCGGCCCTGCTGGCAGTGGCCGGGTGGATGGACCGCACAGACGACCAGAACGACACCGACCCTTTGCCCCCTGTCCCACCCATCCCGCTGTACGACCCCTGCTGTGGCAGTGGCACGATCGCCATTGAAGCGGCCCAGATCGTTTGTCGCATCGCGCCAGGGTCACGCCGCCGGTTTGCTTTTGAGAACTTTTTGACCTTTCAGCCCCATGTCTGGAACACGATCAAAAAAGAAGCTGCTGACGCTGAACGGCCCATCGTTGCGGGCCAAATGCCCCTGATTTTTGGCAGCGATGTGGCGCACCGGATGGTTGATTTTGCACAGCGCAACGCCGTGCGGGCAGGTGTCGCAGGTGCCATTGAATTTCGCGGCGGTGATGCCCTACAGCGGATGTCACCGTGCGACCAGCCAGGGCTGATGCTGTTAAACCCCCCCTATGGTGAGCGCATGGACATCGCAGGCATCAGCCCGGGCCGACAGCGCCTGACGGGTGATGTGAACGACGTGGTGAACGACGAGGTGAACAACGAGGCAAACGACGGCAACCAAGGTCGCTACGGCGCACGCGAGCTGCCGCAAACGGACAACGGAGGCGAGTTTTTTGGTCAGTTAGCCACCCATTGGAAGAAAAACTACCCCGGCTGGACGGCCTGGATACTGTCGCCTGACCTGGGACTGCCCGCCAAAATGCACCTAAAACCCTCGCGCAAGGTCCCCATGTGGAACGGCCCCATCGAATGCCGTCTGTTTTGCTTTGAGATGGTGGCGGGTCGCATGGCCCCCAAAAAGCCTCAGGTGTGAAATAACCAGGACTTTCTAGGATTTACGAGGATTGCGCCAATTGCGCCAATAGGTCATTGCTTTGATTCATTATTTTTGAGCAAAGGCATCCAACCATTTCTCCAGCGAGATCACGACCGAAGAAACACGGAGAGTTCTGTGGACAATATCAGCCCATGCCTTGGACTCGACCCTCACGCCATAGTGAAACACCGGACGCTCCAATTTTCTGTGAGCGATCATTTCTGCCAATTTTGTGTCACTGATATCCTGCCCCAATGAAGCAAGGATGTGCTTTTTTTCTGTCAGCATCCCGGAAACACGAATCAGCTTGATCAGACGGGCGTGCAATCTGGCGTTGTCTGTCACAGCTTTGGCTTTTCTGTAAATCAATTCATTGACTAAATTTGCAAGAACCAGCTCATCGCTGGTATTGAGTGACCGCCATACGATATCACCATCGAAGCGCGTTAATCCGCGCTTCAGTTCCAATATTGGTGTGCGCAGATCTTGCGTATGGTAAAAGTTAAACCCCACTTCATTCCATCCAAGCGCCTCCAGTGGTTCCCATCTCTCAGCAGCATGGTACTGAAGTTGGATGCCGATATGGCTGTACCGATCCTCGTTTCTCAAGATCGCGTCGTTGTTGTGGGCCAAGGTTTCTCCATTTACCGTAATCCCAAGTTTGACAGTTAACTTTTTAACTGAAGTTTCGGAGTTCAAAACTCATCGTAAATAAATGGTTTAATAACAATACACTTTGATCACACCTCAGGGCATCATGTCATGGGCAGAAGATATTGACCTTGGGTCTGGCCACCACCGAAGGCTTTTTTCCTATTGATAGTGAACCCGCCATGTCTGCGGGGCTTGCGGATCGCGTTTGGACAACTTTGGAATGGATTTCATACCCAGCATGGCCTTGTATTTCAAGGTGAGATACCACCAACCCTTCTCGCTCTACCACGGAACTTACAAAAACCCGATAACTTGACCGCGAGGGGTATATATTCAAGTCAAATAAAAATCCCTTAAGAGC
>CAIJOK010000065.1 GCA_903822205.1 uncultured beta proteobacterium | reverse complement strand
GGTTGTGGGAGCGGGCTTGCCCGCGATTGAAACGGTACTTTGGTAAATTCAGTTTCCCTAAGTGGTTGATTTATATGATGCGTCAGTTTCTATACGTATCTAATTTGTGATTCGTAACTTATCGCAACCAGACCACGGTGATTCATGCAGTTCATGGGATGTTTTGCACAGCGTGTGGTGAAGGGCTGGATGACCCCGGCAACCGTGCTGCGGGGCTTTTGGCGTTGCGTGATATTGCACAGGCGTATGGAGGGGTGCAAGTAAACTGTCTGTACACTGTGGGCTGATAAAGGCCAACGCCAACACTACTTGAGGAATTTGTAGATGAAATCTTTTCCGATTTTTTTGACCGTCGTGCTGGTGTTGCGCAACCAGTCCGGTGAACAGGTGCGCCTGTTACAGGATATTTCTGCCTGTCTGACGGGGCTGGTCAGTGACCATGAGCTGGTGGTGGTCGATAACGCATCGACCGATGACAGCGTGGTCGCGCTCAAAACACTGACCGATCAGCAGGGCCTGCCCAATCTTCAGGTCTATGCCTTGACCAAAGAGGTCGATACCGACACGGCGGCCTGGGTGGGACTGGAGAACGCTTTGGGTGACTATGTGGCGGTGCTTGACCCTCTTGCTGATGACATTCTGTTTTTGCCGCAAATGCTGGACAAAGCCGTCAGCGGCGCTGAGGTTGTCTTTGCCAGCAACGCCCAAAAATCCCCGCAGAGCCTGGCCTACCGCCTGGCCTATGCAGCATTCAACAGCCTGTTCAAGCGACTGAACGGTGTGCATCTGGCCAAAGAGGCCCCGCAGTACCGGCTGATCAGCAAGCGCGTGGTCAATTTCATCCTGCAACACCCGCAGCCCGCCATGAGCTACCGCCACCTGCCTGCCACCGGCGGCTTTGCACAGGCGCACCTGGACTACAGCGCGGCACCCAAAGTGCTGCAAACCAAGCGTCTGGGCGACAGCATCGACCGAGGCATGCGTCTGCTGGTATCCACCACCCGCGCACCGATGCGGCTGGTCACAGCACTGTCGCTGTTTGGGGCAGGGGCCAACTTGGTTTATTCGGTCTATGTGCTGGCGATCGGTTTGTTTAAGGCGGACGTGGCCCCCGGCTGGGTTAGTCTGTCATTGCAGCAGTCGGGCATGTTTTTTTTGATTTCGTTGGTGCTTTTGGTGCTGGGCGAATACATCGTCAATATGGTCAGCCTGTCCAACGAAGGCCCGCTGTACCACGTGGGGCAAGAATTTACCAGTGCGCGCATGACTCGCCGCGAAAAGCTGAATATTGAAGAAACTGCCTCGCACACGATTATTGGGCACGTCGCCGAATGACAGTATCCACAGACACTCTACAGGATGCCGTCATGATTGGCGGTGGTTTTTATGGCTCAGCCATTGCCATTTATTTGGCACGTGAGCGTGGCCTGAAACATATTGTGTTGATAGAGCGCGAATCGGCATTATTAACCCGCGCCTCGTACAACAACCAGGCGCGTGTTCATAATGGGTATCACTATCCTCGCAGCTTTACCACGGCCTACCGCAGCCGGGTTAATTTGCCCCGCTTTGTGCGCGACTGGCCGCAGGCGGTCAAAAAGGACTTTACCAAACTGTATGCCATAGCGCGGCGTAATTCCAAAGTTACGGCCAAACAGTTTGAGCGCTTTTGCCATGAGATTGGTGCGCGAATACAGCCGGCCGTGCCGTCGTTATGTGCTTTGTTTGATCCTAGGTTGATCGAGGCCGTTTTTTTGGTTGAAGAATATGTTTTTGATGCCACCCAACTGGCTGATTGGGCGGTGCGTGAACTCAAGGCATGTGGTGTGCAGATTCGTTTTGAAACCCGCGTGACAGCCCTGTCCAGGGGGACGGATCACGCTTTGCAAGTGACCCTCAAAAACTCCGATGGGACAGAGCAGATACTCACCAGTCGTTATGTCTTCAATTGCACCTACAGTGGGTTAAATCAATATACAGGGGACTTTGCCGGTACACAAACACGGCTCAAGCACGAGATCACAGAAATGGCGCTGATGCAAGCGCCACCTGCCTTGGCGGGCTTGGGTATCACGGTGATGGACGGGCCGTTTTTCTCGATGATGCCTTTTCCGCCACGGGGTTTGCATACGCTGTCACACGTGCGTTACACGCCGCATTGGCATTGGAACGACGCGCCAGGCATTGACCCGTACCAAAAACTGAAAGACTACGACCAGGCCACCCGTGTAGATCGCATGGTGCGCGATGTGGGGCGCTATTTGCCAGCGGTGCTGGATGCCCAATATGTCGAATCGTTGTTTGAAGTCAAAACCGTGCTGGTTAAAAACGAAGGCGATGATGGACGGCCCATTTTGTTTGAAAAACATCCAGAATTGCCAGGGTGTTATTCGGTGCTGGGTGGCAAGATTGATAATATTTTTGATGTTTACGAAAAACTTGATACTTATTGTTTCTCCACTGCAATTGGGAGTATATTATGACGGGATGGTTATATTTACAAAACTACAACTCAATGTTGGTTGCAATAGCCGGATTGCTTACTGCCATCGGTATAACTGGTATGGGCGGCGCAATTCTTGACTCAATGAAAATTAAGCTTACATCACCATGGTTACAGCCAATGGGTATGCTTACGGGATTAACAGTATTTTCAATATCGATTCAAATATTGGGGATATTTTCGTTTTCTTCAAAAAATTTGTTACTTGCCATTTGGTTACTTTTTATATTTGGCGGACTAACTTGGATTTATTTTGCGAAAAACAGGATTTTCTGGTCACCTAGATTGTTTCACTCCAATGAGCAAAAGATAGGTTATGATGGCATTGTCATAACTTTAAAGATAATGGTATTCATAGTGGCATCGTGGTTATTATTGTCAAGTTCTGCACCATCAACGCGGCATGATGAAATTTCATATCACATTATCATTGGCAGTCGAATTATTCAAGATCAAAGTCTTGAACTTTATAGAATGCCAATGGAGGCAACAGTATTTCCGCACTTATTCTATCAAATTGCTCAAGCACCATTTCATGCGATAGGTCTGCCAGATGCAGGTGGCGTATTTTCATGGTCAATATTGATATTGATGTGCTGGTTTCTTGGTTATATGGTTCATGTCAAAACTGGCAGTAGGCTGCTCGCAATTTTGACCTGGTTTGTGATTGTTAGTCAACCATCTGTCATCAATCTATTAATTACAGTTGGCCCAAGCGCTCTTGCATTCCTGAGCGTAACAATGGCGTTCTTTATTCTGTGCGAATGGAAAAGCATCAATATATCTTATGGATCAAATAGCGGGCTTATTTTGATCACGGTATCTTCAATTACAGCGGTATCGACAAGACTATTTACGCTCCCATTGTCAGTTGTTTTCCTAATTTGTGCATATATTTTATTGACGCGAGAACGAAAATTACGAGGTACAGATGTACTGTTGGTGGTTACACTTTGGCTAATTGCATTTGCACCTATAGTAGGCTGGCTATGGTCGAAAAGCGGCTCACCTTTAGGGATTCTTACGGCTGAAGTTTTTAAATCTAATTATTTTGGATTGGAGGCTGTCAGTTCATACAATGCGACGCGTCAAATATTTACAAATCTCTTCCTGTATCGTTATGAATTAGCTTTATGGAGTGTTTCACTATGGTGTGGCGTAGTCATATATGTTTTTGTCAGAGATAGGAATCAATTCAAATCAATTGCATTGACATTGTTTGTTTTTCAAGTGTTAATAATAATTTTTATTACACCTTGGGAAATTCGACATTTATCCGGACTCCAATTTGCACTTTTTGCTCTGGGTATGATGTCAATAAATTCATTGACACAAAATGTAAAAAGTAAAATAATAACTGCAATGATTGTCCTGACGATTCCTTGGACAATATTGAGCGCGATCTTCGCCTATAGTCTGTCTAAAGTAAGCCTAGGACTTGAGGATACAGGCCTGTTTCTGAAACGGAATTCAGCCCTATTTGAAGATTATAGTCGTATTGACAAAATATTACCTAAAAATGCAATTTTATTGATTGGACGAGATAAAACAAACATCAATCAAATGGGCTGGTATTCACGTCCCCCAATATTTTACGCACCAAGGCGTACTTATTCTGCGGTAGCCGATCTTCCAAATTCTCATAACCCCATATTTGTTATTTATTTATCCCCTGTTAAATTAGCGCCGGCAGTCAATTCCCCAATTAGTATATGGCTCCCAATTGGCTACAAAATCGGAGAATTGGTATATGACAATCCGAAGGCAGTCTTTTATCCATCTCGAAGTGGCATTGGCGGAAGTGGCATGGCTAATTTAACTGTATTTAGATTGATCGAAACTAACGTTAATATTGATCAGTAAAATATTATTTACTTTAATTTTGAGAAAAAAATGAACTGTCTAGTAGGTTTTACAGGTTATGTTGGTTCAACTCTTTTTAATCAATATTGTTTTGGCGAATTGATTAACTCTGAAAATATCTCTCTGATTGATGGACGAATGTATGACCTGTTGGTATGCGCCGCCGCCCCAGCCCAAAAATGGATCGCCAACCGTGACCCGTTGGCAGACCGACAAAATATAGACTGCCTGATCGCTCACCTTGAAACCGTCACCTGTCAAACTTTTATTTTGATCAGCACGGTCGATGTATTCAAAACACCCATCGGTGTCGATGAGGACACGCCGGTCGATGAACAAGGCCTGCACCCCTACGGCCTGCACCGCCGCTTGCTTGAGCAATTTGTCCAGAGCCACTTTGCCAACCATCTGATCGTCCGACTGCCCGGACTGGTTGGCCCGGGCCTGCGTAAAAACGTGATATTTGATTTCTTGAACGACAACAATCTTCACACCATCGACAGTCGGGGCATATTCCAGTTTTACCCCATGGTCAATCTGTGGTGGGATATTCAGACCGCACTGCAAGCCGGATTAAAACTGGTGCATTTGACGGCAGAGCCGATCAGCGTGGGCGATATTGCTGTTCTGGGTTTTGGCAAACCCTTTGACACAATACAAACCAACCCACCGGTTACCTACGACCTGCAAACACGTCATGCCGCTATTTTTGGGGCCACGGGCCATCACCATGACCGTTATCAATACAGCCAGCGCGATACCCTATTGGCCGTGCGTGCTTATGCCCAATCCGAGCCAAAAATCCTCAATACATTCACAGGGTCAAGATAATGAGAATTGCCATTTCCAACCTGGCCTGGGATATTACTGAGGACGAGGCTGTCGCCGCCCTTTTGCAACGCTATCAGGTTAATGCCATCGATATTGCGCCAAGTAAATATTTTGCACAGCCAGCACTGGCCACTGACAGCCAGATGGCCAGCGTCAAAGCCTGGTGGCGGCAACATGGCATTGACATCGTAGGAATGCAAGCCCTGCTATTTGGCACATTGGGGCTGAATATCTTTGCCGCACCCGATATACAAGCGGCCATGCTGGGGCATCTCGGCGCAATTTGCCGCATCGGCTCTGCGCTGGGTGCCACCCGTCTGGTGTTTGGCTCACCCAAAAACCGCGACCGCAGAGGCCTGAGCGATGCCGACGCACTGGCTGTCGCTGTGCCGTTTTTCAGGCAGTTGGGTAACGTGGCCGCAGCGCACGGCGTGGTGGTTTGCCTGGAGCCTAACCCCGCCTGTTACGGAACCAACTTTATGACCCACAGCCAGGACACGGCCCAGGTGGTGACTCAGATTGATCACCCCGCCATTCGCATGCAGTTGGACACTGGTGCCATGACGGTCAATGCTGAAGACCCCTGTGCAGTCCTGTCATTACACGCCGGTTTGATCGGTCACGTCCACGCCAGTGAACCTGAATTGCGGCCACTGGGCGATGGTGGTCAGAACGGCGATGGCGGCACAGACCATGCCGCGATGTTTGGTGCATTGCACTCGTATTTACCCGACCACGTTGTCACCATCGAGATGCTGGCCACGGCGCATGAGCCTCACCTGGTGTCGATAGAGCGGGCGCTGCAAGTGGCTATCCAATACTATCGTGACGATCGCGACGATCAAAAATGCTTTCAATCAAATAGCACTCTATGCCCGTCAATTCTGTGAAGTGGCTGATTTTGCTAATGGGCATTGCGGTCAATGCCAGTGCCAGTGTGCTGGTCAAAATGGCGATGCAGCCCTTCGACAACATCCTCACCCCCAAGCCAGCCAGGAGCAGGCCGTGAAGCCGCTAGAAAAATTCTTTACCGAAGACCCCAAGTGGCACGAAAAAATCGGTGCGATTCACGCCTTGCTGGAGCGCGTCAAGATCACCGAGGAGCAGTCCGGCGATGTGTTGCACCTGCGCAAGCTCAACCGCATCCTTTCGGTTCACGCATCGACCGCCATTGAAGGCAACCAACTCACCCTGGGCCAGGTGACTGATGTCATCAACGGCAAGCCAGTTTGGGGGCCGCCCAAGGATATTAAGGAAGTGCAAAACGCTTGGCACGCCTACACCGAGATGCCGGGTTATGCGCCCTGGTCGGTGGAAGACTTGCTGCGAGCGCACACGCACCTGACCGATGCGCTGATCGGCGAATCGGGCCAGTTTCGCTCAGGCGGTGTGGCCGTGGTAGGCAGCGATGGCACGCTGTTGCATCGCGGCGCGCTATCGGCGCAAGTGCCCAAGCTTGTAGAGCAGCTTCTGCAGTGGGGGCTAACCAGCGAAGCGCATCCGCTGATCAAGAGTTCTGCCGTCCACTACCGGCTGGAATACATTCATCCGTTTCGCGACGGCAACGGGCGAATCGGACGGCTTTGGCAAACGCTGATTCTTTCTCAGTGGAACCCGCTGTTTGCATGGATGCCGATAGAAACGCTGGTGCACCACAACCAGGCGCTGTATTACAAAGCCTTGCAGGACTCCCATGCTGGCGCGGTGGATTGCCGTCCGTTCATCGACTTCATGCTCGATGCCCTGACAAATTCGCTGTACAAGTACATTGATGTTGCGACGCAGACGGTGCCGGATGTCGGTGCAAGTGTCCCTGTAAATGTCCCTGTAAATGTCCCTGTAAACCCACTCTCAGACAAAATTCTGACGATAGTTCGCGCCAATCCCAAAGTGACAGCTCAGAAGCTGGCGATCGCGCTGGGCGTAACGGACAAGACCATCAAGCGCCACCTCAAAGCACTGCGTGAGCAAGGTCGAATCCAGCGCGTGGGTTCTGACAAGGCTGGCCACTGGCACTTCATTGAAGAGCCATTGTGAGCAAACCAAAGTCGGTCACAGAAAGTGGCTATCCAATACTATCGCCGTAACTGTAAGGTTGATAGCACTCTATGCCCGTCAATTCTGTGAAATGGCTGATTTTGCTGCTGGGCATTGCGGTCAATGCCAGTGCCAGTGTGCTGGTCAAAATGGCGATGCAGCCGCCGCGACAGTTTCCATCCATGCGCGACCCGTGGGGGGCATTGGGCAACTGGCCGTTCTGGCTGGGGCTGGGCCTGTACGGTGCGGCTTTTTTGCTCTATGCCGCAGCGCTGTCGCGCCTGCCGCTGAATGTGGCGCATCCCGTTTTAACCTCGGGTGCCGTCGCCGCCGTCGCCCTGCTGTCGGTGCTGATATTCAAAGAACCGTTCTATTGGACGACCGGCCTGGGTATTGTGTTGGTGATCGCTGGCGTGGTGCTGATCACGCTGCGGGTGGGGTGAAAAACGCATGATGCCTATATTCGCAGTTCAATAGGATGTACGCGCAAGAATTGCATGCCAAAATTTGGC
This sequence comes from uncultured beta proteobacterium, assembly GCA_903822205.1. Lineage (GTDB taxonomy): Bacteria > Pseudomonadota > Gammaproteobacteria > Burkholderiales > Burkholderiaceae_C > Rhodoferax. The sequence continues at coordinate 2,100 of CAIJOK010000065.1, read as the reverse complement.
ATGACCGTGCTAATATCTAGCCATGTCAATCGCCTCTGCAATTTTTTCTGACAGTCAGTCCCGGCTCTATCTCTGGCTGTTTGGGCAGCCTGAGCGCAGCTACCACCTCAGTGAATTGCTACGCCTGACGGGTCTGGGCAGTGCTTCTCTACAGCGGGAACTCAATCGCTTGGTCGCCGCAAAGCTGGTGGATTCGCAGAGACTGGGTAGCTTGCGATGTTTTTGTGCTAATCCACAAAGCCCTGTTTTCAATGAATTGGTGGACCTGACGCGCAAAACGCTTGGCCTGGTACCCCTGTTGCAGGACGCCTTAATGCAATTGACACCCCAGTTGCAATCGGCTTGGGTTTATGGCTCGGTGGCCAAACAAACCGACACCGTACACAGCGACATTGATGTGATGTTGGTTGGTCGCGATCTTTTGCTGGGCGATGTGCTGGATCGGCTGTTACCACTGGAAACCCAGTTAGGCCGAAAGATAAATCCCAGTTTATATACACCCGCAGAATTTGATAGTCGCCGCAAAGAGCAGGATTCTTTTGTCAATCGGGTTTTGTCGCAGCCTGTCATTTCACTTATTGGAGACTTGCATGAGTCTGAACGCATTGGATAACCTGGTTCATATTGGGCAGCTCAAACCCGAGCCGCGCAATGATCTTGAAATAAAACGTTGATGGAGTCGTAAATGCAGCAACAATCATGCGACCACCTGAACATTGATGCCTCCCACCGCGCCACCTGGCAAGTACCCACATTCAGCACGCCGCTGTGGTCAGGGCGGCAACACCCCTATTGCGTGGTGATTCCGGTCATTAACGAGGGCGAGCGTATCACCAGTTTGTTGCGTCGAATATCTCTATTAAATATCGCCAGCCTGGCCGATATGATTTTGGTCGATGGCGGCAGTACCGATGGGTCTTTGGATATTGCCAGACTACAAACGATGGGGGTGCGCGGCTTGCTGGTCAAAACTGGCCCGGGTCAATTGAGCGCACAACTACGCTGTGCCTATGCCTTTGCGCTGGATCAGGGTTATGCGGGCATCGTCACCATCGACGGCAATGACAAAGATGACCCGGCTGCCATACCGCGATTTATCGCGGCGCTGGCGCAGGGGGTTGATTTTGTCCAGGCATCGCGATTTGTGGCGGGCGGCGTGGCCGAGAACACCCCCCTGTCGCGCAATATAGCCATTCGCTTTGTCCATGCGCCGATGCTCAGTTTGTTCTCGGGATTCAAGTGGACGGACACCACGCAGGGCTTTCGGGCCTATAGCCGAAAGATGCTGCTGGACCCACAGATCGCCCCGTTTCGCGATGTGTTTATGCGCTATGAGCTGTTGGCATACCTGTCGTACCGTGCCCCCAAGCTGGGCTATCACTGCGTTGAACTGCCCACCATACGGCGTTACCCCAGGGGCTTGGTTCCCACCAAGATCAGCAGTATCCGGGGCAATGGGTCGGTGCTGCGTGTGCTGGTCAAGGCCTGTCTGGGTGGCTATGACCCTCAGGCCCGAAGATGCAGCCTTGCGTCACAACGATAACGGCCAAATAGTTGTCGTTAAAACCGTGATGCAAGAATTCACTTTGGAAAACCAAACATGCAAACCACCTACGACGACGAAGACGACATTTTGGTCATGCACCTGTCTGATAAGCCCATAAAACGCGAGGTTTCGCAAAACTGGAACACCCACATCAGCCATGCCGAAGGCAGCACCGTGGTCGTAATTGTGGTGATTGATGCAGCCGCCATTGGCGCATTGCCCCTGGAAGGGTTGCATGGACACGTTGCCTGATATGGCCCTCCGTTCATCGTTCGGCTCCAATTTCAAACCCCAAAGCACGGGCGGCCTGCTGCCCTGGCTGGCACTGGCCGCTATCGTGCTGATCTGCGACCAGTTCACCAAGGTCCTGATCCTGGGCTATTACCAGTTGGGCGACAGCACACCGGTCACCAGCTTTTTTAACGTGGTGCGCGCCCATAACACGGGGGCTGCGTTTTCATTTTTGGCCCACGCCAGCGGCTGGCAGCGCTGGTTTTTTACAGGCATCGGCGTGGTGGCTGCCGTGGTGCTGGTGTGGCTATTGAAATCCCATG
>CAIJOK010000064.1 GCA_903822205.1 uncultured beta proteobacterium | reverse complement strand
GCATAGCCATAAACAATCAGAGCCAGCAGGGTTGCGGGGTTATATGCTTGGGAGCCTCGTCCTGCGTATTGATTGATGAGTTTGGAGAGATCCAGACCATCAACGATTTCGACGACAAAGCGCGCCAAGTGGTCTTGGTTGCCCCAATCATCCACCGAGGGTGGCATCAGGTAGGCAGTTTTGCGGTCAGCAACGATGAAATTGGCCATGAGAATTTGGAGTTGCTCATTCTGAGAATGAGCCGTTTATCAAAGTAGCTATTATTATAGTAGCGAATAGGAGACATCACCAGCAAGTCCGACAGGCTGCTAGGAGCAGGTAGTGAATTTGCATCTACTATTTGCCCAAGGTCACTTACGATGAAGTCAAACGCCAAGCCAACCTCAAGAACCACGGTTTTGACTTTCTGGGAAGCGAGGCAGTGTTTGAGGGCTTCACCATCACCCGCGAGGATGCGCGTGATGCCTACGGCGAATTGCGGCTGCAAACGCTGGGCTTGTGGAACGGTATTGTGGTGTTTGTGGTGCATACCGCTCGCGGCAATGCAGACCACGTAATTTCGATTAGAAAGGCAGAAAAGCATGAAGCACGCATCGACTGGAAAAACTTCCCCGACTGAAATGGTCAACGACCCAGACAGCCCAAGCACCAGCGTTTCAGACTGGGAAGGTGTCGTTCTCAAACAAGGCGGTGTCGTGGTTGGCCGTGCCCGTACACGCGGGCCAAACCGTGGGCCACTCAAGGAGCAGGTGGCAGTGCGGTACAGCCCAGACGTGCTGGCAGCATTTCGTTCCACTGGGGCAGGATGGCAGACACGCATGAATGAGGCTTTGCGGGATTGGCTGCGCACCCACTCTCCGGTGTAATCCACGCATCCATCAACCGACGAATCCGAAAAAGTTGAAACGTCAGTAACTGTCATGGCGTAACCGTTTAGACCCCCCATGCCAAATGCAGTCACTCCAGTGGAGGCAAACAACATTTGTCATTCCCGAGAAGGCGGGAATCCAGTGTTTTTGGATGTTAAAGGATGCACATGAAGTCTGGATTCCCGCCTTCGCGGGAATGACGGTGAGGGGGGTCTAAACGGTTACGACATATTGATGATTTCTGATGGCGATTGCTGCTTGTCGCCTGAATTTAACCATACCGTCAAAATACAAAAAGAAATTTTGAACTGCATGATTTATTCTGTACTTTGCGCGGGTACCAGAATCGAAGATACTTTTAGCGATGAGGTGGTTGTGTTATAGGCAGCAATTGCTTGTAACGCGCATCCGAATATCGTTCCCAATAACCCCCGTGTTGTTACCTTTTGAAGCGGCACCGCCCGATAAACGCTTGCTTAAAAACGGTATTTTGTCCATTCGGGATCAGTCTCACAAAATTGTTGCGGCCATGGACGCTGTGCTTAGCGGCATCTGAGCCAAACATGAGGTGTTTAGGCGCTTGCAAAATTGTCCGGTGCCTTGGCAATGAGGCTGATGAACACGTCTTCCAGGTTGGCACTGGCCGATGTAAGGGTCAAGGTGGGGTTGGCCTTGAGGGGGGCCAGCGCACGTTCCAGCAGCACGGCATCCGTGCCCGCCACATGCACCGCGTGGCCAAAAGCCGCCACACTCAGCACCCCTTGGGCGGATTTGAGGGATTCCACCAATGTTCCTATATGGATAGCATCCATCGCAGGATTGACGGGCGTTGCAGCCGTTTTTGGCTCTGTCGCCGGGACAATCGACCAGACCTTGAGTTGCGATGCTGCGATGATTTCGCGTTCGGTTCCGCGTGCCAAAATGTGACCATAAGCGATATAAACCAACTCATGGCAGCGCTCGGCTTCGTCCATGTAGTGCGTCGATACCAGGACGGTGATGCCCTCTGCGGCCAGCGCGTGAATTTGGTCCCAAAAATCTCGCCGCGCCTTGGGGTCAACCCCAGCGGTTGGTTCGTCCAGCAGCAACAGCCGGGGTTCATGGATCAGGCAGGCCGCCAGCGCCAGCCGCTGCTTCCAGCCACCCGACAGCGTACCTGCTAGTTGCTTTTGCCTATCCACCAGGCCCAGCCGTTCCAGCGCAGCATCGACAGAGCGACGGCGCGCTGGCAGCTCAAACAATCGCGCCACAAAGTCCAGGTTTTGGCGGATGGACAAGTCGTCGTACAGGCCAAACTTTTGCGTCATATAGCCCACCTGACGCTTGATGGCTGCGGCCTGGGCGATGATGTCGTGGCCCAAGCAAGTGCCGCTGCCGCCGTCAGGGGTGAGCAGACCACAGAGCATGCGGATGGTGGTGGTTTTGCCGCTGCCGTTAGGCCCCAAAAAACCGCAGATGCGCCCCGGGGCCACTTGCAGCGCGATGTGGTCCACCACAGTCCGCCCGCCGTAGCACTTGGTCAGGCCCTGCACGTCAATGGCAAGGGGGTTCACGGCTGGACGACTGCTGACGGTGAGCTTGCCGACCTGCGCACATCCAGCGGCTGGCCGGGCTTTAAGCGCGGCGCGTCTTGCGCTGAGGGTTTGGCCTCAACCATGAACACCAGCTTGCTGCGCTGCGCATTGGAGTAGATCACGGGGGGCGTGTATTCGGGCTGCGTTGCCACACGGGTGATCTGCGCTTCGATGGGCGTACCGCAGCCGTCGCATGCCAGTGTCACGCGCTGACCCGGGTGGACGCTGGCCAGGTCTGATTCAGGAACGAAAAACCGCGCTTTGGTGTTGGCGGGTGGCAGCAAAGACAGCACTGGCTGGCCTGCGCCCACCCATTCGCCAGGCTGGAAAAAGACCTCTGCCACCAGGGCCGCAGCCGGTGCGCTTTGTTGCTTTTGCCGTGTGCGCCAGGCGTTTTGGTGCAGCACCTCAGCGGCAGCCTGGGCGTTGGCATGCTGGGCGCTGCGCTCGTCAGTGCGGGCAGGCAACTGGGCCACCTGTAATGCCGCATTCAGTTCGGTGACACGCGCATGGGCCAGGCTCAATTGGGTGGTGGCATCATCGACACGCGCCCTTGACACAAAGCCCTGGGTCAGCAACTGCTGCTGGCGCTGAAGGTCGCTTTGCGCCAGGGTCTTGGCAGCTTGCGCTTGCACAAGCTGGGCCTGGGTGACGGCTATTTCTTCACGCCGTTTGCCCTGACCAAGGTTGGCCGCCTGTGCCTGTGCGACTGCCAGTCGGGCGCTGGCCTCTTGCTGTGCAGCCTGCTCGCTTTCGGCATCCAGCGCAAACAACGGCGTGCCTTGTGCCACGGTTTGCCCGGCTTGCACGGCCAGGGTGTCAAGACGACCGGCCAGCGCTGAAGCGATATAGACATAGTCGCCCTCGGCGTAGCCTGACCAGGCGGCGGGCAGTTTGTCGGTGCAGGCGGCCAAGGTGATGACCCCTGCGAGGACCAACACACCGACCAAGGCGCGGCGAGATTGAGGTGGGGGCAAGTGGTGCATCAACTGTGGCTGCGATGAGTTGTAGTCACCCCAGTGGTTGCAGAGCAGCCGCCAGATCAGCTTGCAGGTCATGGGTGCTTTCCAGTCCAATAGCCAGGCGCACCAAAGTGCCTGGTGTTAGGTGCTGTGGCCAGGATGACCGCATGGAGGACAGCGCGTAGGGCATCACCAGACTGACGGGGCCGCCCCAACTGTAGCCAATTTTGAAGAGCTTTAAGGCATCACAAAACGCATCAACCTGTGCAGCGCTGTAGTCTGGCCTGAAGATCACGGACAGCAACCCTGCCGCAGCCCCCAAACTGTTGCCGCACAAGGCACGCCAGTGGTCGTGGCCGGGTGACCCTGCCAGCGCAGGGTGCAGCACTTGTGCAAACTGGGGTTGCTGCAAACACCACCGGGCCAGATGACGAGCGCTCTCATCCTGTGTACGGTAGCGCAGCGGCAAACTGGGCAGGCTGCGCAGAATGTGCTCGGCATCGTTGGCCCCCACGCCCAGCCCCAGCCGCATGTGGCAAAGTTTGAGTTTTTTGTGCAGGTTGTTATCTCGGGTGATGATGCTGCCCATCAAAACATCGCCCCCACCGCTGGGGTATTTGGTCAGTGCGTGAACGGATAGATCGACACCCAGCGCCGGACGGATGCCTGGTCGCAAATCAAAGGGCGCAAATGCCAGCCCGGCCCCCCAGGTGTTGTCCAGTGCGCAAAGGACTCCGGCATCCTGGCACAGGCGAACCTGTTCGCACAGGTCAGGAAACTCTAAGGTGACCGACCCCGCAGCCTCTAGCCACACCAGGCGCGTTTTGTCTGTGATCAGACGCGCCAAATCATGGACTTGCGTGGGGTCATAACAGTGGTGGCGAATGCCCCAGTGGGCAAGCTCGCCCTCAGCCAGCGCACGGCTGGGTCCATAGACGTTGTCCGGGATCAAGACCTCATCACCTGAGCGCAGCAGGGCCAGTGCCACCGTGGCAATGGCGGCCAGGCCGCTGGGGGCTAAGAGGCACTGACTGCCGCCCTCTAAGGCACACAGACGCTCTTCAAGCGTGTAGGTGGTGGGGGTGCCGTGCAGTCCGTAGGTGTAGGCGGACTTGTCCTTCCAATCAAAAGCCCGCATGGCCGCCACATCCGGAAAGAACACGGTAGAAGCCTTGAACACCCCGGGCTGCGGTGCGGCAAAGCCGGCGGGCGGCACATAGGGGTGATGGATCAGCGTTGTGCTGGGGTCGGTCATCAGGCACTCCGTCGCAGATAACGATAGGGACTCAAATTCGCCATTTGTCAAGCAATTGCGCAGGGCGCAGGGCATCGTAAACCTCAAACGGCTGGTGAATCCAGGGGTTGCCGGTCAAAAAATCAACGCAGTAGTCGGGTTTGAAGGTGGATGCTGCCTTGGTCCAGATCACGGCACTGCGCAGTTCGGTGATCTGCAAGTAATTGGCTTTAAGCTGCTGCATCACCACACTCAGTGTCAGGCCTGAATCTGCGAGATCATCGAGTAGCAAGACCTTGCCGCCGATCTCGCCCTTAGGCGTGGTGATGTAGTGGGCCACATCCAGTTTGCTCTGAACAAACCCCGCATCCGACCGGTAGCATGTCGTGGACATGATGGCCAAAGGTCTGTCAAAGATGCGTGACAGGATGTCGCCCAGTCTCAAGCCGCCGCGTGCCAAGCACAAAATATTGTCAAAGTCCCAACCAGACTGGTAGATTTTGATCGCCAGTTTTTCAATCAGGTTGTGGTACTCGTCATAGCTTACGTACAGGTTTTTGCCGTCTTCTGTCAGCATCTAAATACTCCTTTGATGATGGCTTGTCCGTGCCGTATTCACGGGGGATACAAGCCAGTCGGTGTGCGGTTTGGGGGGATGGGGGGGCGTTATTGCTTTATTGCGTTATTGCTTCATGACATCCGTGTGAGTCACGGGCTATCAGACTGCACACGTGAGCCAAGTCATCAGCGGTGTCCACCCCCCGCGCTGTCGCCTGGAAAGTGGTGTGGACGGCGATGCGATAGCCATGCCACAGGATGCGCAATTGCTCCAAAGACTCGGTGATCTCAAGCGGTGCTTGCGCCATGTGGGGGAACTGCCGCAAAAACCCCACCCGATAGGCGTAGAGGCCGATGTGTCGTAGGGGCGGCGGGCTGGGCAGAGTGTCCATGGCATCGCGCGGACAGGGGATGGGCGCACGGCTGAAATACAAAGCCGTGGCGCTGGCATCCACCACCACCTTGACCACATGGGGGTTGTGAAACTCAGCCAGTGAGGTCATCGGGTGGGCGGCGGTACTCACGGCAATATCGGGGCGCAACTGTAGTATGTTCGCAACATCACAGACCAAGCGGGGGTCGATCAAAGGCTCGTCGCCCTGAACATTGACCACGATCTGGTCGTCTGTCAGCCCCAACAAACCGCAGGCCTCTGCCAGGCGGTCGCTGCCCGATGCATGGTCCGTGCGGGTTAACAGGGCATCCACGCCATACGCCTGACAAGCGGCGATGATCTGGGGGCTGTCAGCAGCCACCACCACACGAACAGCGCCGTGGGGGGTACAGCCAGTCAGCACCCGCTGGGCCACCCGCACCACCATGGGTATGCCTGCGATGTCGGCCAGGGGCTTGTTGGGCAGGCGGCTTGATGCCATGCGTGCCGGAATCAAGACCGTAAAGCTCACAAACCCAGCTCCGCGTCGGTCAGGGGGCGGGCGAAGGACTCAAGCAGGACGGGAATGCCGTCCTGCACCGGATAGGCCAGTTTGGCGCTGCGGGAGAAAAGCTCTTGTGATTCGCGCCGGTATTCAAGGTGGCCCTTGGTGACGGGGCAGACCAGCAGATCGAGAAGTCGTGTGTCCATGAAGGGCGATGATAGCGGTGGTGTGAAAAAAACTGTGCCATGATAATCAAGGGATTGCTGCTTGATCTCTGCTGCGTTTTCCATTTTTGACTTTGCCCCATCATGACGACCCTGTCCTGCTCCCCCGCCCCCGTGACCGTTGCTGAGATTCGCCAGACTTTTTTGGACTTTTTTGTCTCCAAAGGTCACACGGTGGTGCCGTCTAGCCCGTTGGTGCCGGCAGAAGACCCCACCTTGATGTTTACCAACTCCGGCATGGTGCAATTCAAGGATGTCTTTTTGGGCACTGACCTGCGGGACTATGTGCGGGCCACGTCGGTGCAAGCTTGTTTGCGCGCCGGTGGCAAGCACAATGACCTAGAAAACGTGGGCTACACCGCTCGTCACCACACATTTTTTGAGATGCTGGGTAACTGGAGCTTTGGTGACTACTTTAAGCGCGATTCGCTGCGATGGGCCTGGGAATTTCTAACTGCGGTCTGCCATCTGCCACCTGAGCGCCTGTGGGCCACTGTCTATGCCGAAGACGACGAAGCCTACGATGTCTGGACTCAAGACATCGGTCTGCCCCCCGATCGTGTGATTCGGATCGGCGACAACAAAGGCGGGCGCTATAGATCTGACAACTTTTGGATGATGGCTGACACCGGCCCGTGTGGCCCGTGTTCCGAGATTTTTTATGACCACGGGGACCTTATCGCGGGCGGCCCACCCGGCAGCGTTGATGCCGATGGCGACCGATTTATCGAAATCTGGAACAACGTCTTCATGCAGTTCAACATGGCCGAAGACGGCACGGTGACACCCCTGCCTGCCCCCTGCGTCGATACCGGCATGGGGCTTGAGCGTTTGGCCGCCATCCTACAGAACGTTCACAGCAACTATGACATTGACCTGTTTGCAGCCCTGATCAAAGCTGCTGCCCGTGACACCCACACCACAGACCTGGCCTGCCCGTCGCTCAAAGTCATCGCTGACCACATCCGCGCCGCAGCCTTTTTGATCTGCGACAGCATTCTGCCTGGCAATGAAGGTCGTGGCTATGTGCTGCGGCGCATCATCCGGCGTGCCATTCGTCACGGTTACAAACTGGGCCAAAAAACCCCATTCCTCTATACCCTGGTGCCCGATCTGGTCGATCTGATGGGCGACGCGTATCCCCGTCTGATTGCGCATGCGGACCCCATCATGGACGTGCTGCGGGTTGAGGAAGAACGTTTTTTTGAAACCCTTGACCAAGGGATGCAAATGCTGGGCACTGCTTTGGGTACTGCACTAGCGGGTGAAACCCGTGTGCTGGCCGGCGATGTGGCTTTCAAACTGCACGACACCTATGGATTTCCGCTGGATTTGACACAAGATGTGTGCAGGGAGCGCTGTGTGACGGTGGATGTGCCTGGCTTTGATGCAGCGATGGACCAGCAAAAAGCCGCCGGTCGCGCCACCGCCAAGTTCAGGCAGACCCAAATGCTGGACTACCAGGGCCTGGGTAATGCGTTTGTGGGCTATGAACAATTGACGTGTACGACCACCATCGCCGCTATCTATGCCGGTGGTGTCAATGTTGACGAAATTGCCCAGGGCCAGTGCGGGGTCTTGGTGTTGGCCACGACACCGTTTTATGGCGAGAGTGGGGGCCAGGTGGGTGACACCGGAACTGTTTTTGCCAATCATGGGCTGTTTGATGTGGTCGATACCCAAAGGATCAAGTCAGACGTATGGGGCCATCATGGTGGTCTGTCGACGGGCCTGTTGCGGGTGGGAGACAGTGTGGTGGCTCACGTCAATTCAGTGGTGCGCCGTGCGACTGAACGCAACCACTCGGCCACTCACCTGATGCACACGGCACTCCGCCAGGTGCTGGGTGAGCATGTTCACCAGAGAGGCAGTCACGTAAGCTCCTTGCGACTGCGCTTTGACTTTACCCACAACGGCGCACTGACCGATACAGAGGTTCGCGAGGTCGAGGCCTGCGTCAATGCCGAGATTTTGGCCAACAACCCCACTCGTGTGCAGGTGATGGGACTGGAGTCTGCCCAGCAAACCGGTGCCGTGATGCAGTTTGGCGAAAAATACGGCGCGGTCGTCCGAGTGCAAGACATTGGCAACAGTCGCGAGCTTTGCGGCGGCACCCACGTGCGGCACACGGGTGACATTGGCCCTTTCAAGGTGATCGCACAAAGCGGGGTGGCTGCGGGCATCCGCCGCCTGGAGGCCGTCACCGGCAACAATGCCCTCAGCCACATACAACAGCTTGAAGATACCCTGCTCAGCGCGTGCAGCCTTCTGAAAACCCCCGCTTGCGATCTGGCTTCCCGCGTGATCAGCGTGCAAGACCACATCAAAACGCTTGAGAAGGAAGTGGCAGCGCTCAAGGGCCGACTGGCATCGACCCAGGGTGATGCCCTGACCTCTTTGGCCCGTGATGTCGGCGGGGTCAAACTGCTGGTGGCACGGCTGGACTGCACGGATGTCAAAACCCTGCGCAGCACACTGGATCAACTCAAAGACAGGCTAAAAACCGCCGTCATCGTGCTGGGCATGGCGCAAGCTGGCAAGGTGCAGCTTGCCGTGGGGGTGACCGCAGACACCACTGCACGGGTGCATGCGGGCGAGTTGGTCAGTTTCTTGGCGGCTCAGGTGGGCGGCAAGGGAGGTGGCAAGGCCGACATGGCCATGGCTGGCGGCAGCTTGCCTGAGCTGCTGCAACGCACTCTGGACAGCGTGGCGGACTGGGTAAGCCACCGGCTGTAGACATAGGGATAGGGCGGGTTTGTTGATTATTTTGATTTTTTTGAATGACGGCTTGTGATGAGTGCTTTTTTGAATGAGACAGTGTTAAGCGTCTTCCACTGGACGGACCGCTTGTTTAGTTTTACCACCACCCGCGATGTCTCGCTGCGATTTTCCAACGGACACTTTACGATGATTGGATTGCGACAGGACGGTGGCAAGCCCTTGTTGCGCGCCTACAGCATCGTCAGCGCCAATTACGAGGAACACCTTGAGTTTTTAAGCATCAAAGTGCCTGACGGCCCGCTCACGTCCAAACTGCAACACATTCAGGTGGGCGACAAAATTGTTGTGGGCAAAAAGCCCACCGGTACGCTTTTGATCGACTATTTGCTGCCCGGAAAAAACCTCTATCTGTTTGGCACAGGCACTGGTTTGGCCCCGTTTTTAAGCATCGTTCGTGACCCTGCTACGTATGACAAATTTGAAAAAGTTATTCTGGTTCACGGTGTGCGAATGGTGTCCGAGCTGGCTTACCATGATTACCTGACCCAGGAATTGCCCGATCACGAATATCTGGGCGATATGATTACCAGTCAGATGTTGTATTACCCCACAGTGACCCGAGAGTCATTTAAGCATCAGGGCCGTATTACCACTTTGCTTGAGACAGGCCAACTACAGGCCGACCTTGGGCTGCCGGTGTTTGACCCCGCCACCGACCGCGCCATGCTCTGCGGCAGTCCGGCTCTGCTGCGTGACCTTAAATTACTCCTTGAAAAACGTGGTTTTTTGGAGGGCAATACCACCAAACCGGGTGACTTTGTCATTGAACGCGCCTTTGTGGAGCAATAAACATGAGCAATAAACATGAGCAATGAGATGAGAAGTGATATGACCAGTTATGCCCTTTATGACCTTTATGCCATCGGCAACGCCCTCGTTGATACCGAATACGAGGTGACCGACGAGCAGCTTGTGACCATGGGTGTGTCCAAGCGCCACATGACCCTGATCGACTGTGCCAGACGCTCAGAGCTTGAGGCGCAGGTAACCGGTGCGCCAGCCCATCGCAGCGGCGGCGGGTCTGCCGCCAACACCGTGGTGGCACTGGCTCAATTGGGCGGCAAGGCTTGTTACGCTTGCCGTGTGGCTGACGACGAGCCTGGCCGGTTCTACGCAAGTGACCTGATGGCCTATGGTGTTGCATCCAACTTGTCGAAGGGTCTCACCGCCACCGACCAGACCGGTAGTTGCATGGTGCTGGTCACACCTGATGCCGAGCGCAGCATGTGTACTTTTTTAGGGGCCACGTCTTTGCTGGACGACACCGCGTTGCAGGCAGAGTCCATCGCTGCTTCCAAAATTTACTACATGGAGGGTTACCTGGCCGCATCGCCCTCTGGCCTGGCCGCAGCCCTCAAGGGCCGCACACTGGCCCAAGAGGCCGGTGTGGCACTGGCCGCCACCTTGAGCGATGTCAGCATGATCAACCATTGCCGCGAAGGTCTTGATGCTATCGTGGGCAATGCTCAGACGGGCGCTCTGGACTATTTGTTTTGCAACGAAGAAGAAGCGCAAGCCTGGTGCGGTCAGCAGGATATCAGCAAAATTTGCCGCCAAATCAACGCCTTGGCCCGTGTGGTGTGCATCACCCGCAGCGCCAAAGGCTGCCTGGTGCTGCGGGGAACCCAGCAGACCGAAGTGCCTGCTGCCAAGGTCAAGGCCATCGACACCAACGGGGCCGGCGACATGTTTGCCGGTGCCTTTTTGTACGCTGTCACGCACGGTCACAGCCATTCACAGGCTGCCTGGCTGGCCAACCAATGCGCTGCACAGGTGGTGGCGCAGTACGGCAACCGCTTGGGTCAGGCCGCGATAGCGGCCCTTCAGGCGGACTTTGCCCGGTATCTGGCCAGCTAGACAATCTGCCAAGTAGCTCGGTCGCTCTGGTTTTCCTTGCGCTGGCGGGCATCCATTCGTTGCAGTTGGCAAACTGGAATTTGACGGACGCGGCACAAGGCATCGACCATCGGATAGATTGCAACGCAGGCCAGACGGGTGATGTCGGCCATTTTGCAATGCCAACAAGCTCAGTGTGAGGCTGTATCTAGGTGCGTCTGGATTTTGTCTTTGGCCAGGGCAAAGGCATCAGCCAGCCCTGCCACCCATTCGTTGCACGTTGGAGCATCCTGGGCTGCTCCGGTGGTCTCGATGTGTTGGCACAGATCGCCCAGCGCCATAGCCCCCACGGTACGGGAGGCTGACTTGAGAGCATGGGCTATGCTGGCAGTGTTTTTGATATCGTTCACTTGCAACGCGGCTTCCATGGTGCTGATCTGCGTTGGGGTGTGGATCAAAAACTTTTCAAGCAGGCGGCGTTGCAGCGTTGGGTTGTCGCCCACCAGTTGGCTGATCATGCTGGCATCCCAAGTGGCCGGTTGGTCCACACCCGTGCTGTCTCCATGAACAGGGTGTGGCAATTCCGACGCTTCAGGTGCTGCCGCAACCGGTATTGGTAGCCACTTGGCCAGCATGGGCCCAAGTTCTTTCAGGCGCAGCGGTTTGGACAAATAATCGTCCATACCGCGTTCCATGCAGCGTTGCGCCTCGCCCTGCATGGCGTTGGCGGTCACTGCGATGATGGGCATGTGGTGACCCGACCCTTCTTCTTCATGGCGAATAAAGGCCGTCAACTCAAAGCCATCCAACAAAGGCATATGGCAATCGGTCAGCAGCAATGCATAGCGGCCCGTGCGCCATTTTTCAAGCGCCATCACGCCGTCTTCAGCCACGTCAGCGGCATAGCCCAGCAGGTGCAACTGCTCTTGCAGCACTTCCCGGTTGGTCTCGTTGTCTTCGGCCAGCAAAATGAGTCGGCCACTGGCCTGCGCCTGTTCAACAGTCGGCGGGATAAGTCGTGCATGGGCTGGGGACTCACCTCGGCTTGCAAAGTCTTGCCGGCTCCAGCGACCGCAGGCCAGCGCCACGGACTGAATCAGATCTAGGTAAAGCAGGGGGCTGGATGACACCGTGATGCCTTGACCAATGGAGCTGCTATTGCGCTGTGTCAGTCGCACCAGGCCCACGCCTTTGGGCAGAGCAATGTCCTGCGTTGCGCAGATCACATCCTGGCCCAGCAACAGCACGGTCGCTGCTGGGGGTGCAGACCGCAAGCGTTCCAAGGCCAGTGTCAGACCTTGGACAAAGCTGACTTGGGCACCGGCAGCCGTACAGTAGGCTTGGACGGCTTCCATGCACGTCGCCTCATGCATCACGGCATGCACCTGCACACCGTCCAGTTGGGGATCAGCAGGCAGTTGGCGCGGCGCGGTGGCAATTTGCAGTGGCAACAGGACTGAAAATTGTGACCCTGCACCCAGCGTACTTCGCACGGTCAACTGCCCCCCCATCAAGCTGACCAGTCGCCCACTGATGGACAGGCCCAGGCCCGTGCCACCATACTGGCGTGCGGTGGTCTCATCGGCCTGAATAAAGGGCTGGAACAGCTTGGCCACGACGACTTCAGACATACCGATACCGGTGTCACTGACGCTGAGAACCACAGCAGGGCTGCCATCTGCTTGCATACCAGGTTCAACGCGCAATTCAACCATGCCCCCATGGACAGCGTCGTTGCGGGTAAATTTAAGCGCGTTGCCCAGCAGATTAAGCAACACCTGACGAAGACGGGTGGGGTCTGAAACGATCCAGCAGGGGAGCGAAGGTGCGACAAACACCGACAGGTTGATTTTTTTGGTATGGGCCGTGGAGGCCATCAATTGGGCCACGCCTTCTGCCACATCGCGCAAATGGGTGGGGATGCGTTCGACGACGAGCTTGTCGGCCTCGATTTTGGAGTAATCCAGTATGTCGTTCAAGATATGCAGCAAAGACTGCGATGAGTTCTGGATGGTGCTGAGCATGCGCCGCTGTTCGGGCATCAGTTGGGTTTGTTGCAGGATATCGACCATGCCCACCACACCGTTCATGGGGGTGCGAATTTCATGGCTCATGTTGGCCAAAAATTCAGACTTGGCCAGACTGGCGGCTTGGGCGGCTTTTTCACTTTGCATGCGCTGCGTGACATCGATATGTGTGCCAGTCAAGCGGATGGCACACCCCTTGGCATCTCTGGAGGCCCGTCCACGGCTTTGAATAAAGCGCCAGTCGCCATCATGGTGGCGCAACCTGACGATGATGTCGAATGGCGAATCGGGGTCCTGGCAATGGGCCTGCATGCGATCCTGAAGCAGGCTGACATCGTCTGGGTGGGTCATGGCATCCCAGGCGGCACGCACAGCGGGCAGTTCCTCCTGGGTGTAGCCCAGCATACGGTGCATCTGTGGTGAGTGGTACATCTGGCCGGTGACCAGATGGTAGTCCCAGATGCCTTCGTTCGCGCCTTCGGTGGCAAGTTCCAGCCGCAGTTGGCTGTCGTGCAGTGATTGTTCGATTTGCTTTTGCTGGGTGATGTTTTTTGAAATACACAGCAACAAGATCACATCGTGACTGCTGTTAAAAATCGGTTTGAAGGTGGTCAGGTACCAGCGGACCCCATCCACGTGGGGAACCACCACAGATCTTTCCTGACCCTCTGCCATAGCGGATGTGAGGGCGGCTACACGAAAGTCGGCATCTTTGACCGGCATGAAATCATGCGGGGTACGGCCAATCACCTCTTGCGGTGTTTTTCCAAAGGGCGTAGAAAAAGCGCTGTTGACGTAGTTGTAGCGAATGTCCGGTGTCACACTGAAGATCGGGTCTGTTGACTCATCAAGCAACAATCGGTATTTTTCTTCACTGGTGTGCAACGATTCAAGGGCTTGTTCCAGATGCTCTGTTTTTTGCCTGACGATTTCTTGCAATGCACTCTGATTGCGTTCTCGCAGGTCCTCACGCGCCAAGCGCTCCACGTCGGCCAGTTGGCGCAGGGCCGCCTGTTCATACTCGCGCTGTTTGTGGCTTACCCAGGCCACGACCAGACTGAGCAAGAGGCTGAGCAGCACACCACTGGCTGCGACAAGCTGCGGTTTTTGCGTCACGGCTAAGACACCATAGCCCGACAGGGCACCAAAAGCCAGTGTCCATGTACGCCGGCCATAGAACAATTGTCGGATCACCCGTGTAGGGGATGGGTGTGCGGTGAGAGGCAGGATGTTGGCATCAAACATCAGATTTGCCGGTGAGAGGTCTGCACCGTCGTAGATTTCAAGATCTATATTTTGTAGCCCTTCAGGGAGCACTTGGGCCATCAGGTCAGGCATGCGAAACGGCACGTCTATCCAGCCGGCAAAATGGGCGCGGCGTGCCGCCACGCTGTCGTGCTCATTGCCACGGTAAATAGGCATGTACATGACAAAGCCCGGCATCCGTGCACCGGCATCCTGGGCCAGTGTCAGCTTGGCTGAGAGGCTGACATCATCCGTATCACGGGCCTGTTCCACGGCCACACGTTCAACCGGGACACTCAAAGGGTCAAAGCCCAGCACTTTGAGGTTAGCCCCCACAAAGGGTTCGATGTAGCGCAGTGGCGCATAGACCTCACGCTGTCCCGCAGGTTGGATGTGGTAGTCCTTAAATCCTTCTTGACGAATGGCTGTCGTGTGGCGTGCAAGGTCCTTCTTTAGGACGATCTCATGGTAGGCCACACCAGCAAAACCAGACAATGTCGCGTGGGTATGCAAGGTTTGAAAGTAGCGTTGAAACTCGCTGCGCGAGACCTTGTCAGACGCATTGAACAGCCCTTCAATACCTCTGAGTAACAGCTCCTGACCCTTCAGGTACTGTTCAATCCGGGTGGTGATGTTGGTGGCATCATGTTGTAAATCAGACCGCAATTGCTGTGCCGCATCCTGACTGGCCTGCATCCAGAAGAAAAAGGTCAGCGAAAGCGCTGCGACCAGCGTTGCCAAAGGCCAGCGCAAGCGACACGACAACGTGTTGCAGCGGTCGGGAAGAGCCTGCAATGGCAGGGGTTGAAGGGTGGCAGCTTTCAATGTATCGGCTTTCGGGGGCATGCTTGCTGGGTAAGCCCAAGGGTATGGGTTCAAAGCCAAAATGGCACGGGACGGGCCATCAGATCAGGTAGATCGGCATGGTGACCAGAGACACAGCAGACGATGCCGTGAGATCGATACGGGATGGACGTGGCGCACTGCATTGAACTTTGTGCGGACACATTCTAAATAAAATTTGTCAAAATTTAATAAATTTGTCAAAGTTATTCAAAAAAGACAGCGCATTGCAAGCAGTCAGTCCTGTTTGACTTGGGGCTAAGGACTAAGGACTAAGGACTAAGGACTAAGGACACCAGGCCGTCCTGAGCCACCCAGCCCGCCTACACCCTGCGGGCGAGCTTGCCGGCCAGGCCGGTGTAGTCAGCAGGTGTCAGGGCCAGCAGTCGCTGTTTTTCAGGCTCAGGCAGGTCAAGGTCGGCAATAAACCCCCGCATCAGCTCGCAGGTCATGGTCTTGCCACGGGTGAATTGCTTGAGCTGCTCATACGGCTGCGCCAGCCCAAAGCGCCGCATCACGGTCTGTATAGGCTCGGCCAGAACCTCCCAAGAGGCATCCAAGTCGGCCGCAATGGTTGCAGGGGCAATTTCGAGCTTGCCAAGACCGGCAGACAGCGACTGGTAGGCCAAGATGGCATGGCCCAGCGCCACCCCCATGTTGCGCAGCACGGTGCTGTCGGTCAGGTCACGCTGAAAGCGCGAGATCGGTAGTTTGTCGCTTAAATGCCGCAGCAGGGCATTGGACAGGCCCAGGTTGCCTTCGGCGTTTTCAAAGTCGATGGGGTTGACCTTGTGCGGCATGGTCGAGGACCCCACTTCGCCGTCGTCGCGCAGTTTTTGACTGAAGTAGCCCAGCGACACATAGCCCCAAACATCACGCGACCAGTCGATCAGGATGGAATTGGTGCGGGCAACGGCATCAAACAGCTCGGCCATGTAGTCATGCGGCTCGATCTGGATGCTGTAAGGTTGAAAGGTCAGGCCCAGACCCAAAGGCTCGGGGGTTTCAACCACGCGTCTGGCAAAGGCCTCCCAGTCAAAGTCAGGCCAGGCTGACAAATGGGCGCTGTAATTGCCAACAGCGCCGTTCATCTTGCCCATCAGCTTGATGCTGGCAATTTTGTGGCGTGCCGCCACCAGGCGAACCACCACATTGGCAACCTCTTTGCCCATGGTGGTGGGGCTGGCCGTCTGGCCGTGGGTGCGGCTGAGCATCGATACATCGGCCAAGGTGTGCGCCATGTCCCGCAGGCTGTTGATCACGTCGTCCAGTCTGGGCAGCAGCACCTGGTCACGTGCATATTTAAGTTGTAGGGCATGGCTGGTGTTGTTGATGTCCTCGCTGGTACAGCCAAAGTGCATGAACTCCTGTACCGCCAAAAGCTCGGGGCGGGCTTCAAATTTGGATTTAAGCCAGTTTTCAACCGCTTTGACATCGTGGTTGGTCTTTTTTTCGATGGTTTTGATGGCCTTGGCATCGGACTCAGAGAAGTTTTTAACCAGACCCAGCAAATACGTTCGCGCCCCCGGGGACAGGGGTTTGAACTCTTGAAAACCGCAGTCGCCCAAAGAAATAAACCAGGCCACCTCAACCTGAACCCGCCGGTGCATAAAGCCCTGTTCGCTCATGATGGGGCGCAGTTTGGCAAGTCTGGCGGCGTAACGACCGTCCAAAGGGGATAGAGCAGAGAGTGTGGAGGTAGTCATGCGGGCATTTTAGGCAGGGGCGCACCCGGCACGGCCTCCGTGCCAAATACCGTATCGCCGTCAGGGGTCGGAGTGCCTGTGATGCAAATGCCCGCAAAGTCGTACAGACCAGCATCCATCAAGTGAGACGGCACCACGTTTTGCAGTGCCGTAAACAGGGTCTGTGTGCGCCCAGGGTGTTGTTTTTCCCAGTCGTGCAACATGCTTTTCATCTGCTGGCGCTGCAAATGCGACTGACTGCCGCACAGATTGCACGGGATGATCGGAAACTGCCGGTGCGCGGCCCAACGGGTCAGGTCGCTCTCAGTGACGTAGGCCAAGGGGCGGATCACGATGTGACCACCGTCGTCACTGACCAGTTTGGGGGGCATGCCTTTAAGCTTTCCGCCAAAAAACAGGTTCAAAAAAAAGGTTTGCAGCATGTCGTCGCGGTGGTGTCCCAGGGCCATTTTGGTGACCTTGAGCGTATCGGCCACGCGGTACAAAATGCCACGGCGCAGGCGGCTGCACAGGCTGCACATGGTTTTGCCCTCGGGAACCACTTGCTTGACGACGCTGTAGGTGTCCTGGGTTTCAATGTGAAATGGCACGCCCCGCCCCGCCAGGTAGGCGGGCAGAATGCTGGCATCAAAGCCCGGCTGGCGCTGGTCCAGGTTGACGGCGACGATGTCAAAGCTGACGGGTGAGCGGCTTTGCAATTGCAGCAGAATGTCCAACAGTCCAAAGCTGTCTTTGCCGCCGCTCACGCAGACCATCACGCGGTCACCGGCCTCGATCATTTTGAAGTCGATGATGGCCTGACCCACCTGCCGACACAGGCGCTTTTCGAGCTTGTGAAGCTCGCGTTCGGTTTGAAGGTTTTTTGCGTGTGAATTCATGTCTTCCAATGAAAATTGCAAAAAGTTTTATACATAATTAAGTGACGATATTTTGCTCTATTGCTTATCAATCGTGCATAGTGTGCTATTGTTTTATGATTTATACGGTATGAAATATATTTCATATCTGACCTATGGCAGCGATGATTCACGGTCCGGGCCACTGCGCCACTGGCCCACTTCCACGCGGATAGCCACTTCGCAGTCGGCAAAAACAGACAGTTTGGCGATTTTGACGCGCACCCCCTTGACACCCGGCAACTGCATCAAACGCCTGGCCAGTTTGCCGATCAGCGTCTCCAGCAGGTTCACATGCTCTGCGGTGCATTCGTCGATGATGATTTGATGCACTTTGCGGTAGTCAAGCACCTGCAAAATGGCATCGTCGCATGGCAGCAAAGGCTGCAAACCCAGACTGAGCGCTGCGTCCACCTGAATGGGTTGCGGTGCGTTTTTTTCGGACTCCAAAATGCCCAGATTGGCATCAAATCGCAGACCGGTCAGGCTGAGGGTTTGAGAGCCTCGTTCTGTGCAGGTATCGTCAAACAGCATGGTGGGGTGGTTTCAAGATAGGCCTTTGACCGGTGGCATCAGCGAAAAATCACGCTCAAAATGCATCAAGTGCTGACCCCCATCCACCAGCAGCGTGGTGCCGGTGATCGACGGGTTAGCCAGGGCAAACGCCACCGTCGCCGCCACGTCCGCCGCACACGACGATCGCCCCAAGGGCGACATTTGGTGAAGGCGATCAAACTGGTCAGGGGTGATCATGGGGCTGGGAAGAGTTAGCCCAGGGGCCACACCCACCACCCTGACACGGGGGCTTAGCGCTTGCGCCAGCAGCGTGGTGGCGGCCTCAAGCGCGGCTTTGGACAGGGTGTAGCTGAAGAAGTCGGGGTTGGGGTTCCACAGCTTTTGATCCAGCAAATTGACAACGACCCCCATGGCGTTTTGGACACCCCCTGCCTTGTCTAACCGTGACTGGAGGTGGGCGTGCAGGGCATGGCTGAGCAAAATGGCTGCCCCCGTATTGCAGCGCATGTGACGTTCCATGGCCGCAAACCCAAAAGTGCTGGCCGTGTCGTGCTCAAAAACAGCGGCGTTATGGACCACTGCATCGATGTGGCCCAGCTTGGCAACCACCGCAGGCACCAGTTGGCGAACCGCATCCTCGTTTGCCAAGTCGGCAAAAAAACAGTCGCTCATACCCGCCAGACGGGCGCAGTCTTGGGCCGTTTGGGTGGCATCATCCAAAGAGCAGCGGCAATGCACCGCCACCACCCACCCCGCCGCCGCCAAAGTAAGCGCGATCTCGCGGCCCAGGCGCTTGGCCGCACCGGTGACCAGCACCACGCGCTGTCCTGTCTGATGGTGGGGGGCTAGGGACATGGTGCTTTTTCTAGGATGTTTGTGGCGTAGGTCAAAAATACAGTGATCAGGCTTGCGGTACGTCGTAATGGGTGACAGACACCTGACCCTCCGCATCTTCCGACACTTCAAGTGCCTGGTTGATGAGATCAGGCAAGCTTTCCAAAGCCGTCAATGCGTAACGGAACAGTGTTTTTTGACGATCAAAATCCATCCCGATGTCAGAATTCAGGCAAATGAGACCGGCGTGAATGACTTCTTTTGCATGGAGTCCACCTGGTCGGGCCCCACCCAACCCGCGAAAATCTCTGGCGTTATGCGTCACCAAGGTCAGATCACCCATAACGACGTAAGTCATCAGGTCCCAATCTTTCAGCCCCAACAAACCACGGTAGCTCACACAGGTGGATTCGATGTGTCCGGCATCGACGGCCATTTGAACAAGCTCAGGGGACAAACATTCGTCCATGAACAGCTTGAAGGTGCTCATGCGTTGACCGCAGGGCGAACAAGGCTGCGACTACGCACTTTCCAATGTGGATTGGCCTCTGACAGCTTGACTGGGCATCCATTTTTTGGATGGACACGGCGGTACACCCTGGCAGACTGAATGTGCATAGCCGTCAAAAATGGGTAAGACATCTGAATCTGAGGGAACTCAACGCCTTGGTCAAGGGATGACAAGATGTTGTCGATGGGCAGGCGCGTACCCGTGAAAACTGCTTGCCCACCCATGACTTCAGGGTCGGTTGCTACCAGTGCGTGAGCCTGCTCAATTTGCAGGGTTCTCTCAAGTGCAGCCTGAACAAATTCGACGATATCCACACGCGTCACATGAGGGGCATCAACGTGCCAATCTGCATTCCACGGCAAACATGTCAGTGAAAAAAAGTGATCTTTATCGGGCATCGCCTCAATCCGTGTTGTCAGATCGCGCAACACCTTTTGGCGGAACTGAGCCACAAACATGTCTTCTGTGGCGAAATAAAAACTGGCCAATGCAGCACCCAGCCTGGCGAATGAGCGTCCGTCTTCACCGCGAAACAGCACATCAGGCAGGATACGCTCGTCCACCAGCCGGTTCATGTGACGGTCTGACAAGCCGGCAATAAAGGCTGCCTCAGCGGTAGGAACGTAATGAAATGACGTATTCATCGAACTCTCCATAAATTCTGGTTGTTTCGACACCAACAATGCACAAAGGACAAAACAATGCTGACTCAACAAAACAGTTTAACGGGCCACATCGCTGATCACATCATCCAAGCTGGCGGTTGGGTGGGTTTTGATGACTTTATGCAGAGGGCCTTGTACACCCCCGGGCTGGGCTATTACGCACGGGATGATGCCCAGTTTGGCCACTTGCCCTACGTGTCTTGTTCTGTGGACAGTGGCCTGCGGGTAGCGGGCAGCGATTTTGTGACAGCCCCAGAGCTGTCCCCTTTATTTGGTCAGACCGTGGCTCAGCAGGTGGCACAGGCCCTGCAAGTCACCCAAACCACGGACATCTGGGAATTTGGTGCCGGTACCGGTGTCCTGGCCCTACAGATTTTGCAAACCTTGCAGGCCCAAGGCACGGCCCTGCCGCGCTACACCCTGGTGGACATCTCTGGCAGTTTGCGTGCCAGGCAACAGGCCACTCTAGCCCCCTTTGCCCAGCATATGCGCTGGGTGTCCGAGCTGCCGGACACGGTAGAGGGGGTGGTGCTGGGCAATGAAGTTTTGGATGCCATGCCGGTCAAAGCCTTGGCACGCACTGGCGGCATCTGGCATGAACGCGGCGTGACGGTCTGTGGCACGGCGGATGCCCCGGTGTTTGCCTGGCAAGACCGCCCCACAGCGTTGCGGCCGCCGCACGACATGGAGGGCAGTCACGACTACCTGACTGAAATCCACCCGCAGAGCCAGGCTTTTGTCCGCACACTGGCCGGCAAACTGGCACGGGGGGCCATGTTTTGGATCGACTACGGCTATGTGCAGGCCGAGTATTACCACCCGCAACGTGCGATGGGCACGGTGATGTGCCACAGTGCCCACCAGTCAGACACAGACCCTTTGGCTCGCGTGGGGCAAAAAGACATCACCGCACACGTTGATTTTTCGGGGGTGGCGCTGGCTGCCCTTGAGGCCGGTCTGGGGGTGTTGGGCTTTTGTACGCAAGCACATTTTTTGATCAATTGCGGACTGGCGGCCCGTCTGCAATCGGCTGATCTTGCCACTCGGGTGATGGCGCAAAAGCTCATCATGGAGCATGAAATGGGCGAGTTGTTCAAGGTGCTAGGCTTTTACAAAGGGCCACCATGGCAGGCCATGGGTTTTGTGCGGGGTGACAAAACCCACAGGCTTTGAGCCGAAATGTGCCCAGCGTGCGTTGTTGCCGTGGGGACTGATGCACAATGCTACCGGCAAACACAGGCAGACTTTGCCCGTGAGCCGTTTACATTTTTTCTGACTTTTCGAGAGGCCGTTTCGTGAACTTTTCAAATATCAACATCAGCGTCAAACTCACACTGGGGTTTGCCATCATGGTGATGCTGACCGCATTGACCAGCGGGCTGTCCATTTTTCAAATGGGGCGCATAGATGCCAACACCTCGGTGTTGTCCGATGTGTGGCTGCCTGCCGTCAATGACATGGACAGCCTCCAGGCGATCTTGAACGACATGCGACGCGCCGAGCTACAGCACGTCGTGACTTCGAGCTCCGATGAGAAAAAGTCGGAGGCCGACCGCATCGCCGCTGACACCGCCAAGCTGGCCGATCTCGGGCGCAAGTTTGGGGTCAGCTTGCAAACCCCTGCCGCACGGCAATTGTTTGAGCAGTACCAGCAAGAGCTGCGCACCTATCAGGCGACCGGCATCAGGCTGCTTGAACTTTCATCGCTTGGCCCATCCGGTCAGGATGTCACCACCCAATACCTGCGCACCGAGTCCAGAGAGGCTTTTCGTGCCATTTTCAAAACGCTGAACAAACTGTCTGAGGTCAGCATGAAAGGTGCCACCTTGGCCTCAGTGGATGCGCACAGCACGTATTCAAGCGCCAAGGTGACTGTGGCATTGGCACTGGGCGCGGCGATAGTTTTGGCTGCCCTTTTGGGGGCATGGATTTCTCGCCAGATCACCCGCCCCCTTCAAGATGCCGTACAGGCCGCACGCAGCTTTGCATCCGGCAATTTGGCGGTGTCCTTGCATACGGATGGCAGCGACGAGCCTGCCCAACTGCTGCGGGCACTTGAGTCCATGCGCACCGATCTGTCCAGGGTCGTTGCCAGTGTTCGCGAGGGGTCTGAGACCGTCGCGCAGGCCAGTTCGCAGATCGCCCAGGGCAATTCCGATCTGTCCGCCCGTACGGAGAGCCAGGCCAGTGCGCTGGAGCAAACTGCGGCCTCAATGGAACAGTTGGGTGCCACGGTATCGCGCAATGCCGAGGCTGCCCTACAGGCCAATCAATTGGCAATGGGGGCCTCTACCGTGGCCGTGCAGGGGGGTGATGTGGTTGGCCAGGTGGTCGCCACCATGAAAGGCATCAATGAATCGTCGCGCAAAATCTCAGACATCATCAGCGTGATCGACGGCATTGCGTTCCAGACGAATATTTTGGCGCTCAATGCTGCCGTTGAGGCCGCACGTGCCGGCGAGCAGGGCCGGGGGTTTGCCGTCGTGGCCAGCGAGGTTCGCAGCCTGGCTGGACGCAGTGCCGATGCCGCCAAAGAGATCAAAGCCTTGATCAACACCAGTGTGGACCGGGTAGAGGAGGGCACTGCCCTGGTGGACAAGGCCGGCCACACCATGTCTGAGGTTGTGCATGCCATCAAGCGTGTGACCGACATCATGGGCGAAATCAACGCCGCCAGCCACGAGCAGGCCACGGGTGTCAGGCAAGTCGGTGAGGCCGTCGGCCAGATGGATCAGGCCACCCAGCAAAATGCCACGCTGGTTGAAGAAATGTCGTCAGCCGCCCACAGCCTTCACAGCCAGGCCCAAAGTCTGGTGCAAACCGTGTCGGTTTTTCAGTTGGATGGCCAACACACCGGCAGCCCCAGTGCATCTCGGGGCGGGTTGGGTGGCTTGGGTGGTCTTGGCGGTCGCTCCACCAACCGTATCAACAACACCAACAACACCAACAACATCCACAATATCAACAGTGGTGGTCGTCAGCTTCGTCTGGCCTGATACCCCACGTTCAAAGGGCTCACAAGAAACAAAACTCACTGTCCCAGATTTTCAGGCTCCTGCTGCCACTGGTGTAAGCACAAAGCCCAGTGTTGTGGCCCGACGTTTGAGTGCAGCCACACTGCGTGCAAGCTGCTGTTCTTCGTAGTGCTGCTGT
>CAIJOK010000063.1 GCA_903822205.1 uncultured beta proteobacterium | reverse complement strand
TGTGGACCCGTATCTGGCCACCCATCAGTTTGACCAGTTCCATGCTGATGGACAGTCCCAGACCTGTGCCGCCATATTTGCGCGATGTGCTGGCATCGGCCTGAATGAAAGGTTGAAACAAGCGTTGGACCACTTCGTCGCTCATGCCTTCGCCGTTGTCGATCACTCGCAGGTGGATGCCCGGTTCACCGTTGGTCAGTGAGCAAGCTTGCACCCGCAAAGCCACCCTTGCAGGGCGGTCTGCACGGTTGCGGGTGAACTTGATGGCGTTGCCCATCAGGTTGATCAACACCTGGCGTAAGCGCGTGGGGTCAGAAATCACCCATTTTGGCAATTCGGGCGCAACCCATACCGACAAATCCACGGATTTGGCTTGGGCGGCACCTGTCATCAGTTGCACCACGTTATGTGCTATCTCGTGCAAAGGCGTAGCGATATGTTCAACGGTCAATTTACCGGCTTCAATTTTGGAGTAGTCCAAAATGTCGTTCAAGATACGGAGCAGGGCCAGTGAGGACTGGCCAATGGTGGCAAGCATTCGGTTCTGCTCGTGATCAAGGCTGGTTTGCTGAAGCAGATCAACCATGCCGATCACACCATTCATGGGCGTGCGAACTTCATGACTCATATTGGCCAGGAATTGGCTCTTGGCAGTGGTGGCGGCCCGAGCCTCTTGCTGAGCTTCAATCAATTTTGCCTCGGCCGTTTTTTGGGCGGAGATGTCAACACATGACCAAAGCACTTGATCCGAATGCTCGCCAAACATCGTTCCTGAAAGGTCAAACCAGATCAGTGTGCCATTCTTGTGGCGTAATTGAACTTGTGTGCGAAATTTCTGATGGGCAAAAATGACGGGATAAGCGGCTTCACCCATAGCCTGGTAGGCCTCTTCGTTCTCAAAAATCAAGCGGGTATCACGCCCCAGTACCTCAGGCAAGTTGTACCCCAGGGTATGCACCAGGGACGGGGTGGCCCAGAGAACATGGCGGTTTCGCGTAATGTGCAGGCTGACGATATCGCTGTGCAGAATGGCCTGTTGCTCACTGAGCAGGGTAGCAAGCCGTTGCTCGCTCTCGGCCAATTGCTTGTGGCTGCGCATGATCTCGGTCATGTCCTGCGACACCACCAGCACCTGAGGCTGTCCCAGAATGTCAAGCACAGGGGTCTTGATGGATTTGTAATGCCGAACTTCGCCGCTTGCCATGTCTTGGCCGTCCTCAAGAACCACTTGCGTTTGACCTGTTGACAAGACGGCCAACGCACTTTGTCGCAGGTGCTCGGCCTGATCGGCGCTCACACCAAAGTCACCCTCATGTTTGCCCAGCATGGTCGCAGGTGTCGTGTTGTACCGACTGGCCAGTGCGTGATTGACCAAAGTGAAATGGCCTTGCGCGTCTTTGAGCATGACGGGGTCGGTCATGTTGTCCATCACTGCACGCACCAGTGCTTCGGCGCGTCGGCGCTGTTCGATTTCATTCTCGGCGCGCACCAGCGCAAGGCGAGTGATTTGGTTGATGTGATAGGTCAACGCCGCAGTCATGCCAAACAAGCATGTGGAAACAATCCATTGGGTGATGCCAACGCTGTAATTAGGCTTTGGCAGCAGGCCAACATTTTCTGCCACGATCAGCCCCAAAATGGCCAGCGAGCTTGCCACAGTGGACATCACAATGCCGCGCCATTGAAACAGCAGCCCCATGATGATCATCCAAAACAGATACATCG
>CAIJOK010000062.1 GCA_903822205.1 uncultured beta proteobacterium | reverse complement strand
GTGTTCCAGGTGGGGTCAAAAAAGTCATGCAGCAGTGCGCCGGTGTTGGGGTCTTGCTGTTGCCAAAACTGGCGCAAACTCATCGCAGCGTCGCCGCTGATGCCCAAACGAAAAACGGGGTTGTGCGCCAGATCAAAAAAGGTGTGCAGGCCAGGCAGCGTGCCAGCCTCGGTAAAGCAGGCCAGCAGATAGTCGCGGTCGCTTTCCAGTGGCTGCGCCCGAAAGTAGGCCTCATGCCGGTCACGCGCTAAGGCCAGGCGGCCACTCTCGGGCGTGCCGCTGATCCACGGTCGGTCAATCAGCGTGTTGTCTTCAATAAAGCGCAAAAACACACAGCTCAACAACCAATGCACCCCGGCCTGCGTGATGACCTGATCGCTCCAGCTCTCAAAAGTCTCCGCCGTGCGTTTGGCCTCACAAGCGGCTTGCCATTCAGCGTCCAGACTGGCTTTTAACTCGGGCAGGGCGTTGATGCGACCCCGCAAGTCGGCTTCAAGCAGGGTCAGCCGGCGTTTCAGGTCAGCTAAGAGTTGGGGGGCGTTGATCATGGTGTGTTCACCGAAGTGCGATGGTTGTTGTAGCTTCAAACGCAGACTGGGTAAGGGCTAGAGGCCGATTGAATGGTTCATTCATGGCTGGCCAATGACATCCACCATGGCCGATTCATCCACACCTTCATCGACCAGCAGACCGGCCTGTGCCAACAGATCACGCAGACTGGCATCTTCGAGCGCATAAATGCCGCGTGACGCGCGCCAGACGAGGGCTTTTTCTTGCAGGGCTGTCAGGGCTTGTTGCACATTGGGAACGTCTGCGGTGCTATTGGTATTGGTATTGGTATTGGTATTGGTATTGGTATTGGTATTGGTATTGGTATTGGGCGCGATGGTGTTGAGCAGTTGCTGGTAGGCACGCAAAGTGGCGGTCTCAAAGGGGGCGTAGTTTTGTCCTTTGCAAGCCAGCACACGCAGCACAGCAGACTGCAAGGGTGTCAGGCTGTGAACAACCCGCAGTTGCTCAGCGTTGGCAGCTTCAATTTGTTCCAGGACGGCACGCGCAAAGCGCTGTGGCACATCATCTGGCAGTAGCTCAAAGTCAAAACGCAAAACATCTGCTGCTGCACCCAGCATTTCGGGGCGGTACGAAGCGCGCACAAATAACGCTTCAACGGCTTCAACGCTCAAGGCAACGGGCAGCTTGACCTGTTCACAAAACCACTGGATGTAGTCTTTTCCCAAAGTTGGGAATTTGACCAGGGGCGCACCAAAAAATGCCTGTTCTTTGCTGTTGCGCAGCATGGCCAGTTTGTCTTGATTGGAGCCGGTGGCCACCACGCGCAGCCCGTGGTGGCTGCTGCTGTTGAGTTCATCGCGGGCCGCCTTGAGGGCAAACAGCGCATCCGTGCCACTTTCGGACGTGATGGCGTGTTGGGCTTCGTCAATGATGAGCGCGATGGTCTTTTTTGTCTCATCCGACAAGGCCACCAGCGCACTGGAAAGAGACACATCGCCACCTGCCAACCCAATGCGATCCAATGAAAAAGAGACACCGCCCACGTTGACCTTGTCCATACCCGACGACCGCGCCAGCCGTGCG
>CAIJOK010000061.1 GCA_903822205.1 uncultured beta proteobacterium | reverse complement strand
TCCTGTGATCCGGGATTTTACCAAAATGTTCCCGAAATCCTGCTATCGTTTCTGTTTCTGTTGCCATTGTCAATAATCTCCATTAGACACTATACTTTTAGGAGTTTACAGCAAAAATTTAGATGGGACAGCCCTGCCACCGTTTTTTCAATCAAGCGATCAGTACGGCCAGCAGACGCAGGATTTCTTGCTTGGTGCGGTAGTGGCCAAAAGCCTTCTGGTCTTGTTCACGCACGATGGGGAAGGTGTCAAGGACGTAGGCGGCATCTTCGGCATTGAGGCCGTAGAGATAGAAAAACAGGGCATCCAGCGCTGCCATGCGGGCTTGGCGTTCCTCCTCATTCCACACAAAGGGCGGCAGCACCAGGCCGGCAGCGTCCACATAACCCAGGTCTTTGGCGAACGGTGCCATGTCATGCGCCGTGTAGCTGAGTGCCAGCACTTGCTGGATCACGAAGTCGGCCACTGTCGGGTGCGCGTGGTGAGCGTTCATCAGCTTGGCTGCGCACATGGTGGCGGCGAAAGAGGCGGGCAGTGCTTCGTTGAAACGCTCGGGGGCGATGACGGGGAGTTGTTCCAGAATGAATAAGTTGATGGTTTGACCTTGCAATTTTTGACGTAGCACGAAGTCAAAAACAAAACTGTTGAAATTTGCCGCAATCAAGCTGGCTGTGTTCGCGGCTGCTTGTGGTGTTTGGGCTTGCGGTATCAGTAGCGGCACTTTATTGCCAAAGGCAACGCCCGGCATGAGCGTTGCGATCATGCTGCGGGCGTTAGTGGGTGCTGAAATTTCTTTGAAGCCTAACGCCCACTTGTAGGGGTTGGCCGAGGTCTCAGTGTTCACAACAAAATACTGTGGCTGAGGGTAACGTGCGGGGTTTGCCTTTTCGATCTGTGAAATGGTTTCTGGCTGCGCTGCACGCATTAGGTTTTCAGTGTTCACCACAACATCAGCCGCACGATGGTCGTACATCTGAACCATCTTGCCCTCGTACAAAGGCACGGCTCTCGCACCGCCCTTTTCCCAACAGTTCAAGGACGCTCGCCGCCAGACCTGTTGCTCCAGTTCTTCCGATTTCAAGAACAGTCCCGAGTCGTTGGTCATGTGGAACATGGTGACGTACTTCACCGGCCAGACCTTCACGTCCGGCAGCGTGCCCAAGGTTTCGCTATAGCCTCCTTGCTTCACGAGTACGGGATGCCTGGCGTAGAGCTTGAGCGTGATGTCGGCATCGCGCCGGTTGCGAAAAATGGGGGCCGCACCGGTATTTGGGTTCACGCGCACAAAGTCGTCCGCAGACAGCGTGATCACGCGATCGGGTGCATCCAGTTCGTCCAGGCTGTGAAGATAAAAGGCGCAACGTGCAGGCAGCGGTTTGGGTGGCTCGTCCTGGCTTAAGCGTTGCTGTTTGCCAAACACCAGGGTGCAAAACTTGAAACTGGCGTGCACGTCCGGGAAGAACACCTTGCGGTTTTCAAAATCGAACAGGGCGCGCAGTTTGCCGCTGCTGCTGATGGATCGAAAGAATTCGGCAGCGCCCTTGTCAGCAGCGATGCCGCTCGGTGTCAGCAGTGCCACCACGCCATCGACAGCGGTCAGGGCTTGGGCGCGTTCCACAAACAGGCTGTAAAGGTTCAGGTCACCGCCGCCCAGCAGTGGGTAGTCGCCAGAGCCGAGTTTGCCGTTGCCCAGCACGCGGGCATGGGTCTCAGCCTTGGCGGCGGCTGCCTGGTATTGCGCCCAGAGGTCCATGACGGGCGGCGTGTTGATGCCGGTCTGCATCATCTTCACGTGTTGCAGCGCGGCGATCATCTTTTTGCGGTCAGCAGCGCGAGGCTGGGCTGCAATGGCTTGGTTGCGCTCGGAAAACCATTCCACCTCTTGCAGCTTGATGCGGTCCCACGGCGGGTTGCCAATGACGGCATCAAAGCCGGCGCGCGACCCGACACCAAACACGGTGGGGAACGTGGTCCACCAATGGAAAAATGTTTCGTTCGCGGCCAAGGTACGGGCACGCGCCATAAGATCGTTTGCGGCTTGCGTCGCACTGTCATTGCCGTCGATTCGTCCTAAGGCCAGTACCTGCACTAGGTTATGGCCTGGCTCCAGCAGCTTGAGCAGACCGGCATATTCCGAATGCTGGCCCGCTGCGACTTGTGCCGATCGCTCATCCACGTCTTTGGGCAGCTTGAGCAGTTGCGCCAGCTTGGAAATTTTGTCCACGGGCCAGCCCGGCACCAGCCAGCGCATGGCGCGCCAAAAGTCGAGTACGGCGTGAATCGGTGCCAATTGGGTCTGCGCTTCGTCGGCAAGCTGTTTGGACAGTTGCGCTTCGGCAATGTCCACGTCGGTCAAATCAGCCACCTGGGCGATGTTTCTGGCTGCTCGCGCCAGCCGGTCAAATTCGCTTTGCAGCAGCAGCGCACCCAGGTTTTGCAGGCCGCGTTGCACCTGCGGCAACTGCTCACCGTGCAGGCTGTCGCCAGTGCGCAAGTGGTGGTCCAGAAAACTCAAAGGCGCACCCACGGTAAAAGTGTGCAGCCAGAGCGCGGTCTTGGCCAGTTCCACCGCCATCAGGTTCTTGTCAACGCCGAAGATGCACTTCTTCAGGATCATGCGGCGAACGATGTGACGGTCATCCAGTTGTGCGTCGGTCACGGCCCAGCCGTGGTCCCGGGCGGTGGTCTTGATGCTTTGGCGAATGGTCGCGACGCGTTGTAGCACCGGGCTATGCCAGGGTCTGCCGCTCTCTACCAGATGTGATGCCCACGGCTGTGCATTGACGGTGTGGGTGGCCGTGGTGATAGCTTCAAGCACACGATCAGCCAAATCGTCCACCAGGGCCACCAGAAAGTGGCCGCTGCCCATGGCCGGGTCGCAAATTTTGAGTTCCAGAATCTGCGCCGCAGGGTCTTTGGCATCGAGCGCATCCCAGTCGCCAGGGTTGAGTGCGTTCCTCTTTGCCAACTTTTTGACGTGTGCCTTGAAAGCATCCATGCGTTCGCTTGCCAACAACCCCACCGACTCGCGCAGGATCAGGCGCACCAGGTCGTCGTGCGTGTAGTAGCTGCCCGAGACCTTGCGCGCAAAGCTGGCGGGGACCGCGATGATGCGGTTGATCTCTTGCTTGTCTTTGTAGTCGTCCTTGGCCTGCACCTCGTGTACCAGGCTGTATTCGAGCAGACGCTCATAAATGCCGCCCAGGTGTGCCACAGCCAAATCGCGGTAGTTGATCCAGCCGTGCAGCCGGTCTTCGGTGCGGCGCGACAGCGCATCGATGATGGGTGCCATCACCTTGTCGGCCACCTTAGTACGCACCAGCAAGAGTGAACGCGAACGGTCAAACAGGCCGCCGTTGTACGCTGGCATGCCAACATCGTCGTCGCCGATGTCGATCAGCTCGAACACAGCTTGCAAGTTGAACCAGATACCGCTGACGGTACGCGAAAACGTAGTACCCGCATCCACCTTGTCGCGAATCTCCTGGCGCAAGCGGCGAACGCTGTACGGCGCGTAACGTGCATCGCGTACCGGCAGCAGGTTGCGGTCTTCGGCGTAAAACAGAAACAACAAGCGGTACAGCATCACGAACGCGGCTTCGCGCACTTCGTCCAGGTATTCCGGCGTGAACTGCGAGCGTCTGAACTGGCCGATACCTACCTCGTGCGTTTTTGCTTGCAGGTCGCCTCGCGCCAATGCGTCGGCGAGTTGCGGAAAAACTTCGGTGAAGACACGCGAGCCCAAGTCTTGCGATACTTTTTCTTCGTAGAGCCGCGCTTCGTTGATCGCGTAGGCGTGAAACGTGCGATCGGCGCTGTCCCAGCTTTGCGGCAGAAAGGCGCTGCGTTGAAAGAACAAGAAAAATAGCCGCAGGGCGTGGTCAGGTGTGATGGCATCAATCTCGTGTTGAATACCGGGCAGATTCAGCGCAGCAGCCAGATCGACTTCAAAGAACTCTTCGGCGCGGGATCGGGCATCCTGCCAGTACAGTCGCCAGACGGCACCATTGGTCAGCATGCCCCACTTGACAGCACGGTCAGAGACCACATCGACGCGGCTGAGGTAGCGCAGCATTTGCGATGAGGGTGCGTCAGGGTCGAAGGCATCTTTGCCGTCGCCCCGGTCGAGCGGACGCAGCCAGCGTTTGGCTTCCAGAATAACCAAGCCGTGGCGGTAACGTTGGTCGTCTTTGCTTTGTGCCCGAGCGGCGGCCTTCTTGTCGCTGCTGGCAAACAGCAGCCAGTCGGGCACGGCCTGACGGCCTTTGGGGTCTGAATTAACCTGCGGCAGCGTGTCGTCACCCCAGCCCAAGGCGACCAGCACCTTGGTGATCAGCAGGTTTTCAGTCTGCGCTTCGTTGTTGTTCGAAGCGCCGTCAAAGCCCTTGAAAATGCTTGCCATTTCGGCACGAAAGGTGGCAAAGTTTGCGGTAGTCAAGTCCTGATGCGGCGGCGTCTCAAAGATGCCGCGCGTCAGAAAGTCCTGCGTAAAAAGTTGCCCTTGCATGGTGTGGTGTGGTGTACGCTGCGTTGTCGGTGATTTGCATCAAAGTGTAAAGGCGCTGCGCGTGATGCGGCAAATGCGGCTTTGAATTCTGGCGCAGGGTCTTTTCGCTTTCTTGTCTCGCTCACTCTTTTGAACTCCTGGGTTTGAGGACATCTTAAATTCTTGTCTCAAATTCGGGGGCCACTTTGGTTTTTCTCTACACTTGGAGTTAGGTCTTTTTTTCATGGAACACACCATGCCAACCACCAGCATGTTTTACGGAATCATCATCTTGCTATTGACCCATTACGCTAGGTATTGATTATGGAAACTGTCGTTCGCGTTGTAGCAAATAATAATTTTTCACTGGAGCTTTGGTTTAACACCGGAGACCATCGCCTGTTTGATGCCCGCCCTTACTTGCAGCGCGGGGTATTCTCACGTTTGACGAATGTGTCGTTGTTCAAACAGGCCTACGTTGCCTTGGGCATCGTGTGCTGGCCTATGCAATTTGCTTGGGATACGGTTGTAATTCAATAGACTAGGTTCGATTGAACTCAAATACTTAAATCACATTTAATAGCCAGAACACCTATAGGAGAAAATCATGCCAATCATCTCTATGTTTTACGGAATTATCATCCGTTTATATCTTGTCAGTGGCAAAACCCCTTACAAAATCACTCCGCTCTGAGCTTGCCATGCACTGGGATGTCATCACGGTCAAGCCGTTGCCCGATTTCAGAATATATGTTGAGATAAAGGACGGAAGTAAAGGCATTTACGACTTGAAACCCTACCTTAACCACGGCGTTTTGCAAGAGCTTAAAGATATTCATTATTTCAATCAGGTTGGAATTTTGTTTGGAGCCGTGACTTGGCCGCATGATCAGGATATTGATCCTGAAACTCTTAAGTCTGAAATGCTGCCTGTGCATGAATAATAGGGGAAGGTTTGCGATTTCAATCAATTGGCGCAGTCAATAATGGAATTGTCGGTGTTTTGCCAATCCTGAAATTCAGGCGAGAATCTCTGAAAAGTTTCGGCAGCAAGGGTTGTTTTATCTGCTTACACCGACAACCAAATGCAAGAATACGCTTGAACCTGCTGACCCAGTACCCCCCAAGCGCTTACAGGCCCACGGTTGCTTAGCTCTTGACATCAACCGATATCGCCTAATGGCGGTGTTTTTATACAGGTATTCTCAGCTCACTTACTCCTTACTCCTTACTCCTTACTCCTTACCCCTTACTCCTTACCCCTACTCCTTACCCCTACTCCGTTTTGTGCCATGAAGACAATTTTTGTGTTGCTACTTTTTACCGCCAACATCAGTTGGGCATCGTTGTGTCAGGATGGTCGCCAACAGTCGCCCATCCACATCACCCCAGATGCCCTGGTGTCCCCTGCCCTGCCCGCCATGGCGGCAGACTACCAAGAGGACGCTCTCAAACTAGCCAATGACGGCCACACGCTGCGGGTTCGCTTGAGGTCTGGACCGCACATTCTGCGGCTGGGTACCGAGCGCTATACGCTGCAACAATTTCACTTTCATACCCCGGGTGGCGACCAAATCGACGGTGAGGCTTTTCCGTTTGCGGCGCACCTGCTGCACAAAAGCGCCACAGGCCACCTGCTGGCCGTGACCGTGCCTTTTAGGCTGGGGGCTGAGAACGCGTTGCTACGGACACTGCTGCCCCTGATCCCACCACGCGTCGATGGTGACCACCTTCACCCTGGCATCAACGTCCATGCGCGGCAACTGTTGCCCTCTGACCCGTCCTATTACCGGTACGCGGGGTCGCTGACCGACACGCCCTGCACCGAAGGCGTGACGTGGCTGGTCATGAAGCATCCGCTGCAACTGTCAGCAGCGCAGTTGGCCACCTGGCGCAAACATTTTGCCGACAACATGCGTGGCCCTCAGCCTCTGCGTGGCCGGCGGGTGAAACAAAGCCTGTAGGGCCTCTCTAAAATCACCGCCCCTGCACCGGCGACGTGCTGCCGGTGCGTTCACAACCTTCCCTCATGCACTTCTTAACCCTAAACCCCTTCAAAACCCCCTTGGCTGCGGTCCTGCTACTGCCCTGCCTCACCCTGTCCAATGCCCAAACGCCCACTGCCGCCAGCCCCGCCAGCGCAGAGCTCAAGCCCATGGTGCATTCGGTCGCCCAGCCCCTCGCTCAACCTGATGCAAAACCTGTCGTCAAACCCGTTTCTGCGCCATCTGCTGCGACCAAACCGATTGCAAAACCCACCCCCGCCCGGCCATCTGGTGCCACAGGCATCCCCGTCAAGGTAACCCCCGAGATGACCGGTGCGGGCATTGTCTCAAGCGGGGTGACGCTGCCGGCCATTCCGCCCGTGACGGGCACCCGCCAAAAACCCGTGCCATCCTGGGGCAAGCCCCTGCCCTACCCCATCATCGTCGCCGACCGTCGCAATAACCGTTTGATCGAGATCGCCCCTGACAAGTCCATCGTCTGGGAGTTTCCATCGCCCAGTCTGGCGGTCTATCGCGGCAATGAAGATGTCAATTTTTCGGCAGACGGCAAATCGCTGGCCATCAGCGAAGAAGACAACTTTGATATTCACATTGTTGACTACGACACACGCGCCCTGACGTGGACGTGGGGCACCCCCGACACCCGAGGCCATGGCAGTAACTTGCTCAACTACCCTGATGATTCGCACCTGCTGTCAGACGGCAAATTCATCACCGCCGACATTCGAAATTGCCGCATTTTGATCATCGACCCCAAGACCGATGCTGTTGCCACGCAATGGGGCCAAGCGGGCCAGTGCAAGCACAATCCTCCGCACCAACTGGCGCACGCCAATGGAGCCACTCCCTTTGAAAACGGCGACATTTTGGTTACCGAGATCACCGATGCCTGGACTTCTCGCATCACCCGCGACGGCAAGGTACTCTGGAGCGTCAAGACACCCAATATGCATTACCCGTCGGATGCTTTTCCCACAGTGGATGGCAAGCAGATCATCGTTGCGGACTTCTGGAAGCCGGGTCGTGTGGTAATTTTTGACCCCGCTACACGCAAAATCACCTGGGAGTATTTTTATAAAGACGGCATCAAGGCCCTGGACCACCCGTCCATTGCACGTGAGCTGCCTGGCACTGGCGATATTTTGATCGTGGATGATTTGAACGACCGCATCATGGTGATCGACCGCCAGACCAAAGAGGTGATCTGGCAGTATGGCGAAAAAAACAAAAAAGGCTACAAACCCGGCCTGCTCAATTACCCCGATGGCGTTGATTTGGACCTGTACCACGACTGGAAAACAGCGCTAGGCAAGTAAACCCTGTGGGTTTGCTTGAGTGACAACGCCTTGCTGATTTGCGTCAGTCCCAACGATCCGACCGTGTCACAAAAACCGACCATGCATACCACTCATTTTGGTTACCAAACCGTTGCAGAAACTGAAAAATCCGGCCACGTCAAGGCCGTTTTTGACTCGGTAGCCCCCCAATATGACCTGATGAATGACCTGATGTCCCTGGGCCTTCACCGATTCTGGAAGGCCTACACTGTCTTTGTTTCGCACGTTCAGGAGGGCGACTGTGTGCTGGATATCGCGGGGGGGACCGGCGACATGGCGCTGGCCTTTGCCAAGAAGGTGGGTGTGCATGGGCAAGTGGTCCACACCGACATCAATCTGGCCATGCTGAAAACCGGCCGTGATCGTCTGATCAATGCAGGTGTCGTCTTGCCCAGCCTGGTGTGCGATGCCGAACATCTGCCCTTCAAGGACGAGCAATTTGACTTGGTTTGCGTGGCTTTTGGACTGCGCAACATGACCCACCAGGACATCGCGCTGACTGAAATGAGCCGCGTCCTCAAACCTCAAGGCAGACTGCTGGTGCTTGAGTTTTCAAAAATTGCCAAGCCCCTGGCCCGGGCCTACGACTGGTATTCTTTTAAGGTTTTGCCGCGTCTGGGTCAGTGGGTGACGGGCGATGCCGCAAGCTATCAATATCTGGCTGAATCGATCCGAATGCACCCCGGGCAGGAGGCTCTGAAGGCTTTGATGAAGGCCCATGGTTTTGGACATGTGGATTGCCACAATCTGAATGCAGGCTTGGTGGCCCTGCACGTGGGTGTGAAATGTTAAGCATGTTGGTCAACACAGTCTGATGGTGACCTCTGTTATTTGTTGAAATGGATTGGAATGATGATGAAAAAATACGCGTGGATGATGGTGATTTGTCTGGTCATGATGACGGCTCAAACGGTGGATGCCAAACGTTTGGGCGGTGGCAGGTCCATCGGACAACAGTCTGGCAATGTGACACAGCGTCACGCAGCCCCAGCACAGGGAACGGCCCCCAACGCTGCCCGGCCAAACACGCCGCAGCCCAGTGCCACCCCCCCCGTGCCGCCCCCCAAGCGCCCCTGGGGCGGTATGTTGGGTGGACTGGCCGCTGGTCTGGGGCTGGCTTGGCTGGCCAGTTCGATGGGGTTGGGGGTGGGGTCATTTGGGATGGTGGTCCTGTTGGCACTGCTGGTCATGGTGGCGATCGTCTGGTTTAAACGCAGATCTTCAGGCCCATTGGGTCAATTGGGTCAATTGGGTCAATTGGGTGCTTATAGGCATCACACCGCCCCGCCCTTTGCACTGGCGGGCGCTGGTGCGGCAAATGGCATCAACCAGCCGGCTGGTTATCAAGTGGACAAAGTGGGCAACGATGCCTCAGCCAGGCCATGGGAGCAACACACCGCTTCTTTTGACGCAACGGCATCACAGACCTCGGGGCCTGCGACTTGGTCCATTCCGCCAGGTTTTGATACAGAGGGCTTTTTGAAATCCGCCAAGGCCAACTTTGTGTTGTTGCAAGCCGCCTGGGACAGGTCTGACACCACGGCCCTGCGCTCCATGGTGACCGATGCCATGCTGATGGAGATTCAGGCTCAGATGGTCGATCGCAATGCGCAGCCTGGTGGGGGCATCAACCAAACCGACGTGGGGATGCTCGATGCCCATTTACTGGGCATTGAAGACTGTGGCGATCACCATCTGGCCAGTGTGGAATTTTCAGGTGTGATTCGGGAGTCGCCCGTTCAAGACCCTGGCCCCTTCCGTGAGGTGTGGAACATGACCCGTCCCAAGGACAACGCCACCGGCTGGCTGGTAGCCGGTGTGCAAACACTGCAATAGCGTGCCCTGCGCTTGTGCTTTGTACTGATGTGCTTTGTACTGATGCGCCTTGTATTGACGTGCCTTGTATCACCTGCCACGGTGGGGTCTGATGAACCTGTTGGCTATTGATACCAGCACCGAGTGCATGTCGGTCGCGGTACAGCGCACCATCCGAACTGCGGCGAACGATGACTTGACTAGCCTTTGGCAGCACACGGCTGCAGGCGGTGCCAACAGCTCCATCCACCTGATCCCGTGCATCTTGCACTTGATGCAGCAAGCGCAATTGGCATTAACCGACTTGGATGCCCTTGTTTTTGGTGCAGGCCCAGGGTCTTTTACAGGCCTGAGAACGGCATGTTCTGTGGCCCAGGGTTTGGGGTTTGGGGCTGATGTGCCGGTGCTGCCCGTCAACACCTTGCTGGCAGTGGCTGAAGAATCCCGTTGGCAATCGGGTGTCCCCGATCGCTTTGCAGTGACAGCCTTGTTGGATGCCCGCATGGGCGAAATTTACGCCGGCAGCTTTGCGTTTGAGGCGGGCATCTGGTCTGTGGTCCGAGACAGTGGCCTGATCAACCCCTCCAACGCTGAATGGGATGGCATCACTGTGTTGGCTGGCAATGTATTTGCCCTCACGGGCTGGGTGTGGCCCGATGCAGTGCAGCAGATCATGGCTTTGCCCACAGCCACCGCCATGCTGCGCTTGGCCCCTGGTCTCTTGGCCGCCGGTTTGGCCGTGTCAGCAGATCAGGCTTTGCCCACTTACATCAGGGACAAGGTGGCGCAAACGACGCTGGAGCGCTTGCAAGCGGTCGTGTGAATGCCATGTGTTCGGCACAATGGACCCATTTGGCAAATTTGACCCGCACGGTTCATCTTGAACCGATGACTTTCGATGTGCTGGATGCCGTCATGGTGATCGAATCGCAGACCCACTCAAACCCATGGCAGCGCCGACAATTTGACGACTGTCTGAACCACGGACACCATGCCCGTGTGCTGTTGGCTGATGGCGTGTTGTCTGGGTATTTTGTGGCCATGATGGGCTATGAAGAGGTGCATCTGCTGACGCTTGCGGTGACACCTGACCACCAGCGCCGTGGCCATGCCCGAACGATGCTGAAGGCTTTGGCTGCCTGGAGCATCGAACAAAACGCCCGATCGCTGTGGCTGGAGCTGCGAGTCAGCAATGCCCGCGCCATGCACGTCTATCAGGCGGCGGGTTTTCAAAAAATTGCCTTGCGCCGCAATTACTACCCCACGCCGGATGGCTTGTGTGAGGACGCACAGGTCATGTGCCTGACACTGGGTGTTTGTCCAACTTGATTGGGTATGGCCCTGAGGTTGCTGCACCCACGACTGGGAAATTTTTGCCCAATTTTCTTAGCACTAACTTTCATGGCCTTGTTGGTCACCCCTTTTGCAATGCCACTTGTTGCAATCGGGTCGATGCAGCTCGTGCCTCAAGCAAAAGCGTATCCCAATTCTCTGGCGGATGGCCACTTTCGAGCATCTTGCGAAACACGCGGTAGGCATCGTCACCGCTTTGGTAAGCACGTTTCGTGTCTTCGTCGTTTACCCATGCGAAGACTATCACCTTGCTCTGGGCGTGGTATCTAAAAAAGAGTCGGTACTGCTGGAAAAGCTTTGCTCGAAACCAATGTTTATGCTTGTCACCAAGCGTGTTTCCTTGCCGGTACTCGGCTCTCGTGGGGTCTTGCGGAATCACCAGAAACGCCAATTTGGCGATGGCAGCCAGGCGCTTGGTAACGTTTTTTTTGACATATCCAATGGCATCCTTTTGCCGAGCAACCTCCACCTGTTGGACCAACAATTCAAGCTGAGCAAGAAAGAGAGGATGCGCGAAAACGGTCCAGCCGTTAATGACTAGGGGTGCAGGTGAGACTTGACTCATTCATCTTCTGCCGATACCGCTGCATCGATATCCACGTTCACGCCCCCAACCAGTGACATCACGCGCTGAACCAGTTCAGTATTGAGGGAGGCCAGCCGTTCTGGATGGGTTGCCATGTCGTGCGCCAAGAAGTCCAAAAACTGGCCCATCACAGGGTCTTCGTTGGCCGTCACCACAGCACGTGTCAAAACGACATCGCCACCCGGGTGGATCGTGAAGCGGATTTTGTCGCGTTTGCTCAGTTTGAGTGCTCGGCGAACAGTTTCTGGAACAGTTGTCTGGTAACGTTCGGTCAGTGTGGATTCGGCTTCAAGAGTAGCGTGCATGGTGCGTTCCTTCGTCTTGGTTTTAGGCAAGCCCTGATGGTAATCAACATGCATTGCCTCGTCTGTGCATGTGAACCGCACGCAAAGCAAACCAAAGACCCTGTGGGTCAGCCCCCCGCACCGCAGTGTTTCCATGTCGCTATAACCAGCGCGTCAGCACGGCTTGCAACTTGGCAACGTCTAGGGGTTTGACCAAAAAATCATCCATGCCGGCGGCTAAGCACTGCTGCCTGTCTTCCTCAAAGGCATTGGCCGTCAGGGCAACGATAGGCAGGTGTGGTTTGCCGTTCTGGGCCTGCCAAAAACGGATGTGCTTGGTCGCTACGAGACCGTCCATCACCGGCATCTGAACGTCCATCAGCACCAGGTTGGGCACATACCCCTGGGTGATGTAGTCAAGCGCCTGCCCGCCGTCTTCAACGGTCACCACCGTCAATCCCAAACAATTCAGTTCGTCCAGCATGGCCATGATGACCGTCCGGTTGACAAAATTGTCTTCGGCTATCAGCACCGTTCCTTTCAAATGATGGGCCGTCACAGCACGTGATGACGCAGAGGTCTGAGGCAAATCCTGCTCCTGTGTTTGAACAGCCAGACCCACGCAGACACGAAACCACAAACGTGCGCCCTGGCCGGGTTCGCTGTCAATGCCAACCTCCCCCCCCATCAATTGCGCCAGCCGTGAAACGATGGACAGTCCCAGACCGGTTCCACCAAATCGTCGGGTGGTCGAACTGTCGGCCTGACTAAAAGGCTGAAACAGACGCGCCTGCTGCTCAGAGGTGATGCCAATGCCGCTGTCTGAAACCGAAAACTCAAGCACAGCCTGCTGGGATTGGCGTTCAATCTCAGTGACCACCACACGAACAAAGCCGTTAGCGGTAAATTTGATGGCATTGCTGACCAAATTCGTGAGCATCTGACGCAGTCGATGGGGGTCACCCAGATAGCATGGCCCCACCGGAACCCGCCCGTCGGATGCCAGTTGCAGCCCTTTGGCATCAGCAGTTTCGGCAAACAAAGCATGAATGTCACTCACGATGGGGGCAACCGCAAAGGCAATGGACTCCAGTTTGAGTTTGCCAGCCTCCACTTTGGACAGATCCAAAATGTCGTTGAGCAGCGACAACAGCGTGTGGCCAGAGTTCAAAATGGTTTGCGCATATTGCAAGCGCCGGTCAACCTGAATGTCAGGCTTGACGAGCAACTGCGCCATGCCCAGAATGCCATTCAATGGTGTGCGAACCTCATGGCTCATGCTTGAGAGAAAGTCACTTTTTGCGCGGTTAGCGGCATCGGCGGTTTGTCTGGCTTCTTGAAGCTCACGCTCATGACATATCCGTTCAGAAATGTCATGCGCTACATGCACAGTCGCTTCGTAGTGGCCATCGGAATCGATCATGGGTATGGTTGTCACTTGATAATAACGACCGAGACGCTCCATAAAAACATCCACCTGATGTGTTTCGTGGTCCTTCAAACTGAGTACGTAGGGACAGCACTCTGGGGGTTTGTTTGTACCATGCATACAGAGATAGCAGGGGTCTGATTTAGCTTGTTCTTCGGAGATTCCAAGGGCGTGGGTCGCAGCCCTGTTCATCCTGAGAATATTGTGCTTGTCATCGAGAATGAAAATCAAGTCCTCCAT
The DNA here is from genome assembly GCA_903822205.1 of uncultured beta proteobacterium. Classification (GTDB taxonomy): domain Bacteria; phylum Pseudomonadota; class Gammaproteobacteria; order Burkholderiales; family Burkholderiaceae_C; genus Rhodoferax. The sequence continues at coordinate 23,322 of CAIJOK010000061.1, read as the reverse complement.
GGCATCAAAGGTACGTTCCCACTCATCGCGACTTTTGCGTAACGCTGTCTCTATACGCCAGCGTTCTGATATTTCGCGGATGGCGGCATCTCGTGCCTCTAATAGTTCAAGATTGGCAGTTTGCATCTGGCTGGTACGGTCCAGCACCCGCTGTTCAAGTTCATTGTTCAGTCGTTCTAGTTTTTGCTGATTGACCGCAAGAGCCTCCTGTGCTGTCCTGCGCTCATCAATCTCTTCTTCCAGTTTAGATTGATTGTCACAAAGCTCTCGGTATCTTGCAGACAGAAGCTCAACCATTCGCGCAATGGCCTTGCGTACGGTATCAAGCTCACCCCGAAAGCTTGCGTTGTGGAGCATCTGATCTTGAACATCAGAATGACTGATAATCTCAAGGGCGTAATGTTCGATATTTTTAAGTGGTTTGAGGACAATACGCCAAAGAACCAGATACAGCGAAAGAATGATAAAAATATCCAGCGCAATCACAGAGAGGATATTCCAGAGAAGAACCTTGCGCAGGTCAGCCTGGACAAACTTGGGGGTAGAAAACAATTGCAGCGTACCGATCTGTTGATGCGCATAAATGATGACTCGTTCCACAGCAATGAGGCCCGATACCGCAAAAACTCCGTCAGATTTTTTTATTTCCCACTGTTCCCCTCTGACCAAAGAAATCACGTGTGAATTAACGTCACCTTCCGCTCGAAATATGACACCATAGATGTCAGAATTGAGCATCACCCCCTGCATGTTGCGGTCAATCTGGGCCTCATCCATGTTCCATGCGGGCAAGGTAAGCGCCGTTGCAAGCTGGTCAGCACTGAGGTTCAGTGTGGAATGCAGGTCACGCCACTGGTTCAAGCTCTGCATTTTGTAAACATAAACTCCGACTGCGCCAAGCAGCAAAGTGACAACCATCACGATGGTCATTGTGACGGTCAGTGCAATGGATGTTTTATTAAAATTCATTATCATTCATCATATTAAATGAGATATGGCAGAGAATATGGTAGCGTTAAATAATTATGAATTCGCGTATTGCAAATCACTTCCAGTCCTTGATCCTGTATTTTTTTAACAGGCTTTCCAACTGGCCATTTTTTCGCATCTCCATGATCCCTGTTGAGAGTATCTTGGCATATTCCCCTGACTGCTGTATCGCTGGGGAAAACCCAATGTAAACATAATGGGTGCTGTTTGGTATCGGTATCATTTTATAATCGCTGCTGTTTACCCCCATGACAGAAAGCTTGTAAAGAAAAACATTCGGGTTGGCGACAATTAAATCAATACGTTTTGCCTGAAACAATTTGACCATTTGTTTGTAAGGGTCATCCCCATGGGCGACATGTATTCTTTTGTTGTCCCCAAAATTGTTGGCAATATAAATGTCAATCTCTTTCTCATAGGTATAATCTTTGATCACACCCATCTTTTTTACATTCAAAGATTCAATGCCTTTGTATTGCCATGGGTCTGACTTAGGTACAAAAAATGCGGCCTCATCAATTCCAAGCGGTTCATCGGGTATGATAAAATCGGGGGCCTGATTTTTTTGCATGCCTGGTGCGGCATTCAGGCTTCCTTTTCTTACCATATGCAGAATACGTGGCCAGGGATAAGAATTGATTTGTATTTTAATACCCCGCTTTTCAAATATCGCATCCGCGACTTCAATCATATAACCGCGATCTTTTTGAGTGCCTACGTATGGCAGCCATTCATCGCTGCCCATGGTTATGATGGGCTGCGACCATGCCGGTGCAGCCAGTAAAAAAAATACGATGCCTAAAAATGTTCCTATTTTCATAAAACCCTTCTTTAATCACAAAAGTAACCGTTTAGCCCCTGCATACCCAATGTCTGGTGCGATTCAATTCAATGTTGAAACAGAGAGATATCTAAACGCCTACGGTTCATCCTTTCGCCTTAAACGCTGACCTTGAGCCAGCGCCCCAACGTGGTTTGCAGTTTTTGGATATCCAGAGGCTTGACCAGAAAATCATCCATGCCGCTGTCCTGACACTTTTGCCTGTCTTCCTCAAAAGCACTGGCCGTCAAGGCGACAATTGTCACGGGTGATTTGCCGTGATCGGCTTGCCATAAACGGATGTGCTGGGTCGCTGCCAGACCGTCCATGATGGGCATATGAACATCCATCAGCACCAGATCGGGCGCACCACCCCGGGTAATGTAGTCAAGCGCCTGCTGGCCGTCTTCGGCCATCGTGACCGTCACGCCCGAATAATTCAATTCATCCAGCATCGCCGTGATGACCATCCGGTTGACCGCGTTGTCCTCGGCAATCAGCACCGTTCCCGTCAAGTTTCCAGCAGGCACAGCCTCTGATGTCACCGTGGTTTCTGATGACTCTTGCGCTTGGATACCAACGCGCACTCGAAACCAAAAACGCGCCCCCTGGCCGGGTTCGCTTTCAATACCCACCTCACCTTCCATCAGTTGCGCCAACCGTGCAACGATGGACAGCCCCAGACCGGTTCCGCCAAACTGGCGGGTGGTCGAACTGTCGGCTTGGCTAAAAGGCTTAAATAACCGTGCCTGCTGTTCATGCGTGATGCCAATACCGCTGTCTGACACCGAAAACTCAAGCACCGCATGCTGGGAATGGCGTTCAATTTCTCGCACCACCATGCTCACAAAGCCGTGATCGGTGAACTTGATGGCATTGTTAATCAGATTAGAGAGCATCTGGCGCAGCCGATAGGGGTCACCCAAATAACGTGTGTCTGTTGGCCCCTCCCAGACAGACTGAAATTGCAACCCCTGGGCTCCGGCAACTGTGGCAAACAGGGAACGAATGTCACCCACGACCGAATCAACTGCAAAGGCAATCGATTCGAGTTTCAACTTGCCGGCCTCCACTTTGGACAAGTCAAGAATGTCGTTGAGCAATGTCAGCAAGGAGTGGCCTGAACGAAGAATGGTTTGTGCATATTGCACGCGTTTGTCATCAGACAGTTCAGGCTTCACAAGCAACTGCGCCATCCCAAGAACACCATTCATCGGTGTGCGAACCTCATGGCTCATCATGGCTAAAAATTGGCTCTTGGCAACGGTGGCGGCCAAAGCCTCTTGCTGGGCTGCTATCAATTTTTCCTCGGCCATTTTTTGGGCAGAAATATCAATGCAAGACCAAAGCACTTGATCCGAATGCTCACCAAACATCGCACCTGCGAGGTCAAACCAACACAGGCTGCCATTTTGATGGCGAAATTGGACTGGCGTGCGAAACACCTGATGGGCACGAATCACAGGATACGCGGCCTCACTAAAAACCCCAAAGGTCTCTTCACTTTGAAAAATAAACCGAATGTCGCGCCCTTTAAGCTTTTGCCAGTCATAGCCCAAAGCGTGTAAAAGGGATGGGGTGGCCCAGAAAATGAGGTTGTTTTGCGTGAGAAGAAGACTGACGACATCGCTTTGAAGCATGGCCTGTTGTTCACTCAACAAAGCAGTGATCCTGTCCTGCGCTACGCGACGTTCGGTGATGTCGGAAAAACTACCGACCACCCGGACGGGATGACCCTGCTCATCACGTTCAACCACGCCACCTCGGTCTTGCACCCAGAGGGTGTCATGTTTGCCCACCATCCGGTGCTCGGACTGGTAGCTGTCAGTCTGACCGTGCAGTAGGGCATCAACGCGCTGCATGACCCCGGGCTTGTCGTCTGGATGAATCAACGCAGCAAATGCGTCCAGGGTATCGGCGATATCACTCGCTTGAAAACCCAGCACTTCATACCATTGCGGGTTATGCGCCACATGGCCAGATGGAATGTGCCAATCCCAGACGGCCTCGCGTGTGACATTCAGCACATTTTGAAGCCGCCGTTCACTCTCAACCACTTGCTGGTGACTGTGAATGATCTCGGTCACGTCCTGGACAAGCACCAGCACTTGCTGCTGCCCGTGGCTGTCTGTCATGGGGGTTTTGGTAGATTTGTAATGTCGAATCTTGCCGGAAACCGAATCTTGCATGTCTTCAAAAACAACAAGCGTTTCGCCATTTAACAAAGCAGCCCGCTCACCTTGAAAAAAGCCGTCAGCCAAAGTGACCGACACACCCAGGTCGCTTGCACGCAAGCCAATCATGGCTGAAGGCGTGGTGTTATACATGCGTGCCAATGCCATATTGACCAGGACAAATTTGCCTTGTTCGTCCTTGAGAAACACGGGGTCTGCGATGTTGTCGATCACGTTGCGAACCAGCCGGCTGCTCTCGTAATACCTTTGCAGCAGCGTTTGTTGTTCACCCAACAAAGCAGTGATCCTGTCTTGGTTGATATGACGTTCGGTGATGTCGGTAAAACTGCCGACCACACGAAGGGGATGACCCTGTTCGTCACGTTCAACCACGCCACCCCTGTCTTGAACCCAGACCATGCCATGTTTGCCCAGCATCCGGTGCTCGGACTGGTAGCTATCGGTCTCCCCCCGCAGCAGGGCATCCATGCGCTGCATCACTTCAGGTTTGTCGTCGGGGTAAATCAAAGCGACAAACGCGTCCACCGTATCCTGGATGGCACTGGGTTGCAAACCCAGGGTTTCATACCACTGCAGGTTATGCACCATGTGACCAGACGGTATGTGCCAGTCCCAGATGGCCTCCCGCGTGATTTGCATGACGGCATTCAAACGCTCTTCGCTCTTGGCAACTGCCTCGCGTTTGCTAATTTCTGCCTGTACCGCTGCACGTCGATAGTGGTGCAAATCAAGAAATATCTTTGCCTTGGCTTGCAATACCGCCGAACTAAAGGGCTTGGTGATGTAATCGACTGCGCCACTTTCGTACCCCGTAAAAATATGCGTAGCATCCCGAAAGATAGCCGAAAGAAAGATGATCGGTACATGCTGCAAGCGCACATTCCCTCGGATCAGTCGTGCCAATTCATAACCGTCAATGCCCGGCATTTGAACGTCGATCAAGGCCAGGGCCGGCACCTCCGTTTCACGCATCAACAGTTCCAGTGCGGCTTCACCACTGTTAGCAAGAAGCAGTTCAGCGTCAATATCGGCAAGTACCGACTCAATGGCCAACAGATTGGCATCTACATCGTCAACGACCAGGATTTTGCAACCGGTTGAGTGATTCATGCCATGGGTGTTGCAGGCTTTAGCGTGATGTGTACGATGAACATTCGATGGTTTCGCGTGAATCGTACGATGGAAGATGGAGGGTTGAGAGTGATTCATGCGGTGAGTGGTGGAGGGTTGATGGTGAATGTGCCGCTATCTGGGGTATCGATCATCTCGCCGTGGACACAGCGATAAATGCGCTCCGTGGGCGCAATAAGCTCATAGCAATGACCGACGCTGGTAAAGTCAAGTGTCTCTTTGGTACCCAAGCACAAGTAACCACCCGGTGACAAACTGGAAGTCAACAGTTCCAAAGTGCGGTTCTGCAAGGCTTGGCTGAAATAAATCAAAACATTGCGGCACAAGATCAGGTTCATCTCGCCAAACACGCTGTCGGCCACCAGGTTATGGTTGGCCCATACGACGGCCTTGCGCAAGGTGCTGTTTACTTGAACCAGATGGTCTTGGGCGTGGTAATAGGCATTGAGCGAGTGCAAGCCGCCAGCCTGAAAGTAGTTGCGGCTGGCAACTTGCGTGTGCTTGATGTCAAAAACCCCCTCACGGGCTTGCTGCAACACCGTCTCATTAAAGTCGGTGGCGTAGAGGGTGGCTCTTTCCAGCAAACCGGCTTCAAAAAGCAGGATGGCCAAGGAATAAACTTCCTCACCCGTTGCACAGCCCGCGTGCCAAATTTTGAAATAGGGCCACGTACGCAGCATCGGAAAGACATGATCACGCAAAGCTTTCCAAACCTCTGGATCACGAAACATTTCAGTCACCGGCACAGAAAAGCCTTGCACGATATCTAAGCAAAACTCCCCGTCGTAAAGCATCCTTGGAATCAGTTCGCTGACGTGGGCCGCACCGTGGCGAATCATCGCTGCACGAATACGTCGCTTGACGGATTCCCGGGCGTAGTCACGAAAATCATAGCCCCATCGCTGCTCTAGTGCAGAAAGCAGCAAGGTAATTTCCAGGTCTTCCACCAAGGTGGTGTCCTGTGTTGCACTGACCTTTAATTCACACATCAGCGGTACAGCCAAACGCGCAGGGTCGATAACAGTCGATCGGTGTCAACCGGCTTGCTCAAGTAATCTGAGGCACCTGCTTCCATGCAACGATCACGGTCACCTTTCATCGCTTTGGCGGTCAAAGCCAGAATTGGCAATCGTGCGTGTCGCTCCTGCCTTCGCACTTGCCGGATAAGCTCGTAGCCATCCATCACCGGCATCATGATATCGGTCAGCAGCACGTCCAGAGTTGGGTGCAGAGCCAACTTGTCCAAGGCATCCTGCCCATTTTTGGCGGTGATGACTTTGAAGCCACGCTCTTCCAATAGGCCCGAGAGTGAAAAAATGTTGCGAATGTCGTCATCCACCAGCAAGACCTTTTTGCCGGTAAACAAGGCATCGCGATCATGCAGCATGGCCAGCATCTTCTGCGCCCTGTCAGGCAAAGTGGCCACCCGACGGTGCAAAAAGAGCGCCACCTCGTTCACCAATCGTTCATCTGAGCGCACGCCTTTGATGACAACCTGAGCAGAGTAGCGTTGCAACTGTTCGTATTCTTCACGGCTTAATTCGCGCCCTGTAAATACGATGACTGGCGGCAGTTGTGTACCTTCCTTGACACCTGCTTGTTCAAGAAATTCAAAGCCGTTCATGTCTGGCAGACCCAGATCAAGGATGATGAGATCGATCGACGATTGCCTCATCATCGCCAGCGCCTGTTCGCCAGTGCTTGCCTCGTGGAGGCTGACATCGTCAGCATCCAAAAGTGTACGCACCGCTGCTCGCAGGGCTACGTCGTCTTCAACCACCAGGACGGTTTTGATATTTTTGCCACTGGCCTCATGGAGGGTGGTGTAGGCTTCTTGCAATTGCTCAGGTGATACCGGTTTTTGCAGAAAACCAATTGCACCGTGATGCAAGACCTGGTGTCGCCTCTCCTCGACGGAAATGACATAGACAGGAATGTGGAGTGTTTCGAGCTTATCCTTGATTCGGTTGAGCACCAACAAGCCCTCATGGTCTGGCAAGTTCATGTCGAGCAAGACACCGACAACGCGGTACGTGGCAAGAAGTTCCAGCGCTTCTTCAGCAGTCGGGCAAGCCAGAAACGGCATGCTTTTTTCGCGGCAAAGTTCGGCCAGCACTTGCGCAAAATGGGGGTCATCTTCCACGATAAGAATCGTGGCTGCATCACGCGCCAAGGTGGCACGATCATCGGCAATTCGTTCGACGGCCTTGGTCTTTTTGACACCTGTGTGGAGGCTTGAATGGGATGCAGCCAAAATTTTGCGACTCGCCGTCTCTGGCATCCTTAAATGGCTGATATGGCTGATATGTCTGCTCTGTCCGCTCTGTCTTTGACGGTCGTTTGCTGCTTCAGTGATCTTCGCTCCAGGCTGATCAGGTTCATGAGGGGGGCCATCAATGGGCAGACAGAGGGTAAATGTGGACCCTTCACCCGTCTTGGAAATCAAGTCGATCTTGGCACCCAATAGTTTGGCCAGCTCGCGTGAAATGGAAAGTCCCAGGCCCGTCCCCCCAAATTCGCGGTTGATCGAACCGTCAGCCTGCTGGAAGGCCTCCCAAACGTGGCCCTGCTTATCTTGTGGAATGCCAATGCCGCTGTCGATGACAGCAATGGCCACATGATGCGCATCGGCCAAAGAAAACTTGAGAACAACACCGCCTTGCGCGGTGAACTTGAAGGCATTGGCAAGAAGATTGCGCAAAATTTGTCCTAATCGCTGGCGGTCACTGCGAATTTTGCTTGGCAGCGCAGCATCCATTTCCAATTGAAAGAACAAGCCTTTTTCTTCAGCAACCGTGTTGAACAGTGCGGTGAGCTGACCTGCAACCATGGTCAGATCAACATCGTCTATCTCGGCTATTTCGTGACCTGCTTCGATCTTGGACAGGTCCAGAATGTCGTTGATGATCGACAACAGATCATTGCCACTTTGATGCATCACTTTGGCTGCCGTCACCTGCTTGTCATTGAGATTGCCATCACGGTTATCTGCCAGCGAACGCGATAGGATGAGCATGGCATTCAGCGGAGTGCGCAACTCGTGGCTCATATTGGCCAGAAACTCACTCTTGTATTTTGAAGAGATCGCCAGCGCTTCGGCTTGCATTTGAAGATCGACCTTGGCCGCCTCAAGATCAGCATTGGTGCGGGCAACCGCAGCGCTTTGACTCTCCAGCATCCTGGTTTGCTCTTCGAGTTCTTCGTTGGTTTGCTGCAACTTGATTTGCTGAGCTTTAAGCCGTTCCTCGCTTAACTTTAGATTCTGCGCTTGCTCTTCCAGTTCTTCGTTGGACTGCTGCAACTCCTCCTGTTGCAGTTGCAGTTGTGCGGCCTGCTCCTGTGTTCGTTGCAGCAGAGTGCGGGTTCGGGTATTGGCCTCTGCGGTATTGAGGGCAGTGGCCACAGAAGAACCTGCTGCGTGCAACATTTCAAGGGTCAGCGGGTCAAAGTCGTGCAGACTGCCCAGTTCGATAACCCCCTTGATCTTGCCTTCGTACAACAAGGGAATCACCAGACAGTTCTTGGGCAAGGCAGCACCCATGCCGGATGTGACACGAACAAAGTTCTGGGGCAAGTCAGTGACGGAAATGGCTTGTTTCTGAAGTGCGGCCTGCCCGACAAGACCCTCACCCAGGGCAAATCGGGTGGGAACCGTCGCGCTTTGCTCGTAGGCATAACTGCCAACTTGATGCAGCACCCGTTCACCCTCACTCCAGACATACAAAGCGCCTACATGGGCATCGACGTAGTGCGCAAGATAGGTCATGATCTGGCCGGCCATATCGGTCAGAGTGAGATCTCCCAGCATTTGCTGCGCAAGTCCGGATAGGCCTGTTTTGACCCAGCTCTGGGCCTCTCGTTCCTGTGCAGCATGGTGAACGTTGGCCAGTATGCTGTTGAGTCCAACCATGATCTTTCGCCAGTCGCCCAGGTGATCATCGACACGCGCACGCCCTTCCAGCTTGCCCGCAGCAAAGCTGGCCATCAGTTCATCAAACGCGTTGATCGCGCATTGCGAATTTTTTGCCAGTTGATTGGATGCCTGATTGACACGATGAAGATCACCTTTGAATTCGTCGGTGATTCTGGCGGTCAAATGGCCTTCGGCCATTTCCAGCAGTAACCGAGTTTGGGCATAGCCAGGCTTGAGCAATTCTTCAATCACCGTGTTGATTCCTCGGCCCAGTGCCATCCAATCCCCCTTGAGGTTTGCCGTGTTCATTCTTTTAGAGAGATCGCCCGTGCGTGAAGCTTGGGCAACTTGGCGCGTTTGTTCGATCAAGTCACGCATGACACGCATCACGCTGGCGTGGGACCGACTGATCACCGTTAATTCATCGACCGCAGGGTCCTCTTGAACATCAAATTTCCCAAGCACAATCTGCTCGCTGCGAAAAGTCACTGCTTGCACCCTCCCCAGCAAGGTACGTGTAAGCCCGTAGGCAACGGCCAGGCCCAGTGACAACTTCAAGATCAGCAGTCCAATGAGCACCGTGCGAGCGCTGTCATACTCGGCAGTGGCTGCGGCCTTTGATGCGTTCATCCACGCAACATTCTGCTCAGACAACGCTTCAAGCGCTGATGCAGCGGCATCGAGAGGCAGCAGACCCTTGTCCTGCGAAAGTCGTAGTGCCCGGGCATTGACCTCAACGCCTGTGACCTGACTCCCAGAAGAAGACAAGGCAACGGCTTCTTTGGCGAGGTCTATCACCTGATGGCGCACGGCAAGATAGCGTTCAACTTGCTCGCTGTAAATTTTGAGACTGGCTTTGCCCTCTTTGCTGACCACAAGCTGGGAAATTTGCCCCTCAAGCGATTCAAGCTCAGTTTCCAACTTTTTGCCACGCTCCTGAGCCAAATCCAACTGATCCTGTCCCTCGGACAGCAGGACGTTCTTTTCATTGTTCCTGAGCGCCATCAATTGACGCTGGATGTCCTTGGTCAGCCAGACTTTGGGGGCTGTCTGGCTCACGATCTCCATGAGACGATCATTGAGCGATGCCATGCGGCCTAACCCAACTGACAGGGAAATCGTGCTGATGAAGAGAATGGCAACAAAAGCCAGGTACAGCTTGCCGCGAAGGCTTGAAATGTTGAACATCATGAGTCAGTGGTTTATTTTGAACAAGCGCACAGACTTGCAAACATGCTGAAGTTTTTTGACGAGGTATCGGGGATGTTCATGGGCGAGGGGCTACTGACGAATGCCGGTAAATGCTGACGAATGATGATGAATGATGGCGAATGCTGGTGAAGATTGTCTCGCACAAAATGCCTAAAAAATCAGAAAATCCTTAGAAATGTGTCAGAAAATCCTGATATATGTCAAAAATCTCTGAGAGACGTTTGAACCTTGATTCAGCAATGGACCGATCGTGAACGTCACCACATGCTTATGAAGGTTGGTATTTTTCGCATTGATCGGGTTCACCTTGTAGGTGACAGCGTGTCTGATGAGCCACTTGTCTGCAACCAGCTCAGCAGCATGGCTTGCAGCTTGTGGATGTCCAGGGGTTTGACCAGAAAATCATCCATGCCGCTGTTCAAACACTTTTGCCGGTCCTCCTCAAAGGCACTGGCCGTCAAGGCAACGATGGGCAGGCGCGCTTGGCCGTGTTCGGCTTGCCACAAACGGATACGCTCAGTGGCCGTCAGACCGTCCATCACCGGCATTTGAACGTCCATTAGCACCAGGTCAGGTTGCCCCCCCTGGGTGATGTGGTCCAGCGCCTGCTGGCCGTCTTCAACGACCACGACCTTCAATCCTGAACAATTCAGCTCGCCCAACATGGCCGTGATGACCATCCGGTTCACGGGGTTGTCCTCGGCGACCAACACCACACCGGTCAAGTTTCCCACCCATGCAGCGTCCGATGCCGCCGTCATCAGACGTGGCTCGTGCGCCTGTGCCTGGAATGCAACGCGAACCCGAAACCAGAAACGTGCGCCCTGGCCGGGTTGGCTGTCAATGCCAACTTCACCCTCCATCAGATGCGCCAACTGTGAAACGATGGACAGCCCCAGACCGGTGCCGCCAAATCGTCGGGTGGTTGACGTGTCGGCCTGGCTAAAAGGCTCAAACAGACGGGCCTGCTGCTCATAGGGAACGCCAATGCCGCTGTCCGAAACTGAAAACTCAAGCACCGCGTGCTGGGACGGGTGTTCAACTTTTCTGGCCACTATGCGAACAAAGCCGTGAGCAGTAAATTTGATCGCATTGCTGACCAGGTTTGAGATCATCTGACGCAGCCGGTAGGGGTCACCCAGATAGCACTGCCCTGCTGCACCCTGCCAGACGGATGTCAGTTGCAGCCCTTTGACACCGGCAGCCTCTGCAAACAGGGCCTGAATGTCACCCACCACCTGATCAACCGCAAAGGCAATGGACTCCAGTTTCAGTTTGCCGGCCTCTACTTTGGACAGGTCCAGGATGTCGTTGAGCAGTGACAAAAGTGTGTGGCCCGAACTGAGAATGGTTTGCGCGTATTGCACGCGCCGGTCATCTTGCATATCAGGTTTGACGAGCAACTGTGCCATGCCCAGAATGCCATTCATTGGTGTGCGAACCTCATGGCTCATCATGGCCAAAAATTGGCTTTTGGCTGCGGTGGCAGCCAAAGCCTCTTGCTGGGCTTCGATCAATTTTGCCTCGGCCATTTTTTGGGCAGAGATGTCCACACACGACCAAAGCACTTGCTCAGCGTGTTCGCCAAACATCGTGCCTGCTAGGTCAAACCAGCACAAAATGCCGTTTTTGTGGCGCAATTGAATCGATGTGCGAAACACCTGACAGGCGTGAATCACGGGGTACGCACCTGAAACCCACAGCAAAAAGGCATCTTCACTCTGAAACATAAAGCGGATATCCAGGCCCTCGACATCCAGCCAGTCATACCCCAAGGTGCGCAACAAAGACGGAGTAGCCCAAAGCATGCGGCTGCCTTGCGTGATCAGCAAACCGACGACATCGCTTTGCAGAATGGCTCGCTGCTCACTCAGCAGGCCGGCAAGCCGCTGCTCACTCTCGGCCACTTGCTTGTGACTGCGCATGATCTCGGTCATGTCCTGCACAACCACCAGCACCTGAGGCTGTCCCAGAATGTCAAACATGGGGGTCTTGATGGATTTGTAATGCCGAACATCACCGCTGGCCATATCCAGTCCATCCTCCAAATCCACTTGCGTTTGGCCTGTTTGCAAGACGGCTTGCACACTTTGCCGCAGGCTGTCGGTCTGTAAGGTGGGCACGCCAAAGTCTCCCTCGTGTTTGCCCAGCATGGCCTCAGGGGTGGTGTTGTAGCGGCGGGCCAGTGCCTGATTGACCAGCGTAAAACGGCCTTGCGCATCTTTGAGCATCACGGGGTCGGTCATGTTGTCCATCACCGCACGCAGCAGTGCCTCTGCACGTCGGCGCTGTTCGACTTCTTGCTCGGCGCGTTCCAGTGCGATGTTGGTGATTCGGTTGGTGTAGTAAGACCACGCCGCGCCAGAGACAAACAAAGCCGTAAAAACAAACCATTGGGTGATGCCAACGCTGTAATTGGGCTGCGGCAGCAGGCCGGCGTTTTCTGCCAGGATAAGCCCCAAAATAACCAGTGAGCAGGCAACAGTGGCCACCACAACGCCACGCCATTGAAACAACGTCCCGATCAGTACCACCCAAAACAGATAGACCGCAGCAATCGGTGTTCGGATGGTTCCCAGACTGAGGATGGCCACTGTGAGAACGATAAAAAGGATGCCCGTCAGTCCCAAGGTGACCAGCGCGAGCTTGCCGTTGTGCAACAAGCGTCGCATTAGCAACAGCAAAATGAACCAAACGATGGCGAAGATCTGTGTGCTGACTGGAATGTTGTCACCAAGCGCAGCGCCAACGACGATCATCAACGAACGAAAAAGGCCCAAAATGACAATGACATTGAGCAAGACAGCCCGCCTTGTTTTGACCGCATCGCCGTCAAAAACCGGCGGTGCCAGCCAGCGCTTGACAGCGAAGACCAAGGTGGATGGAAAATATTTGTTCATTGGCAACTTGTATCAACTTGTGGCAATTCGTGGCACTGCGATCACCTGTCACCGCTTGCGGGTGACCCAACCCGTTCCCAGCAACAGCAACAGCGCCGTCAGTGACAACAAAGCCACCAACCCACCCCCAAACCACCAGGGAAACCCCAGCGCTTGTGCGATAACCGCACTGTCAGAGGGATGGGGCAAGCCGTTGACGATCGCCTGCTTGGCAAACATATAGCTCAGATCAGTCCACCACGACAGACACAGAGTGACCGCCACCAGATGCAACAGAAATGCCGCCCAAATGTCAGGCAGCACCTTGGCAGCGATCGCCAAGGTGGCAGCCACTGACAACAAATAGACCACGCCAAAAGTGTTGCGTGACCACAGGGCCACCGACAGGGCAATCAAGACGGCCAACAGCGCCAGCACGGCACGGGCTGACCAGCGAGACAGCAACAACAGCCCCGTGCCTGCCAGTGTGGGTCCAGCCAGCCCGCCTGCTGCGACCAGTGCCGTGTCAAAGTGTGTGGGGCTGCCTTGCCAGACAGCCATACCCGAACCATCAGCGTGGATATGCAAGGCATCAAATCTGGCCCCCACCAACAGTGCAGTCAGTCCGTGACCCATTTCGTGCGCGTAAGTTGACAGCAGGCTAAAAGGGTACAGCACCAGTTCGCCGTAGGGCAATTGCCAAATCAGCGCAATGGCAACACCCGAGAGAATCAGGTTGGTACGTGGGTGCATGGATGTGATCTGTCCCGTCAATTTGCGTTTTACTTTAAATGTGATAGCTACCCGTGCAGGCTGGACGGGCGTTATAGGCCCATCACACAGGGTAGCTACCAGAACACCCCAGGGCCATCCCTACAGCCAGCGCGTCAGTGTGGCTTGCAGCTTTTGAATGTCTAAGGGTTTGACCAGAACATCATCCATGCCGCTGTCCAGACACTTTTGCCTGTCTTCCTGGTAGGCACTGGCCGTCAGGGCAACAATGGGCAGGCGTGGTTTGCCGTGGTCGGCTTGCCATGAACGGATAAGTTCGGTGGCTGTCAGACCGTCCATGACAGGCATCTGAACATCCATCAGCACCAGGTTGGGTGCCCCCCCCTGGGTGATGTGGTCAAGCGCCTGCTGGCCGTCTTCAACGATCGTGACCGTCACACCCGAACAACTCAAGTCGTCCAGCATCGCGGTGATGACCATCCTATTCACGGGGTTGTCCTCGGCTATCAGCAGTTTGCCTGCCAAGCTCACGGCTGGCACATCCTCTGATGCCTCCGTGGTTTCTGGTGACATAAGGGCATCAAGCTGTAGATCAACGCGGATACGGAACCAGAAACGTGCACCTTGGCCGGGTTGGCTGTCAATGCCCACCTCGCCGCCCATCAGATGCGCCAGCCGTAAAACAATGGACAGCCCCAGACCCGTGCCACCAAATCGTCGGGTGGTCGACGTGTCGGCCTGGCTAAACGGTTGAAACAAGCGTGCTTGCTGCTCAAGGGTGATGCCAACACCACTGTCTGAGACAGAAAACTCCAGCACTGCGTGCCGTGACTGGCGTTCAATTTCGTTGGCCACAATGTGAACAAAGCCACTGGCTGTGAATTTGATGGCATTGTTGACCAAGTTTGAGAGCATCTGGCGCAGCCGGTAGGGGTCACCCAGGTAGCACGTACCAGCCGGTCCCTGCCAGTCAGATGTCAGTTGCAGCCCTTTGGCGTGGGCAGGTTTGGCAAACAGGGCTTGAATATCACTCACGATGGGGTCAACCGCAAAGGCAATCGACTCAAGATTCAGTTTGCCGGCCTCGACTTTGGACAGGTCCAGAATGTCGTTGAGCAGCGACAAAAGCGTCTGGCCTGCATTGAGAATGGTTTTAGCGTATTGAATGCGTTTCTCATCCTGAATCTCAGGCTTGACGAGCAACTGCGCCATACCCAAAATGCCATTCATCGGCGTGCGAACCTCATGGCTCATCGTCGCCAAAAACTGGCTTTTGGCAGCGGTGGCCGCCAAAGCCTCTTGCTGGGCTTCGATCAATTTGGCCTCGGCTGATTTTTGGGCGGTGATGTCCACACACGACCACAACACTTGATCCGAATTCTTGCCAAACATCGTGCCCGCAAGGTCAAACCAAATCAGGGTGCCGTTCTTGTGGCAAAACTGTAGCGATGTGCGAAACACCTGGTAGGCACGGATCACAGGGTATGCCGCTTCACCCCAACTCAAAAAAGCCTCTTCATTCTGAAACATAAAGCGGATGTCCAGGCCCTCGACATGCAGCCAGTCATACCCCAAGGTGCGCAGCAAAGATGGCGTGACCCAGAGCATCCGGCTGCCTTGCGTGATGAGCAAACCGACGACATCGCTTTGCAAAATGGCGCGCTGCTCACTCAGCAGGTCCGTGATCCTGTCCTGGGCATTGCGTCGCTCCGTGATGTCTGTAAAACTGCCAACCACACGGACGGGACAACCCTGTTCGTCACGTTCAACCACGCCACCACGGTCTTGCACCCAGATCATGCCCTGCTGGCCCAGCATTCGGTGCTCGGACTGGTAGCTGCCTGTCTCACCCCGCAGCAGGGCATCAAGGCGCTTCATGACATCAGATTTGTCGTCCGGGTGAATCCAGGCGTAAAACGTGTCCTCCGTGTCCGAAACTTGACTCGGTTGCAGACCCAGCGTGACACACCATTGCTGGTTGTGCAGCACACGACCCGTTGGTATGTGCCAGTCCCACATGGCCTCATGGGTGATGTTCATCACATCTTGAAGCCGTTGCTCACTCTGGGCCACTTGCTGATAGCTGCGCATGATCTCGGTCATGTCCTGAACAACCACCAGCACCTGAGGCCGCCCCTGCAGGTCCGTCATGGGGGTCTTGGTGGATTTGTAATGGCGAACCTTGCCGGTTGCGCTGTCTTGAATGTCCTCAAAAAAGACCAGCGTTTCGCCATTGGACAGAGCCGACTGCTCGCCCCGCACAAAGCCACTGGCCAAAGAAACCGACGTGCTAAGGTCGCTGGGACGCAGGCCGATCAAGGCCGCCGGGTGGGTGTTGTACAAGCGTGCCAGGGCTGCATTGACCAGGACGAATGTGCCTTGTTCATCCTTCAAAAACACGGGGTCAGCGATGTTGTCGATCACGTTGCGAATGAGCCGGCTGCGCTCATGCAGTGCATCGGTCGTTTCGCGTAATTCGATCGTCTGCTCCTGCACTTGGCGGCGAACCAGTGCGGTTCTCCCTGTACTGACCAAAATCAACACTTGCAGCACACTGGTCAACAACAAGCCCGCAGCGCCTACAACCCACGCCGTCCATGCGCGGTGTTCACCCAGCCACTGCTGATTTGGATACACCACAATGTCCCAGTTCCGGTCAAAGACGCTGATGGAGTCATGCCAGACCAGATGGACCCGGGACGGTAGTGGGGAAGGATCGGACTGAAACAGCAGGTGCTGACCAAGCGAGGCTTTGGGGTCATTGAGTGTGAACACGACACCTGGATCAAAGCTCGGTCCCACGGCGGTCTGCGCTATCTTTGCCATCTCGGCGACCTTGAGGGTGCTCACAATAAAACCCAGCGGGATGGGCGGTTTGTCCAAATCGGACTTTTTTGTGTTTCGCTGGTAGGCCGGGTACAGCACCAACGCATCCTCCTTGGGGTCTCGCATCAGCACGATGGGGCCGGTGAGAGTGGGTTTGCCAAAGCGAAGTGTGCGCTCAATGGCATCGGCAATAGCGGCGGCATGCGTGGGATCAGAAGAACCGTCTAAGCCCAGCGCGGCATAGCCGGCGTTGGGTACGTAAGTCTTGAAACCCAGCACCCTCTGATCCGGATCGTCCTTGATGGCCTGGTACGTGAAATACTCAAATTGCTCACGGCTCAGATTGGGCGAAACTTCGATCATGTGGACGATCATTTCCAGCATTTCCTTGTAGCTTTCCAAGCGTATTTCGATGTGATGCTTGATCACCTCTGCATGGATGGAAATTTCTTCGCGATACCTCGCCTGATCCATCTTGGATAGCTGAATAAAAACCGCCAGCACTGCTGATACGCTGACCAGAACCAGCCCGCCCAGCATTCCCAATCGCCCCCGCCACAATGGCTCTTGACGCTTGAAAAACGCCATCGTCAAGGGCGCAAACATCAACACACCCAAGAGGTCGCCACACCACCACGTCAGCCACACCCAGGGCACATCCGCCCCGAGTGCTTTGCCTGCCGCATACAGCGACATCACCCCCACGGTGGCCGAGATCACACACGCTAACGGCCCGCCCAAAGCCAGAAACGTCAGCACTTCGCTCTGGCCTTCCAGATGCTGCCAGTGCTGAGGCAGCCAGCGCCGAATAAGCCAGGCCCCTGCCCAGGCCTGTAACACCACCCCGCAGGCTGTGGCTAGGAGCACTGGTGCATCGCCCCAATCCACACTGCCATGGCGGTAGGTGGCATACCCGCAAACGATCAGCGCCCCTACCCAAACGGATGGCCACTGCCGGTTGCCTGACATCAGCATCAAGACCAGCGCCAGACCGGCTGCCGGAAAAATCGGACAGGCATAACTGGGCGCATGGGTCAATTGAAGACTCAAAATGCCCAGCATGACAAGAGTTACCAGGGCATAGGCCCGGGCGCGAAAGGTCACAAGGGGTTCGTTCATGTTGATGGAGGGTTGGGGTTCATGGGGTTTTGATCCGAATCATCAGGCCTTAGCCAGTGCGTCAGCATGGCTTGCAGCTTCTGGATGTCCAGGGGTTTTACCAGAAAATCATCCATGCCACTGTCCAGACATTGTTGCCTGTTTTCCTCAAAGGCACTGGCTGTCAGGGCAACAATGGGCAGACGCGGTTTGCCATGATCGGCTTGCCACAGACGGATAAGCTCAGTCGCGGTCAAACCGTCCATGATGGGCATTTGAACATCCATCAGCACCAGGTCGGGCGTCCCCCCCTGGGTGATGTGGTCAAGCGCCTGCTGGCCGTCTTCAACGTTCGTGACCGTCAAGCCCTGACAATTCAGATCGTCCAGCATCGCCATGATGACCATCCGGTTCACGGGGTTGTCCTCGGCAACCAGCACCGTTCCTGTCAAGTCCTTGGCCGGCACTGGGGTGGATGCCAAGACGGCCTGAGGCATCTCATCCACCAAAGCTTGGGTTGCAACGCAAACTCGAACCCAGAAACGCGTGCCCAGGCCGGGTTGGCTGTCAAGGCCAACCTCACCGCCCATCAGCTTAGCCAGTTGCAAAACGATGGACAGCCCCAAACCAGAGCCGCCATATTGGCGGGTGGTCGCGTGATCGGCCTGGCTAAAGGGCTGAAACAGACGTTCCCGCTGTTCAGATGAGATGCCAATGCCGCTGTCTGAAACCGAAAACTCAAGCACCGCGTGCTGCGAATGGCGTTTAACTTCGCTGGCATCTATGTAAACAAAGCCATGGGCAGTGAATTTGACGGCGTTGCTGACCAGGTTGGAGATCATCTGGCGCAACCGGTAGGGGTCACCCAGGTAACAGGCCCCTGCCGGCCCGTGCCAGTCAAATGTCAGTTGCAGCCCTTTGGCGTTGGCGGCTTCGGCAAACAGGGCATGAACGTCACGCACAAGGGTGTCAGCCGCAAACGTCATCGACTCCAATTTAAGTTTGCCCGCCTCGACCTTGGACAGGTCCAAAATGTCGTTGAGCAGTGACAACAGGGTGTGACCCGAACTCAAAATGGTTTTCGCGAATTGAATGCGCTGGTCATCCGCAATGACAGGTTTGACGAGCAACTGCGCCATGCCCAAAATACCGTTCATCGGTGTGCGAAGTTCATGGCTCATCGTGGCCAAAAATTCTGACTTGGCACGGTTGGCAAAATTGGCCTGATTTTCAAGGTTCTTTCGTTCGGTGATATCGGTTTGTGTTCCGACCAGCCGTACCGGTCTCCCGTCGTCACTGCGGCTGACCACCATGCCGCGACCAAACATGTATTTGTAGCTTCCGTTCTTGCACAATATGCGGAAATCACAGGCAACAGAATGTGTCTTGCCGTCCAGGTGTGCCTGAATGGTTTTCATGACCCTGGGCAAATCGTCGGCGTGAACACGGCTGCTCCATTCGGTTGCATCGTCGCCAATTTCAGCGTCGGTAAAGCCCAGCATTGCCTTCCAGACTTTGGAAAACTGTGCCTTACCGGTCTGAATATTCCAGTCCCAAACGCCATCGCCTGACCCTTCCAGTGCAAATTGCCAACGTTCGTGACTGTCCTTCAAGGTGTCTTCCATCCTTTTGCGCTCAGAAATGTCGCGGCAGAGCGATACGAATAGCGGTGAATCGCCCACCGTCACAACGGTTGCATTGATCTCGACGGGGGTGATGTGGCCGCACTTGTCCACATAATCGACAACTAAATTCCGGATAAAACCATCTTTGATGCATTGCGCTATGGCATTTTTGTTTTTCACTTTCTCGTGGTCAGCGGTCCACTGTAGAACCGATCGGCCCAGAATATCTTTGAGTTCCTGGTGTCCGGATAGGCGCACATATTCGGGGTTGGCATCCAGTACACAGCCATTCAAGTCGAGGATCAAATAGCCCGTTCCCGTGGTTTCAATCAGCGTTCGGTATTTCGTTTCAGAGACCGTCAATTCATCAAAAGCCTGTTGCAATTCCACGTTTTGAATCTGCACCAGTTCCTCAAGATGATTGCGGTAGTTTTGCAGTTCCATTTGTGCCAATTTGCGTTCGGTGATGTCAATAAAACTGCCAACCACGCGAACAGGGTGGCCCTGTTTGTCTCGTTCAACCACACCACCCCTGTCTTGCACCCAAATCGTGCCTTGTCGTCCCACCATCCTGTGCTCGGACTGGTAGGCCACTGTCTTGCCGCTCTGTAAGGCTTCAATACGTTGCCGCACGACAGGCGCGTCGTCAGGATGAATCAGTGCAGCAAACGCGTCCACCGTATCGGCAATTTCACCGGGTTGCAAACCCAGCAGTTCATACCACTGCAGGTTATGCAACACGCAACCGGACGGCACATGCCAATCCCACACGGCCTCTTGGACGATGTCCAGCACCTCTTGCAGCCGCAGTTTGTTCTTAGCCACATGCTTGTGGCTGTGCATGATCTCGGTCACATCCTGTAATACCCCCTGTAGTCGGCGTTTGATGGCGGGTATCCAGGTCACTTGAATGCAATTTTTCATCGGCTACTCCATCAATTTGTCGATTGACTCGATTGACTCGATTGACTGTTGTGTGTGATGCATCAGCATGGCACATGCGTTAAAGCCAACAGGTCAGCGTGTCCTGAAGTTTCTTGATGCCCAGGGGTTTGACCAGAAAACCATCCATGCCGGCATCCAGACACTTTTGCCCGTCTTCTTCAAAGGCACTGGCCGTCAAGGCAATGATGGGCAGGTGCGGTATGCCGTGATCAGCTTGCCACAAACGGATGTGCGCAGTCGCTGTCAAACCGTCCATGATGGGCATTTGAACGTCCATCAGCACAAGATCAGGCGTGCCACCCTGGGTGATGTGGTCAAGCGCCTGCAAGCCGTCTTCTGCGATCACGACCGTCAAGCCCGAACAATTCAGATCGTCCAACATCGCCATGATGACCATCCGGTTCACGGGGTTGTCCTCGGCAATCAGCACGGTTCCTGTCAAATCCTCGACTGGCATAGCCTCTGAGGCCGCCGTGGTTTCTGGTGACACAAGCGTGTCAGGCTGGAGATCAACGCGAACTCGAAACCAAAAACGCGCCCCTTGGCCGGGTTGGCTGTCAATGCCCACCTCACCGCCCATCAGTCGCGCTAACCGTGAAACGATAGACAGCCCCAAGCCAGACCCGCCAAATTGGCGGGTGGTTGAACTGTCGGCCTGGCTAAAAGGTTGAAACAAACGTGCCCGCTGCTCATCGGTGATGCCCTTGCCGCTGTCTGAAACCGAAAACTCGAGCACAGCGTGCTGCGAATGGCGTTCAAGTTCTGTGACCAAGACGCAAACAAAGCCGTGATCGGTGAATTTGATGGCATTGCCCACCAGGTTGGAGAGCATCTGACGCAGCCGGTAGGGGTCACCCAGATAGCACGGCCCTGTCGGCCCCCGCCAGTCGGATGTCAGTTGCAGCCCTTTGGCGTTGGCAGTTTCGGCAAACAGGGCGCAAATGTCACCCACGACCTGTTCAACGGCAAAACCGATCGACTCCAGATTAAGTTTGCCAGCCTCTACTTTGGACAGGTCCAAAATGTCGTTGAGCAGCGACAACAGCGTGTGGCCAGAACTCAAAATGGTCTGTGCGTATTGAATGCGTTTGTCATTCTGAATTTCAGGCTTGATGAGCAATTGCGCCATACCCAAAACGCCATTCATCGGTGTGCGCAGTTCATGGCTCATCGTGGCCAGAAATTCTGATTTGGCATGGTTGGCGGCATCGGCTGCTTGTCGGGCTTTTTCAAGTTCCTGTTCGTGGTGCATCCGTTCAGAAATATCATGAGCGACATGCACGGTGGCTTCGTATTGGCCATCGGCGTTCAGAATGGGTGTTGTTGTGACCTGATAACGATGACCCAGACGCTCCACCAGAACATCCACCTGATGGGTATCGTGGTCCTGGACAGTTTTGACATGCGGACAGTTCTCAGGGGGATGGTCTGTCCCATGCATACAGACGTAGCACGGGATAGATTTGGCTTGGTCTTCGGACATGCCCAGGGCAGTGCTTGCAGCCTTGTTCATCCTGAGAATGTGATGCTGGTCATCAATGATGAAAATCAGGTCGGCCATCGCGTCAAAAGTGCGTTTCCACTCATCGCGGCTTAAGCGTAGTTTTTCTTCTGTATGTCTGCGTTGTTCAATTTCATGCCCGGCACACAACAGCGCGTTGTTTGTGATCCGGTTGATGTGGTACACCAAGCCTCCTGTCATGGCAAACACGGACGAAGAAACGATCCATTGGGTGATGCCAACGCTGAAATTTGCCTGGGGTAGCAGGCCGGCGTTTTCTGCTGCGATCAGCCCCAGAATGGCCAGCGAGCTGGCCACAGTGGACATCACAATGCCAGGCCATTGAAACAAAAGCCCGATCAGGATCATCCAAAACAGATAGGTCCCGGCAGTGGGTGTTCGGATGGTTCCCAGACTGATGTTCACTGCTGTGATCAGGATAAAAAATGGGACCGTCACACAGAACGTCACCCAAGCTACCTTGCCGTGGTGCAACATGTGACGCAACAGAAAAAGCACAACGAACCAAACCATGGCAAGGCTCAGTGCGCTGCGTGGCGCGTTATGCCCCAACACAATGCCAAGCATGCACAACAAGGTAAGCAAAAAGCTGAAATTGACATAGACATTGAGCAGGCCAGCCTGCCTTGTTTTTACCGGATCACCGTCAAAAACGGGCGATGCCAACCAGCGCCTGATGGCGGGTAACCAGGTGGATAGCATGAGTTTTTTCATTGGCTATTTCGATCAACTTGTCGATTGACTTTTTGGGTGAGTGGCTAACGCACAGGTGCAGAATCAAAACGCCACACCGCTCATGCCAGCTTACCCACGTGGCCTACAGCTTTTCGATGCCAGTGGGGGCTGGTGTCGTTGAATTCCAGTTGGCATCATCCGGTGAATCGAAACCAAAGGCCCAAAATAGTAGCACAAATCGGCAATTTTTGACAAATAAATTTACAAATCAGTGACTTTCCATTCAATGCCGAATCCAGGGCATTCACGTTTAACTTCCCTGTATTCCGCTTCGCTTCATACGGGCTACAGCTTCGTTGCCAGTTAGTGGCTTAGGGCGGCTGTGCGTTGCAGGACTTGCTCTTCCAACCGCGCATTTTGGTTTGACAGTTGCTGTTCGATGGCCTTGCGTTCGGTGGCATCGCTGAATGAAAAGACCCGTCCAATGATTTGATCGGCGTCGCGGACAGGGCGCGAGCGCCGCTCAAAGATGCGGTGGTGTCTCACGTTGTAATCCAAGGTCGTGCTGTGTACGCAATCCATGCCAAAGTTGTCAAAACGCGGTCTGTAACCCCCGCTGATGTGGAGTTTTTGCGACTTTTCCATTCCTATCATCACTTTTGACGCATCATGTTCAGCGCTGTATGTCAACATGAGACACCACCTAAATTTGCCTGAGGTTGGTCTCACGAGAATGTCCTTCGTCTGCTAGACTTTGAC